>JANNBH010000086.1:0-5294 GCA_031385245.1 Hyphomicrobiales bacterium | reverse complement strand
GACCGCCCCACCTTCAACACCAACCGCACATTCTTGGAAGTATTTTTGCTCGATCAGACCATTGATCTCTATGGCCGCATTTTGATCGTAAGTTTTGTTGATCTGGTGCGTGGCGATAAAACATTTAAATCAGTTGAAGAGCTGGTGGCCCAAATGCAGCTTGACTGCACTGAAGTGCGAAAGATTTTGGCAGCCCAAATCGCCAGTAATTTGCCTTTGGCTAAAGCGCAAAATGATGGCAGAGTTTAGAACCTCAATCATCCGTCGCTGGATCAAGCAACCTGTGCAAATGCACAATGAAATAACGCATCTGAGCATTGTCAATTGTTTCGCGGGCTTTGCCCTGCCACGCTTGATGGGCTGTGGCATAATTGGGATAAAATCCAACCACATCAAGTGAAGCCAAATCCTTAAACTTCACTTCTGATACATCATCAAGCTCACCCCCAAAAACCAAGTGAATGAGTTGGTCATCTTTTTTCGCCGTCATAATGTCTCCAAGTATTTCATAAGTGTTGCGTGTCGCAATGGCCCTGCAGCCACCATTCCGTTTTGCCATGGCTCCGGCTTATTATAAATCATTTGGTTGCCATCCAAGGCGCTAAGCTTGGCCCCAGATTCCTGCACCAATAAATCACCCACCGCCAAATCCCAATCATTTTTATGGCCGAATGAAAATGCAATATCAGTGCGCCCCTGTGCCACAAAGGCCAGCCGCAACAATAGAGGATGCTGAGGTGAATTAACGGCGTTAACTCCAGCCGCCGCCAAAACTTTCAAAACCTTGCCGGTGCCCATCAGTTGAGCTTGATCAAGCGAGGCTCCATCACGAGGCCCTAAGCGCTGTTCATTGCACCATGCACCACTGCCTGTTGCTGCAAAATAAAACTCATCAACCATTGGGCGATGGAGCACTGAAAGCACAGGTCGAGTGCCATCAATTAAAGCTGCCCCAATGCACCAGCCATCAGTGCCATTTACAAAACTTTGCGTGCCATCAATAGGATCTACCACCCATAATTTTTGGCACGATAAGCGCTGCACATCATCAGGAGTTTCTTCCGAAAGCCAGCCATAGCTGGGTCGTGCCCCGTGCAAGCGATCACGCAAAAATTCGTTGATGGCAAGATCAGCCTCAGTCACCACCGAACCATCAGGCTTGGCCCAATGTTTCACCTTCTGCGCCAAAAGTTTCAGACCAAGCACACCCGCCTCGCGCATCACACCACACAGCAATTCTGCATCAGCTTGCAAATGATCTGGAACTTTAACGCCCCGCAATGGTCATGCCTTCCACTAAACAAGAAGGTGCATTGGTAGAGCCTTTGAACAGTAAATCATTGGCTGGCGTTAAAGCCAAAAACATCTCGATCAAATTTCCAGCAACGGTAATCTCACTCACCGGATATTGAATCTCACCATTCTCAAACCAATAACCAGAAACCCCGCGTGAATAATCTCCCGTAGCAGAATTGATGCTGCTACCGATAAATTCTGTAATGAGTAAGCCTTTGCTAATTGCCTTGACCATTTCTTCTGGCGATTGTTCACCCGCTTCCATATGCAAATTGCTTGTGCCGGCGGAAGGCTGCGAAGCAAGCCCGCGCCCGCCATTGCCAGTGGGAGCCAAGCTCAATTGTCGCGAGGAACGCAAATCTAAAACCCAACCTGTTAAATCACCTTTTTCAATCAGTACGCGGCGCTGCACGGGCAGGCCTTCGCCATCAAAACTGCGCGATGAGGGTCCACGCGGTCGCAGCGGATCATCAATAATGTTGATGCCAGATTTAAAAACCGCCTTGCCCATATGGTCTTTTAGAAAGCTCACGCCGCGCGAAATGGCCCCACCATTGATAGCCCCAGCAAAATGCCCAATCAAACTGGAAGCCACGCGCCGATCAAAAATTACAGGCACAGATTGTGAAGAAAGTTTGCACGGATTTAAGCGCTTCACCACGCGCTCGCCCGCCGTGCGGCCAATTTTCTCAGGGTTTTCAAGATCGCTGAAATGATTGGCTGATGTGCCATCATAGTCGCGCTCCATCGAAGTGCCTTCACCACCAACGACTGATGCGCTGAGGCCAAACCCTGTGCGCCGATAACTGCGTGCAAAACCATTCGAAGCAGCAAGCCCGATCATACCGTCAGACGCAGAAGCCCCAGCGCCATTGCTGCGCGTAACACCTGGCACCGCAAGGGCCGCACCCTCTGCTTCAAGTGCCATTTCTTTCAGTTTTTCTGCCGTTGGGAAATCAGCCGAAATCAAATCCAAATCAATGGTGCCCATGGCCAATTGTGATGGATCAGCAAGGCCCGCATATTGATCAGGTGGAGCTAATTTAGCCATTTGAACACAGCGCTCCACCATGCGGTCCAGAGCTTCAGATGTGAGCACGCTGCCGGCGATCAAGGCCGATGATTGCCCAGCAAAAACTCGTAACCCAATTTCACGAGACTCGGCTGTTTCCAATTTTTCGATATTGCCTTGACGAACTGAAATTTCAGTGTCGCGCCGTTCAATGGCCATAGCATCCGCAGCCGTGGCACCACGCTTCAAAGCCCGCGCCACCACATCAGACGCAATGTTTAAAAGTTCATCAGTCATTGAATGAAACACCCTATCAAAAGTCCAGCGAGAATAATGAGTCCAAAAAAGCGATTGGCCCTAAATAATTTTAGACACAGCGCCGGATCATCGTCTTTAAATCGAACCACCTGCCACGTGGCATGAAGTGCTGCACCCGCCACACCCACATGGGCAGGAAGTGGAGCTGATACAAGCCACAAACTAAGATCGATCAATACCAAAGCAGCGGCGAAGAAAACCGCCAGCCATTGCGGTGTGGCCGCGCCAAATTTCAATGCCGTTGATTTAACGCCGATCAATACATCATCTTCCTTGTCTTGATGGGCATAGATCGTATCATAAGCCATGGTCCAAGAAATGCCGCCTACGTAAAGTGCCACCGCCGCCCACGACACTGCACCATGAATGGCGGTCCAGCCTAAAAGTGCTCCCCAATTAAAGGCCATGCCCAACACAAGTTGCGGCCAATAAGTGATGCGCTTCATAAACGGGTAAATCGCTACGATTGCCAATGAAGCAATTGCCAGAACCACTGTGAACTTGTTGAACTGTAAAAGAATGAGCAAGCCGAGAAGTAATTGCAACGCCAGAAAAATTGAAGCTCCCTTAACCGTCACGCGCCCAGAAGGAATGGGCCGCGCCCGCGTGCGCTCCACCTTGCCATCAATATCACGGTCCACGATATCATTCAGTGTGCAACCTGCACCGCGCATCACAATGGCTCCGGCCAAGAACAGCGCAGCATATTTTAAGTTTGGAATGCCACCGCCAGCGCCAATCTGCGCCAACACCAATCCCCACCAGCAGGGCAGCGATAAAAGCCACCAGCCAATCGGCCGGTCTAAGCGCATCAGCTGTGCATAGGGACGTAAAGCTTCAGGCAAGTGGTCCACCCAACTTCCCTTAACCGCATCAACAATCTGGCTGGCTTCAGTCATGGTGGCCGTGTTACACGAGCGGAATGGCAAAAACCACACCAAGGTTACATGTTGAAGAATCGCTTTTTGTTGCAGCAGAAATTGCGCTGCCCAAAGAGCAAGGACACTACTTAACAAATGTGTTGCGTTTGGTGGCAGGCGATGCTTTGCGCGTGTTTAACAGCACAGATGGCGAATGGTTGGCTTATATCACTGAGGCGGACAAGAAATCTGTTGCCATTCGCTGTGAAAAGCTCGTGAGTGCGGCAACACCGCCCCCCGATATTGATTATCTGTTTGCGCCCCTCAAGCATCAGCGCTTGGATTATCTGGTGCAGAAGGCCACGGAGCTGGGCGCAAGGCGTTTGCGCCCCATCATCACGGCGCGCACCATTGCCGAGCGCGTGAATTTAGACCGCATGAAAGCCAATGTGATTGAGGCCGCCGAGCAGTGCAACCTAGTCTATGTGCCGGAAGTCTTAGAGCCACAGAAATTTGAGGCCGCACTGCGCGAGTGGGATGCCTCCCGCACATTGATATTCTGCGATGAAACCGCAATCATTTCGGACCCGTTACAAGCGTTAAAAGGCGTAAAAACGCCAGCCGCCATCATTGTGGGGCCAGAAGGCGGATTTACCGAAGAAGAGCGCCGCCATTTGAAATCTTTGCCTTTTGTCATCGGCATAAGCTTAGGCCCGCGTATTATGCGGGCAGATACGGCGGCAGTTGCCGTGCTTTCACTTGTGCAAGCTGCCATTGGTGACTGGGGAAGTCCTGCTAAATCGTAATAAGATATATTACAATCTGTGCCTTGCCGCTGTCATGCGGAATGCTTAGATAGAGGGCTTAATTGGAGCTAAAAACAAGTGAGCGGACCAACGCCCGATAACGAAGCTGCGCGCGCAACCATTGAAAGCCGCGCCCAACTGATCAGCTATTTCACCGAAGGTTTTAAACCAAAGCAAGACTGGCGCATTGGCACCGAACATGAAAAATTCCCCTTCTATAAAGATACTCTTGGCCCAGTGCCTTATGAAGGCAACAACGGCATTCGCGCTTTGCTTGAAGGCTTGCGTGATTCTTATGGCTGGGAAGGCGTTTACGAAAGTGAGCATATTATTGCGCTGGCTGATCCAAATTCATTGGCCAATATATCATTGGAACCGGGTGGTCAGTTTGAACTCTCCGGTGCGCCACTCAACACAGTGAACGAAACTTGCGGCGAAATTTCGGAACATTTGAAACAAGTGCGAGTTATTGGTGACAAACTGGGCATTTGTTTTCTAGGTTTGGGTGCCAGCCCCGTTTGGACTCGGGCACTAACACCAATTATGCCCAAAGGCCGTTATAAAATTATGGCGCCTTACATGGATGAGGTGGGCACCATGGGCCGCGATATGATGTTTCGCACTTGCACCGTGCAAGTGAATTTGGATTACGCGTCCGAAGCTGATATGGTGAAAAAACTACGCAGCTCGATTGCGCTGCAACCGCTGGCCACAGCCCTGTTTTCCAATTCACCATTCTTGGAAGGCAAGCCCAATGGCTATCAATCCTTCCGCTCACATGTGTGGACTGACACTGATAATTCCAGAGCAGGCATGACGCCCTTTGTGTTTGAAGACGGCATGGGTTTTGAGCGTTATGTGGATTACGCTTTAGATGTGCCGATGTATTTCGCTATGCGTGATGGAAAGTATGTAAACACCGCTGGTGAAAGCTTCCGTAAATTCCTCGATGGAAAATTGCCGCAACTACCGGGTGAAAAACCAACCATGAAAGATTGGGCC
>JANNBH010000067.1:0-19305 GCA_031385245.1 Hyphomicrobiales bacterium | reverse complement strand
GCCATTACATCGACGGCTTCTATAATCCGCGCAGGAGACACTCAGCTTTGGGCTACAAATCGCCCATCACATTCGAAGCCCAAATGGCTGAGATGAACTAAACGGCAGAAAATCTCTCCACTTTTTCCGGGTAAGTCCAGATCCGTTACTTTGCCAAGTAGAGCTAGAGCGCTATTTGCTGATGAGATTGCCGGTATTAGATCCATGGATGTTCTCCTGCCGAAATTTTTAATTAGTTAGTTACGCTGCCCAAGTTATTCAAGTATTCATCCACAGTTTTTTTGAAAGACAATAGCTTTAGCTTGGGATCTTATCCGCCCCGTTGGGGCACCTTCTCCAGCGGAGAAGGGTGAAATAATTGAGGGCGGTGCTGGACTTCGCGCTTCTCCTTTGGAAAAGCTGTCGCAACGCGACTGATGAGGTCCCTTTCTCCAATTGATCATCCGAATTTGAGAATTGATCGTATCACCTCCATGACCAAACACATAATCATCGGTGGGACGGGTGGGATTGGGGCGGCGGTTGCTCGTCGGCTCCACTCAAACGGAAATTCAATTCATCTTATTGCACGGGATGAGGAGCGGCTTTCTGTGCTCGCCTCTGAACTCAATGCCACGTTTTCTGTGGTGGATGTTCAGGATCGGGCATCGCTGGAAACGGCTATTCAACAGGCGGGCCCAGCCATCGACGGGCTTTGCTATGCAGCGGGGACGATTAATTTGAAGCCGGTTCACCGCCTCACTGATGCTGATGCGTTGCGAGATTTTGAGATTAATGCGCTGGGCGCGTTTCGGGCGGTTCAGGCGGCATTGCCGCTGCTTAAGGCCTCGACACAGGCGACGACTTCCATATTGTTGTTCTCTACCGTGGCGGTAGCGCAAGGGTTTGCGGCTCATGCGTCAGTTTCTATGGCAAAGGGAGCCGTTGAAGGGTTGACGCGGGCGCTGGCGGCGGAGCTTTCGCCTAAAATCCGTGTGAATTGTTTGGCGCCTTCGCTAACGCGCACGCCCTTGGCTGTGGGCCTCACATCGAACGAAGCCATGGCAAATTCTATTGCATTGATGCACGCTGCTCAGCGCCTTGGTGAGCCTGATGATATTGCTTATATGGCGGCCCTGCTGCTCTCACCCGATGCGGGTTGGATTACTGGGCAGGTGATTGGTGTGGATGGTGGGCGCTCTACGCTCCGCACCAAAGGCTGATATGCGCGGCGTGTCTAAATCTAATCTTCCTTCCAAAACGTGCGCCACATGCGGCAAGGCTTTTGCGTGGCGCAAGAAGTGGGAAAAAGTTTGGGACGATGTAAAGTATTGTTCCGATAAGTGCCGAGGCTTGAAAAGTAACAATTAAAGTTTCATATAGCTACTATGGAAATTGGAATTTACACTTTTGCGGATGTGGCTGCGGGCCACCCTGAGCAGGCTGGGATTCGCTTGCGTAATTTAGTTGAAGAGATGGAACTGGCTGATCAAGCTGGGCTTGATGTGTTTGCCGTGGGCGAACATCACCGTGCGGATTACGCTGTGTCGTCTCCTGCTGTAGCTTTGGCGGCGGGGGCTTCGCGCACCAAGCGCATCAGGCTTTCGAGCGCAGTCACCGTGCTGTCATCTGATGATCCGGTGCGCGTGTTCCAACAATTTGCGACTGTCGATGGCATTTCAAATGGGCGGGCTGAAATTATGGCGGGCCGGGGGTCGTTCATCGAATCCTATCCGCTGTTTGGTTATAATTTAGATGATTATGATTCGCTGTTTTCGGAGAAGCTTGATCTGCTGATGAAGCTGCGCGATGCTGACCGTATCACTTGGAATGGTGGTCTGCGACCCTCGCTTAAAAATTCTGGAATTTATCCACGGCCAGAGCAATCTAAAATGCCGATTTGGATTGCAGTGGGTGGCACGCCTGAATCGGCGGTGCGGGCAGCGACTTTAGATTTGCCGATGGCGCTGGCGATTATTGGTGGGGACCCGCGTCGCTTCGCGCCGTTCTTTCAGCTCTACCGCGAAAGCCATGCCAAGGCTGGCCATGATGCGAGCAAAATTCAACTTAGCCTGAACATGCATGGCTTTGTGTCCACTACAACTGATCATGCTAAGAAAATTTATAGTGCATCGCATTTGGAAGTGATGAACCGCATTGGCCGTGAGCGCGGCTGGGGCCCACAAGGCATGGCGCATTTTGAAGCGGCGGCTGGGCCAACGGGCAACCTGATCATTGGCGATGCGGCGCGGGTGACCGACCGTATTTTGGAATTGCATGAGACATTCAAGAACACTCGCATTCTTATTCAAATGGCGATCGGCACGGTGCCTCATGCCGAACAATTGAAGGCCATTGAGATTTTGGGTAGCAAGGTTGCCCCTGCCGTTCGGGCTTCCTTAGCGTGAGTGCATAAAAAGTGATCTAAGTTTACTTGTCGTTCGTTCCAAGTTGATCAATCATAAGATCAAGGGAGGCCGATGATGAGAAGTGCTGGCGACAGAATTAAAATTCACCCGCTATATGTGCGAGTTTTCCACTGGATCAACGCTGTTGCAATGGTGTTGATGATTATGAGTGGGTGGCAGATTTATAATGCAGCGCCGCTTTTTGAAGCATTGCGATTTCCCAAAGCTTTAACACTTGGTGGTTGGTTGGGCGGTGGCATTCAGTTTCACTTTGCAGTGATGTGGGTGTTTGTGATCAATCTCCTGATCTATTTTTTAGTGAGCATAATTTCGGGCCATTATCGCAGATCGCTATTTCCTGTCACGCCATCATCGATTTTGAGTGATTTGAGCAAGGCGCTGCGCGGCAAGCTTCCGCACAGTGTTGGCAGTTATAATTCTGTTCAGAAAATTTCATATATTGGTGTGATCGTTCTTATGCTGGCGGTGTTTCTCTCTGGCTTGGTCATTTGGAAATCAGTGCAGTTTCAAACACTCGGACTTTTGTTTGGTGGTTATGAAGGGGCGCGGCTGGTGCATTTTATCTGCATGGCTTTGATCTGTGCCTTCATTGTTATGCATTTGGTTTTGGTGGCCATTGTGCCTTCAACCCTCATTCCAATGATTACTGGCTGGGCCAAGACAAAAAAGGAGACTGATCATGTTGCTTAAACGCAAAGCTGCTCCACTGATGTTGGAGCGCACGCAGCCCATTCTCAATATCGAGCGCCGCATGTTTATGAAGCAAACGCTTTCGCTGGGTGCGCTGGCTTTATTGACAGGCTGTGATTCCGTTGAAGATGGCACGGCGGTGGACCGTATTTTGAAAGCTATGTCGAACTGGAATGATAAGGCGCAAGGCGCTTTGTTTGACCCCACTAAGCTTGCGATTACCTATGAACAAAAAGATGTGGTCGATCCGTTTCGGTTCAATGCTTATTATGGCGAAGACCAAGTGGTGCAGGTGGTTGAGGCCGATTATAAACTGAAACTGGGTGGCATGATTGCCGACCAAGCCAGCTGGACATTGGAACAATTGCGCGCCCTGCCGCAACACTCACAAATAACACGGCACATCTGTGTTGAAGGCTGGAGCATGATCGGCAAATGGGGTGGACCTTCATTTGGCGATTTCCTCCGCAAAGTGGGAGCAGACACGACGGCCAAATATGTGGGCTTTAAATGCGCCGATGATTATTTCACCAGTTTGGATATGGCTACGGCCCTTCATCCACAAACGACAATGGCACTCACCTTCAATGATAGAACGATTGAACCGCGCTATGGTTTTCCGTTCAAAATTCGCGTGCCAACTAAGCTTGGTTTTAAAAATCCAAAGCACGTGATGGAGATTTTTGTTACCAATGATTACCCGGGTGGTTTTTGGGAAAACCAAGGTTACAACTGGTTTAGCGGCGCATAATCTTCACCTGCAATCACATTGTCGTGCTTAACTTAATCGTCATTCGCATTTGATTTTAGCGAAGCAGAAATTACGGGTGGGACGGTTGGTCCCTAATTTCTCGGAGAAAAATCATGATTAAATTATTTGTAAGCGCTGCATTCATCACTGTTGCATTCACATCATCTAGCTTTGCTGACGAAATGGCAAAAGCAACCTGTGACGATGCCACTATGATGATGGTTATGGACACGATCAAGAAGGACGTTGATCCGAAGATGGCTGATGGAGTTAAGATGGCCACCGAAGAAATGATGATGGCCGACAAATCCATGAAAGATCATAAGATGGATGATTGCTCAATGCATATTGATATGGCCAAAAAAGCGATGATGATGAAGTGAAATTCGCGGTGGGGCAGCGGTGGCTGCCCCATTTCATTTTTGAGAAAAATCGATATTTAAAATTTGGCCTGCGGAAATATCAAACTCATTTTCAATTGTACCGCTCGGAATTGCCACCGATGCTTTATAATGGCCGGGCTTTAGGACGACTGTTGCTAAAAGCCCACTAAACAGTGGCAAAGGGGTTCCCACTTCATCAACAATTGTCCATCGCACATCTTCATCATTGGCGGCCGCAGCCGATAGATTTAACAATCCAGCTTTGTGGTCGATGTTCACAGCACTCATTATGCCAGACTTAATTTTAACATCGGTGACAGCAACGGCATTGCCAATTTCAAAGTGGCTTTCAATACGATATTCACCAGCACTAATTTTCAAAATTTCGCCAACCGTATTTGATGTTGTGATAAGCTGACCGCGCATTGGCCCGTTGCTTGCAAATACTTTGCTGAAGCTTGGCAAACTCAGAGACTCAATGCCTTTCACGCGCGGCAGAATACGCAATGCACCTGCATTTAGAATGAAGCTCACCGAAAGCTTGGTGCCTTCATGCACGGTTACGCCCTGTAGAATTTGTGCGGCACCATAGCGTGCAGTTACGCGGTAATCGCCGGGGGGCAGGGTGGCATCTGCAATTGCGGCTTGACCTTCAAAAACTTTTTCACCCGCATCATTGCGGATGGTCCATGCAATCTCGCTCACTGTTTCTTGGCTTTGATCAGTAAAGCGGGCCGAAAGTTCTAATCCTTCACTGCCGGATTTTACGGTGGTGATTGCAATATCATGGGCGGCTGATGAAGTGCTCAGCAGAATATCGGGGGTGGGGGTGCCGGCGTTTTCAGTGGTTGACGCATGGCTTATAGGCGATGCCGAAAACAGAATTGCCACCAGAGCAGCGGCAAGTGTGCTCGCGCTCCGGTGGCGTTTCTGCGGTGGACGGGTGCTGGCGTCCATTCGCTTTGTCCCTGTTTAACTCTTTCCCCCCAGCACTTTGCGGCTGGTGAAATTACCAAAGCAGGAAGTTTTGGCAGGCGCAAGAAAATGCTTAACAATTGGTTAATGGCTGCCCTGCAATTGAAAGCATTGCCATTTCAATGGTGGGCAGATTAAGTAGCGCTATGACAAAACTGAATGATACAACTTCGCTGTTGGCTTTTTTGAAAAGCCGCAAATCCGCGTCGGCCAAAGCAATGGCAGGGCTTGGACCTTCCACCGAGCAGCTTGCTGAAATTTTGGAAATCGCAGTGCGCGTGCCTGATCATGGCAAGCTTTCACCTTGGCGGTTCATTTTATTTGAAGACGATGCGCGGGCCAAAGTGGGGGAAGGTTTTGCTGAAGTTTGGACAACACAAAATCCCAGCCATGGCCAAGAGATTTTGAATTTTCAGCGCGGCTTATTTATGCGAGCACCGGTCGTTCTCGCAGTAGTTTCAACGGCGGCACCCCATGGTAAAATCCCGGTTTGGGAACAGCAAATGTCGGCGGCGGCTGTGTGTTATAATGCTGTTATGGCTGCAACTGCGCTTGGTTTTGATGCCCAATGGCAGAGCGATTGGGTGATCTATGATGAGGGCGCAAAAACTGTGATGGGTGTTAATGCGGCTGAGAAAATTGCGGGGTTGATTTATATCGGTCATAGTTCAGTGCAGATGGAAGATAGGCCACGGCCTGATGCGCTGGCATTGCTAACGCGGTGGGGAAAATAATGGCGATTAAGGGTATTTTATTCGATAAGGATGGCACATTGATCGAGGCCAATGCCACATGGGTGCCCGTTTATAAATCCATGCTGGCCAAGGAAATGAACGCCAACGAAGCGCGGGTTATAGAACTGCTGAGTTTAGCAGGTTATGATCCTGAAACTGATGGTTTCAAGGCGGGAAGTGTTTTGGCGGCGGGCACCATTGATCAGTTGGTGGATATTTGGTGGCCAGATTACAATGCTGCTGAAAAGCGCGCCAAAGTGCAAAAGATCAACCATGATTATGCCGCTGATGCCAGGCTTTATATGAAACCACTCATGGACTTAGTGCCAGTGTTTGATGAATTACATGCAATGGACATTATTTTGGGTGTGGCTACCAATGATATTGCAGCATCGGCTAAATATCATATGGAAGAGCTTGGGGTTCATGATTATTTTGTGCATATTATTGGCGCGGATTCCGTCGAAATTCCAAAACCTTCTGGTCAGATGATTGCGCTTTTTGCGGGACGCACTGGCTTGCAGCCCCATGAGATTGCCATGGTGGGTGATAACTCACATGATATGGAAGAAGCCCATAATGGTGGTGCGGGCCTTGCCATTGGCGTTTTAACTGGAAACGCCGCGCATGATGATCTCGCTCATTTGGCGGATCATGTGCTTGCCAGTGTGGCGGATATTCCAAATCTTTTGAAGCAGTTGGCCTGATGTTTTATGAAACGGCATTAAATAATCATGGGTTGGCTTTGGACCCGTTCAAAGCCATTGTTATGCCGCGCCCGATTGGGTGGATTTCTACTGTCTCAAGTAGCGGTCAAGCTAATCTGGCTCCTTATAGTTTTTTCAACGCCTTTTCCGAAAGTCCTTATTATGTAGCCTTTGGCTCTGGGGGTTATAAAGATACACTTAGCAATATCGCGGAAACCAAAGAGTTTGCCGTTAATCTTGCCACTTATGATTTGCGCGACGCCATGAATGCCAGTTCCACAGTGGCGCGAGGTGATGAATTTGAAATTGCCGGGCTTGAAAAAGCAGTTTGTACCTTAATCAAGCCACCCCGGGTTGCTGCAAGCCCAGTTTGTTTGGAATGTAAGCATTTTCAAACAGTGGCCTTGCCAGCGTGTGATGGCAAGGCGAATGACTGGCTGGTGATTGGTCGCGTTGTGGGCATTCATATTGCTGATCAATTTATTGAAAATGGCCGCGTAAACTCGGCTGCGATGAAACCAATTCTACGATTGGGTTACTCTGAATATGCTACCGTGGATTCCGCTTGGCGGATGCGAAGACCAGACTGAGTCTGCCCCAAAGAGTCAGAACAGAGACCGAACGCCACAATTCTAACACTGTTGATAACTCTGTGGACTGATGTTATTTAGACTGTATATTCAATAACTTAATTCAAATTATAGGGGTGTTTATAAGTCAGTTAACGTCTCGTTAACCATCACGGAGTCAGGACTCGTCTTAGGTACGGTGAACGAACCCTAATTGTGAAGCGAGTTTAGTGATGATCAACTGTTTGCTTATCGACAAAAACCCAACTGAGAGGCAACGCCTCTCACAGATTTTGCTTGGCCTTGGTGTAAATTGCTCTGAACGGGCTGGCGCTGAAGAAGGCATAAAATTTTGCCAAGATCAGAAGCCTGATGTGGTGATGATGGAAGCCACCACGGCTGCCGCTACCAGAGATTTTTTGCGCTTGGTTGGCCATAATGGCCGCCGCAGCCGCAAGCCCATTGTGATATTCTATGCCGATTTGCCGGATGTGGACACAATGGCCGAAACCATTATGGATGGCGCATCAGATTTCCTGATGAAGCCATTTGACCGCGATTTGCTGCAATTTAAGCTGCAACAAGCCGGTGTGCTGCCGCACTGAATTGGTTTCTGAAACCTTAAATTTCATTATGAACGGATTGTTAAACCTTCAGTGCTAGCTTGGCTAAAGTCTTAGTTGAGTTGGTATGTGATGAGTGAAGATTTTGTTGAAGGCTTAGATGTGTCCGTGCTGGCCGCTGTTCTTGAAAATGGTGATGCTAAAGCGCGTATGACTCTTGCAAAGCAATTGGTTTTGCTTTTGGATGATGCCGAAACTCCGCCGCTGGAACGCGAGCAGGTGACTCCTATTGTTCTCAAATTGACAGTTGATTCTACGCAAATTGTGCGAAGCGCACTTGCC
This sequence comes from Hyphomicrobiales bacterium, assembly GCA_031385245.1. Lineage (GTDB taxonomy): Bacteria > Pseudomonadota > Alphaproteobacteria > Rhizobiales > Aestuariivirgaceae > Aestuariivirga. The sequence continues at coordinate 11,183 of JANNBH010000067.1, read as the reverse complement.
ACTGATCTGCTTCACCAGAAAAATCTACATGCAGATATTGTGTTTTCAATCATTGCTGATGAAGATGAGATTGCTCTGCCCTTCCTTGCTCAAACGCCGTCGCTCAATGAATGGCACATGATGGCGGTTTTGAAAGTGGGTGATGAGGCACGCCAAACAACGGTTGCTAAACGCGATGATTTAACCACTGAATCTGCAAATTTTATTATAAAATCTGCACCGCTTGCCACGGCAGTTGCGCTGTTTGAAAATCCAGTGGTGCAACTGGAAGCCTCAGATTATCAAATTTTATTTCAGCGCTTTGGTCAATCTGAACATATGATTGAACTTTTGTTAGCGCGAAAAGATTTGCCATTAGATATTCGCATCACGCAGGCCAAACGTGCTGCCAGCCGGATGCGACAAATGATGGCCGAGCGTGGTTGGGTTGCGGCCAACGACGCAACCGAGTTGGTTTCTGATGCAGAAGAGACCGCAGTTATGCGTATTTTGATTGATGCTGATGCCAATGAGAGAGCAGGGGCCACAGCGTTTTTAGCAGCAAAAAATATGCTGACACCGGCTTTGATCGTTCGCGCAGCTTCAATGGGTGAAATGGCGGTGGTTGAATCGGCGCTCGCGCATCTTTCTGGCAATAGTCCACAGCGGGCTGGTGAGCTGATGTATTCACGGTCACAACTTTCTTTCAAATCGATTTTCAATAAATCAGGCCTACCGCAGTCGTGCTTTGGTATTTTAAAGGCCGCTTGCGAAGTTGTTGTGGAAGCCCGCGAAGAGGGCTTGCCTCTCAGTGCAGAAGCCTTTGGTCGCCGCGTGCTCGAAGCCTTGCTTACGCGCTATGAATACATGAGTGCTGCGGAACGGGCTAAACAGGTTGAGTATTTAGGCCGCTATGGCCAAGACCGGATTCGCAAAATAGCCAAGCGCTTGAAGGCGGATTTAGTGCGGGCGGCTTAATCCTTCGAGGCTCGCAAGGGCGAGCACCTCAGGATGAGGATTTTCATTTTCCCTCATGCTGAGGAGCGCGAAGCGCGTCTCGAAGCACCTTTAGTACTTAAACTGCTCGTTTAACACGCGCTCAGCTAAGCTGTGGCCGGGGTCAAACAGGATTTTTACGCTGCGCTTTTTATTTTCAGCAATTTCAACTGAAGCCACATTCCGAACTTCAAGATGATCTGCCACAGCCGCCACGGGGCGTTTTTCTGATTCTAAAACTGTCAGCGTCACTTTTGCTTTATGTGGCAAAATTGCGCCGCGCCAGCGCCGTGGGCGGAACGCGCTAATAGGCGTTAATGCAAGCAAGGGTGAGCCAATCGGCAAAATTGGTCCGTGTGCGGAGAGATTATAGGCGGTGCTGCCCACGGGAGTTGCCACCAGCAAACCATCGCAAATCAATTCGTCCAATCGGGTTTGATCGTCGATCATAATTCTTAATTTAGCAGCTTGCGAGCGTTGGCGGAGCAGGGAGACTTCATTGAAGGCAATGGCTTGGTGTTTCTTTCCTGCGTGATCAATGGCGGTCATTTTTAAGGGGCGAATGGTGGTGAGTTCGGCGTCATGCAATCGTTCTAATAAATTCTTTTCCACAAAATCATTCATCAGAAAACCAACCGAGCCACGGTTCATGCCATAGATGGGCAGACCAGACGTTGTGAACCTGTGCAAGGCTTGCAGCATCATGCCATCACCGCCCAAGGCCACAACAACATCTGCCGCTTCGGGGTCGGCATTGCCATAGAGTTTGGTAAGCCTGCTCAGGGCGCGGCGCGCTTCAGGGGCTTCGGAGGCGAGGAAGGCGATGCGGGAGAAATTCATGCCGTTATTTGCTGTGTTGACAGTTGCCATTGTGGGTTACAAGCGACACGTTACCATTGTCAGAGAGCTTGTCCAATTAAGATGCGTCGTTTGGTTATTTGCAGCACTTGTAAATTTTCGCCGGAATCAAAAACCGATTCCCAAGGGCGCACGGGTGGCGAGATTCTGATTGGCCATATGCGCGAGGTTTTGGAGACGCGACCCGATGTGACCTTGGAAACTCAAATTTGCATGTGGAATTGCACAAGGCCGTGCAGTGTGGTGATACAGGACGAGCAACGTTATTCATATATCACAGGCGGCAACGAACCCACGCGGGCGCAGGCCGAAGCGATACTTCAATGGTTTGATGCCCATGGCGAAACCGAAACTGGTGAGGTTCCGTTCAAGTTCTGGCCGCAAGCTATGCGCGGGCATTTTATCGCGCGCCTTCCGCCGGTGAAACCATGAGTGTGGTTTTGGTTTTGGGTGGTGCACGATCTGGTAAAAGCCGTTTTGCTGAGGGGCTGGCGCATCAGCCCGCGCATTATATTGCTACGGCGCAAGCTTTTGATGATGAAATGCGCGAACGCATTGCAACTCATAAAGTGCAGCGTGGGGCACTTTGGGTGACGCATGAAGAGCCACTTGATTTGGTTGGGACTTTGCAGAAGCTGGATGTTTCCGGCCCATTCATCCTCGTTGATTGCCTCACACTTTGGATTTCTAACTTGCTATTGGCTGGAGTTGATTGTGAATCTGAAATTCAGAAGCTTGTAGTCTATTTGCAAAATACGAAAGCCCGCATTGTGATTGTGACTAATGAAGTGGGCCTTGGCATTGTGCCGGATAATAAGTTGGCGCGGGCATTTAGGGATGTGCAGGGCATCGCCAATCAGCGTGTGGCTGCAGTGGCATTGAACGTAGTTTACATGGTGGCGGGCCTGCCGCTTACAGTGAAAGGGCCATTGCCAACAGTACAGCGGTGACGAGCAGTACGCTCAAGCTGCGATCATAAAGTTCGAGGCCGCGCGCAATCTCTTTTGGTTCCACATCGCTGCCGTTACCCATAAAAGGCAACTCCACTGTTTCGCCATCATAGCTGCGCGGGCCACCAAAGCGCACATTCAAAGCGCCAGCCATTGCTGCTTCGGGCCATCCGGCATTCGGTGATTGATGTTTGCCCGCATCGCGCCACATGGAATTTAGCGCTCTTTGAGCATCAGATTTAGAATTGATCCAAGCGGCAGCGGCAAACATGAGACCCGTTAACCGCGAAGCTGGAAGGTTTACAAGATCATCCAATTTTGCAGCGGCCCAGCCGAAATGCAGATATTTTTCTGACTTATGACCGATCATTGAATCCGCCGTGTTAATGGCTTTGTAAATCACAAGGGCAGGCAGACCGAGCAAGGCATACCAGAGGATCGGCGCTGTGATGCCATCGGCGGTGTTTTCAGCGAGGCTTTCGAGGGCGGCTTTAGCGATGCCGTCTTCATCCAAAGCTTCGGGATCGCGGCCTACAATTTTTGCCACTTCAAGGCGGGCGGCGGGTAGGGAAATGCCCAGAGCGCGGTCAACTGCGCTCACATGATCGCGCAGCGACTTCTGTGCGATGAAAGCGGTTGCGATGGCCACATTGATCACCCAACCATAGGAGTATTGCGAAAGTGTTTTGGATAGGATCCAAGATGGAATGCCAACTGCGGCGCAGAGCAATAAGATTGCGAGAATTCCATGGCGACGGTTTTGTGCAGGCTCAACTTCGGAGTCATTCAAACCGTCATCAATATAGGTGATCAGCTTGCCAATCCATTGCACCGGATGCCCGATGAGTTTGTTCAGCGCTTGCGGGTAACCCACAAAACTTTCAATCACCAAAACCAAAGCAGCGAGGGCAAAATTATTCATTGGGCAAGATCCAGAATTTTATCGAGGTCGAGATGGGTTTCGAGGTGGGCAGCAAGATCGTCCAAGGTTTGTTCGATGAGATGATCGAAAACCAAGTTTGATGGTGCTGCACCTAAAGATTTAAGAAAGGCTTGCCGAAAGCCATCGGCAGAAAAACATCCATGCAAATATGTGCCCGTCACCAAGCCGTCGGGCGAGGTGGCACCTTCGGGACCGTTCGGTGTTTGTGCGAAAAGTCTAGCGCAATCGGGGCCGGAGGTTATGCCGAGGTGGATTTCATAAGCAGTGATCAATTGGCCACTTAGGGCGTGCATGGCCTCTGTTTGAGTGACGGTCTTATCGGCTTGGAGCGAGGTTTCTACATCGAGTAGACCAAGACCTTCGACGCTGGAAGGCGGGCCTTCAAGTCCTTCGGGGTCGTGGATCAAGCAGCCCAGCATTTGATAGCCACCACACAGGCCCAGCACGCGGCCACCGCGACGCACATGGGCCTTTAGATCAATATCCCAGCCAGTTTGCCGCAAGGCTTTGAGATCGGCCATTGTGGATTTACTGCCGGGGATGATGACCAAGGTGCAATCCCCCGGAATGGCTTCGCCTGCGTTTAGGAATTGTAGTGTGAGGGAGGGTTCCAGCTGCAGCGGGTCAAGATCATCAAAATTGGCGATACGAGGTAGGCGCAGAACGCAGATTTTCAAGCCTTTTGAATCAGTTGAAACCATATGCTCCAAAGTTACTGCATCTTCAGCGGGCAGATTTGAGGCGGCAGCGAAATGCGGGACCACGCCGAGGCAGGACGTTCCCGTGTGGTTTTCAAGATACAGGCGGCCTTCATCAAATAGCTGCGGATCACCGTGGAACTTGTTGATTATGAATCCTTTTATGTGTTTGCGGTCGCTCTCGCTCAAGACAGCAAAAGTTCCAACGATAGAGGCGATCACGCCGCCACGGTGAATATCGCCAATCAGCATAGCTGGAATGTTTGCTGCCGATGCAAAACCCAGATTGGCTAAATCACCATTGCGTAAATTGACTTCGGCTGGGCTGCCTGCGCCTTCCACTAAGATTAAATCGCAAGTTTCAGCCAGTTTGCCATAGCTTTCGAGAATGGCAGGCATATATTTTGGGCGTTCACGGAAAAAGTCGCGGGCCTTTAAAGTGGCTTTGCGCTCGCCTTGCACAATCACCTGAGCGCCAGTTTCGGATTCAGGTTTTAACAATATGGGGTTCATATGAACTGAAGCCGGAATGCGGGCAGCTCTGGCTTGTAGGGCTTGGGCGCGGCCAATTTCGCCACCATCGGCTGTCACCGCAGCGTTATTTGACATATTTTGCGGTTTGAAAGGTGCCACGCGAAGCCCGCGATTGGCGAAGGCGCGGGCTAGGCCAGCAACAATCAGCGATTTGCCGACATCAGAACCAGTGCCCAGAAACATGATCGCCTTGGCGGCCATTATGGGGCCTCGCTAATGATATGAGCGTAGGAGCCCATGACATTGCCGATGCGCTGGCCGATTTGGCCAATGTCATGTCCGGCTGCATCTTGGGCATGAAACAGTGCTTCACCGCCGCCTTGATGTTCTATTGTTGAGTAGTGAAATTCGTGGCCGCGCAAGGGCCATTTGAACGGGCCGGTGAGCGGAATGAGTTGGCGGTAACCCAATTGCAGTTTGCGCGTAGCGAAGCTGGTGGTGAGCGGCAACAGGCCCGCCATGGCATGTTTGCTGCCGTCCTTGTCAATCAAGCCATCGCCTAACACCATATAGCCGCCGCACTCGCCATAAATCAGGCCCTTGTGCTGGCGCAACCCGTCTAAGAACTTGGTATTGGCGGCCAGTTTTCCGGCATAAAGTTCTGGGTAGCCGCCGGGCAGGAACACTGCATCGCCTTTTGGTACTTCATTGTTAAGCGGCGAGAAAAACGTGAGTTCAGCACCCGCCTTGCGCCACCTATTCAGCAGATGTGGATAGGTAAAAGCGAAGGCATTATCCTGTGCGATTGCGATTTTTTGGGCCAGTGGTGGCAAGGCTAGATCATCGGACTTGAACTGATTCGTAAATTCGGAAGCTGATTCGATAAAGCTGTCAAGAATTGTTTCACGTGTAACTCCTGCGGCAACGCTTGCGATAAAGCTTTCAAGCTGTTGATTTTCCATGGCTTGCACCAAACCAAGGTGGCGCGATTGCAAGATATGTGAGTCATTGTGCCGCATAACGCCTAGAATTTTTGGGGCACCTTTGGCTAAAGCGCGAATGAGGAGGCTCATGTGGCGGTCACTGGCCACTTTGTTCAGGATAAGTCCGGCAATGTTTAACGCTGGGCGGAAGTTAGTAAAGCCGTAAACCAGAGCTGAAATAGATTGGGCTTGGCGGGCGGCATCAATGATTAAAACTACAGGCAGACCAAGCTTTTCGGCCAAGTCTGCGGTAGAGCCTTTTGCACCATCAGGCCCATCAAAAAGGCCCATCACACCTTCGATGATCACAAGATCTTGGCCTTTACCAATTTCGCTGAGGAGGGCTGCGCAACTGGCAAAACCCATCGCCCAATAATCAAGATTGATGCAAGGTTGGCCAGAGGCTGCTTCGTGAAAACGGCCATCAATATAATCGGGGCCGATTTTGGCGGAGGCCACTTTTAAGCCCTTGTTACGAAGGGCGCGGATGAGGCCAAGAGTGATCAGCGTTTTGCCGGAGCCTGAACTTGGAGCGGCTATTATTATCGCTTTCATTTTTTATACTGTCATCCCGACGAAAGTCGGGGCCCAGAAATGCGCGCTCGGTGTTTGTTGAAAGTCTGGGTCCCGACTTTCGTCGGGATGACAAAGAAAGTTAAATTGGGTGGTACAAACTCTACCCAATCTTATTCTCCATCAACTCTGGCGAATACCAATCCAAGAGTGGCCGCCAATCGCTCGCATGGCCGATCACTACAATGGCTGGAGTTGGAGGATTATGTTTTGCGACGAAAGCGCCTGCTTCACCGAGCTTCGTGGTGGCGACGGTTTGAATTGGCAAAGACGCGTTCGAGACGATGGTGACGGGATGATCAGCTGGGCGGCCCGCTGCAATCAAAGCTGCTGAAATTTCACCTAAGTTTTTCACACCCATATACATCACAATCACAGGTGCAGCGGTGGCGATGGCTTGCCAATTTACATTGGCTGGCATTTTGCCGGTGGCGTCATGGCCGGTTAGAAATATCACGGCATGGTTAGTGTCGCGGTGGGTAGCGGGAATGCCAGCATAGGCCAAGCCGCCAACCCCTGCTGTGATGCCTGGAACAATGCGGAAGGGCACGCCGGCTTTAGCCAGAGTTTGGCTTTCTTCTCCACCACGGCCAAACATAAACGGGTCGCCACCTTTAAGGCGCAGTACGCGTTTGCCCTCCTTGGCCAGTTCGATCAAACGGAGTGAAATATCTTTTTGCACAGGTGAAGGTTTGCCGCCGCGCTTTCCGGCATATTCAGTTTCCACACCTTCGGGCAACCAACGCAGCATATCAGGGTTCACCAGAGCATCATAAACCACCACGTCACAATTTTGTAAGCCGTGATAGGCGAGCAGCGACATGAGGCCGGGCGCACCCGGGCCAGCACCCACAAGCCACACCCAACCTGCATGGAATTTGGGGAAATCTTCCACATCCAATTTGGCAAAGTTGTTGGTTGGTGTTTTGCTCATGGTTCCTTATACAGTTTAGATATGAGAATTGAGAAGCCTCACACGAGTTTAAAGCGCGGCTGGACCACGGGAGCATGTGCGACTGCGGCAGTGAAGGCCGCTTATACGGCATTGCTCAGTGGCACATTTCCTGATCCCGTGACTATAACATTGCCCAAGGGCGAACAACCCTCATTTGCATTATCGCTTGAAGAAAAAGGCGAAGGCTGGGCGCGGGCTGGCATTGTGAAAGATGCTGGCGATGACCCTGATGTGACGCATGGGGCCACGGTGATTGCCACGGTGCGGCGGCGTGGGGCTGGCGTTACGTTTAAGGCGGGCGAGGGCGTTGGCATGGTGACTAAGCCGGGTTTGCCGATTGCAGTGGGGGAGCCTGCGATCAACCCGATCCCGCGCCAAATGATGCTGGCGGTGATTGCTGAGTTGGGTGGCGGCGATGTGGAAATTGAGATTTCGATTCCGGATGGGGCTGCGATTGCTGAAAAAACTTGGAACCCACGGTTAGGCATTATTGGCGGGCTTTCTATTTTAGGAACTACTGGAATTGTGCATCCATTTTCTTGTGCGGCGTGGATCGCGTCTATCCATCGCGGCATTGATGTGGCGCGGGCGATGGGACTCACTCATGTAGCGGGCTGCACGGGCTCGACTTCTGAAGATGCTGTGCGGGCGCATTATGATCTGCCGCTGGAAGCCATGCTCGACATGGGGGATTTTGCAGGAGGAGTTTTGAAATATCTGCGGGTTAACCCAGTGCCGCTTATGACCATTGGTGGTGGCTTTGGTAAAATGGTGAAATTGGCGCAGGGGGCAATGGATTTGCACTCTGGCCGTTCCCAAGTTGATTTTGCATGGTTGGCTGAGCGGGTGGATGCTTCGCTGCGTGAACAGGTGTTGACGGCGAATACGGCGATGGAAGTTTTGGGAATTGCAGGCGAGGGGATTGCTCACATTGTTGCAGCTGAAGCGCTCTCACATGTGGTCCGCGTTCTCGATGGAAGCTCTGTTGCTGATGTAATTATCATCGATCGTGCCGGAAAGATTATCGCTCATGCCTCGTAAAGTTCTCATTTTAGGTGGCACCAAAGAGGCCCGCATGTTGGCCAGTCGGTTGCTGCGTGTCGGCATGGATGTGATTTCATCCTTTGCTGGCGTTACCGAAAATCCGATTTTGCCAGAGGGCAAAATTCGCAAAGGTGGGTTTGGCGGTGTTGTGGGAATGCGAGCCTATCTTCTTGCCGAAGAAATCGATGTGCTGGTTGATGCTACGCATCCATTTGCAGCGGTGATTTCCGCCCACGCGGCCGAAGCTTCGTCCGATGTTCTGCGATTGGAGCGGCCTGCTTGGTCGGCGTTGCCACAGGATTTTTGGATCGATGTTCAAAGCTATGAAGCTGCGTTGGCCGCACTGCCAAGTGGGGCCAAGGTGATGCTGACAATCGGGCGCAAAGAGGTTGCAGTGTTTACATCGCGGTCTGACCTCTCTGGCGTGGCGCGGATGATTGAACCGCCAGCTGAGGCGTTGCCTAATAACTGGCAGATGGTTTTGGAGCGTCCACCTTTTACAACAGCTGATGAAACTGCGATGATGAAGCAATACAATGTTACGCATTTAGTGACCAAAAATGCAGGTGGCCGCGAGACTGCAGCTAAGCTGGAGGCGGCGCGAAGCTTGGGCATTCCTATGGTGATGATAGCGCGGCCGTTCAAGCCTAAGGTCGAAACTTTTACTACCGTAGATGCAATTGCAGCGGCGATTGCTTCTCGCTAGACTAAACATTCAACAAATGGATTCGGTTCATGCGAAAAACCCTTTCGGTTCTATTCTGCCTTTTGATGATGAGCGGTATGGCCGCCGCTTCCACACTTTCAGATGTGAAAGCGCGGGGCAAATTGCTGTGCGGCGTGAATGCTGGATTGCTGGGGTTTGCCCTCAAAGGTGATGATGGCAAGTGGGCCGGGTTCGATGTGGATTATTGCCGCGCTGTGGTGGCTGCGGTTTTGGGCGATGTTGAGAAAGTGGATTATGTGCCGCTCACCACAAAAGATCGATTCGAGGCTTTAAAGTCTGGTGCAGTGGATATTCTCGCGCGCAACACCACTTGGACCATGGAACGCGAAACCAAATTGCCATTTCGTTTTGCTGGCATTAGCTATCACGATGGGCAAGGTTTTATTGTTAACAAGGCACTTGGCGTGAATTCTGTTTTCAACTTGTCGCAAGCGGCGATTTGCTTTTTAAGTGGCACCACAACACAAACTAACATCGAAGATTTTTTTCGTGAAAAGGAAATGACATTTACACCTGTCACCTTTGGAACGATTGATGAGTTGGTGGCGGCGTTCCAAAGCAAAGATGGCAATAAATGTGATGCTTATTCTGCCGATCAATCGCAACTTTATGCGGTGCGGTTAAAGCTGGCCAAGCCGGATGATTATATCATTCTGCCGGAAGTGATTTCGAAAGAACCATTGGGGCCAGCCGTTCGCCAAGGCGACGAGCAATGGTATTCGATTGCGCGCTGGACATTGATAGCGCTGGTAGCGGCCGAGGAATTGGAACTGCGCGGGGCTGGTGTTGATGACGCGAAAACTACAAGCAAGAAAGCCGATGTGCGGCGCTTGATCGGTGTTGATGGAACCTTTGGTGCGGATATGGGGCTGGACGCTGAGTGGGCGGCGCGCGCCATTAAAGCAGGCGGCAACTACGGCGAGATTTTCGAGCGCAATCTGGGCAAGGGTTCAAAGCTTGGCATTGAGCGCGGACTAAATGCCCTGTGGAGCCAGGGCGGGATATTGTATGTGCCGCCGGTGAAGTGAGTTGACTTTGTTAGCTTAAGTGTATAATTATACAAACGGAGCTACAAAATGAATAAACCATTTATCATCCGTAAAGTCGGCAACTCTTTGAGTGTTACGATTTCCGATCTTGCTAAAGACCTTGGCCTTGGTGAGGGAGATAAGCTTTTTGCTGTGCGTACGCCGCGTGGCTTTGAGCTTACGCCCTATGATGCGAATTTCGATAAGGCATTGGAAACAGCGCGTGATTTCATGCGTAAGTATCCAAATGCGATGAAAAAGCTGGCAGAATAATTCATCATGCTTTGGCTGACGAAGGATATGGTGGAGGCTTTTCACCGTGAATCGCTTGTACGCTTTGGCGGCAGCGATGGCTTGCGAGATGAAGGTTTGATGCTGAGTGCATTGGCTCGACCTGAAAACATTTTTGCTTACGAGCCTGACGCAGACTTCTTTCGGTTGGCTGCGGCTTACTGTGCGGGTATTGTGAAAAACCATCCGTTTATTGATGGAAATAAGCGCACAGGCGTTTTGTGTGCTGTGGTTTTTCTCGGCATCAATGGTGTTGAAACTTCGTTCGATGAAGCGGAAATTGTTGCGATGATTTACGGTTTAGCTGCAAGTGAGGTCACCGAACTGCAATTGGAAAATTGGTTGCGAAGTTCGGCTTTACCCTAGCTCAATCTCGCGCGCACTTGCACCCCATTCTGCCCATGATCCGTCGTAAAGTGCATGTTGGCTCGCCCCAAGCTCAGTGAGAGCCAGCGTCAATATGGAGGCGGTGACGCCTGAGCCGCAGGATGTGGTGATGGGTTGGGTTACTTCGATTCCAGCCGCTGTGAAAGTTTTTGCGAGTTCGGATTTTGATTTTAAAGTGCCATCGGGATTGAGCAGAGTGGCGTAATGAACGTTCTTGGCACCTGGCATGTGGCCGGGTTTTACGTTCGCGCGGGGCTCTTGCTCTTCACCGCGAAATCTTGTGGGGGAGCGGGCATC
>JANNBH010000025.1:0-44173 GCA_031385245.1 Hyphomicrobiales bacterium | reverse complement strand
GTGGTGGCCAAGATCGACCAAGCATTTTGCCTTGTCGCCAAGTTGCGTGGCTGCCAACAGACTAGAGCCCCAATCAGCAATCACAGTTGAGTAAAATGCAGGCTCATACATTTTATGCTCAAGAAACATCAGCCAGTTTTTCGGCAGGGCTGTATAGATTTGTGAGCAGGCATCCAAATAATCATCGTAGCTCTTGGTGAGATTTTGTTGGCCGGGAAAATTAGTGCCATCGGCAATCCATACCGTTAGTGCAGTTGAGCCAAGTTTTTGGCCAATCTCAATGCACTCAATGTTATGTTCAACAGCCTGTTGGCGCGTGGTTTTGCCTGCATGAGAAAGTGAACCAAATTTATAAGAAAGCTCCTGATCCTTTTGGTCCTGAAACGTATTTGAATTTACAGCGTCAAAGCCCAAGCCATATTGTGAGGCTTCTTGGCGTAGGGCATTATAATCTGAAACTTTATCCCACGGAAAATGCGGAGAGACATTTGAAGTGGAACGCACCAGTTGATTGATCACGCCACAATCAGCTAACTTATCATGGATGTGGCGCGGCTCACCTGGGCCTGGAAATCGTGCAAACCTTGTGCCGCCTGTGCCCACACCCCAAGTTGGCACTGCAACAGTATAAGCCATGGCGCGCGCTGTTATTGCTTCGATGGATACACCACGGCGGTCTAGCTGACGCGCGAGCGCTGCGTAATCCTCGCGGTGAGAAGTTTCGGATTTGGTGTTTTCTGTTGCTACAAAGTCGCTAGAAATTTCAAAAGTCATAATTTTTACCGCGTGAATGAGGCGACATGGCCTGCGTCAACATTGATGATATTGCCCGTCGATTTGAGCGATGAATCTGATGCAAAGAAATAAACCGCATCGGCCACATCTTCAGGATAAACAGAGCGTTGCAAAAGTGAGCGCTTGCGGTAATGCTCTTCCAATTCGTCGGCGGTTATTTTCAACGAGTCAGCGCGGCTCTGGCGATAGCCTGTAGACATGAGTTTTGACCCACGAAGCACGGCATCTGGGTTAACTGTATTCACTCGGATGCCAAATGGCCCGCCCTCCAATGCCATGCAGCGCGCCATATGAATTTCTGCTGCCTTCATGGCACCATAGGCGCTGGTTCCGGCAGAGGCGGTCATGCCGTTTTTAGAGGCGATGAAAATGATTGAGCCACTGATGTTTTGGCGCTTCATAATACGGAAGGCTTCGCGGCCCACGAGGAAATATCCGGTGCCGAGAATTGCCATCTGCTTATTCCAAATTTCAAGTGTGGTGTCTTCGACCGGGGCAGGGATGGCGATGCCCGCATTGTTGACAAGAATATCCAAGCCACCAAAGCGTGAAACAGTGTCTTCAAATCCTTTTATAATGGCGGCTTCGCTTGTCACATCCATGTGGACTGCAAAAACATTATCTTTGCCAAAAAGCTTTGCAAATTGAGTGGAAGTTTCTTCCAAGGCTTTGGTGTCAATATCGGCCAATGTAACGCAAGCACCCTCGCTCAAAAGTTTTTGAGCGATGGCCGCACCAATGCCATTGGCACCCCCTGTCACCAACGCCACGCGGCCTTGTAAGGGTTTGGCTTTTGGCATCCGTGAAAGCTTTGCTTCCTCAAGCAACCAGTATTCAATGTTGAAGGCTTCTTGTTCCGGCAATCCTTGATAGTTTGAAACACCAGATGCACCGCGCATCACATTGATGGCATTGATGTAGAATTCCGCTGCTATGCGGGCCGTTGCTTTGTCTTTGGCAAAAGACAACATGCCCACTTGCGGCACCAGATAGATCACCGCATTAGGGTCGCGCATGGCGGGCGAATTGGCATGTTTGCAGCGCTCATAATAAGCGGCATAATCTTGGCGGTAACCGGCAATCAAAGCATCAAGGGCAGCGCCGCCCGCATCATGCGGCACAAGCAAAGGCTTTATTTTTGTTCGCAGGAAATGATCAGGGCAGGAGGTTCCAAGCGGAGCAAGATCAACCATTTGATTGGAATTTACAAACTCCAAAACTTCAGGCGCATCAGTAAAATGACCCGCTTTCATTTCACCTGCAGAAATACGGCCCCGAATTTCAGGGAGCAAGCGCGCCGCAGCTTTTGCGCGCTCATCAGTGCTCAACGATTTAACCTTCTCGCCTTTGAAGGCAGGTTTCTTTGCTGTCTTCTCTAACCACACAGCGGCTTTGTTGATAATACGCAAAGTGGTATCGTAACAATTCTTCGCAGTATCGCCCCACGTGAACAACCCATGACTGCCCAGCACCACACCCACCAGTCTTGGATTATCAGTTGCCATTTTCCCAAGCTTGATGCCCAGATCAATGCCGGGGCGTTGCCATGGTAGATAACCAATCTCTTCGCCGAAAACATCTTTTGTGAGCTGTTCTGAATTCGTCGCGGCAGCAATTGCAATCACTGCATCCGAGTGAACATGATCAACATGCACATGTGGCACAAAGCCATGCAAGCATGTGTCAATTGAAGGTGCACGCGAATTGAGATTGAAAATGCAATGATTCAAAGCATGAACCATGGCATCTTCTTGGTCGATATTTTTATAAAGGTTCTTGAGTGATTCAAGCTTGTCTAAATAAACTGTTGCAAAGCCGTCGAGCTTCATTGACCCAATGTCGCCGCCGGAGCCCTTCACCCACAAAACAGTCATGGGATTGCCTGTCAGAGGATCAGTGGACTGCACTTTGGCTGATGTATTTCCGCCACCAAAATTGGTGATGCGTAAATCTGCACCCAATAAATTTGAGCGATACAAAAGCAAACCAGGCTCATCTAAGGACTTAACCGCGGCGTCGTCCCACAGGGACTCGAGTAATGTTGAGTTTTTCATGGGTCAAATCTTTATGCTCAGTAATAATCATAGTCAATCACGAAACGCGCATATTGCACTGCAATAACGTTTTGCGATGCAATATGAGCGATTATGTTTGACTCCTATGAGCGATCATGCGTAATTCAGCTCATGCATGAACGTGAGAGATGGCAAAAAATTTTAACGCAGGTGCGCGAGCGCGGCGTAATCCGTGTACGAGATCTGGTGTCCGCAACGGGTGCGTCTTCGGCAACTCTGCGCCGTGATCTGACAAAGCTTGAAGAGCTTGGTCAGCTGCGCCGGGTGCATGGGGGTGTTGAAGCAGTGGAAGCAGCACAACAAAATCATCTTGCCACGCGTTCCTTCGGTGTAAGTCAAACGCTCAACGCTGAACGTAAGCGCGCCGTTGCAAAGGCTGCCGTTGCGCTTTGCAATGATGGTGAGTCAATTATCATCAATGCGGGTTCTACAACTTATTTTATGGCTGAGTTTTTGCAGCAATCACGTTTGCAAATTTTGACTAACTCTTTTCCAATCGCGCAAGAACTTATTGCCACCAGTCAAAACCGCATTGTTCTGCCGGGTGGTGAAGTTTACCGTGAGCAGGGTATTGTGCTTTCACCTTTTGATGAAGATGCAATTCAGCATTTTACCGCTTCTAAAATGTTTATGAGCTGCGCTTCAATAACGGCAATGGGCATTATTGAGGGTGACCCTCTTATCGCGCGCGCAGAAGCAAAGCTGCTGACGCGTGCTGAGAAGCTTGTGGTGATTGCCGATTCTTCGAAATTTGAACAGCGAGGCAGCATGGTCGTTTGCCAATTGTCGCGCGTTCATACGCTTGTGACCGATGCTGACGCGCCGGCCCACATGCTCGACCACATCAGGGCCCAAGGCGTTGATGTTATTATCGTGGAACGTGAGAGCTTATTCTCGCGCTCTGCGGCCTAAAAAACAGCACTCAGGGAGGAAACCATGCTGATGAAAACTCGTCGTGATACACTGAAATTATTTGCTGCCGGCGCCGCCGCTGCCGCCAGTCCTTTTGCTTTGTCGTCGATTGCCCAGGCCGCAGATATTCGCGTGGCTATGGTGGTTAAAGCTTTGGGTATTGGCTTTTTTGATGCCTGCCGTGATGGTGGCTTAGAAGCTGCTAAAGAAGTTGGTGGTGTTGAGCTGATTTATACCGGCCCAACCAAGACAACTGCTGAAGAACAAATTGCTGTTATTGATTCTTTGATCGCTCAAAAAGTTGATGCAATTGTTATTTCTGCAAACGACCAAAATGCCCTCGTGCCGGTGTGCAAAAAAGCTTTGGAACGCGGCATTAAAGTGATCTCGTTTGATTCAGGCGTTGCTGCCGAAGGCCGCATTATGCATTTGAACCCATCAAACAATGCATTGATCGGCTCGAAGTGCGTGCAGATGATGGCCAAGACTTTGAAGAACGAAGGTGAAGTGGCTATTCTCTCAGCCACTGCCCAAGCTACGAACCAGAATATCTGGATCGAAGAAATGAAAAAAGAATGGACCAAGCCTGAATATGCCAAGATGACCTTGGTCACCACCGTTTATGGTGATGACGTTGCTGATAAGAGCTACCGCGAAACTCAAGGCCTGATCAAAGCCTATCCAAACCTGAAAGGCATCATAGCGCCAACATCAGTTGGTATCGTTGCTGCAGCTAAAGCAGTCGAAGATGCAGGCCTTGTTGGCAAGATTTATGTTTCAGGCTTGGGCCTACCTTCGGAAATGAAGAGTGCTGTGCTTAATGGCTCCAGCGATTCATTCGCAATCTGGAACCCAATTGATCTTGGCTATGCTTCTACAATGATTGCAATTGCCTTGGTTAAAGGCACTGCAACTGGTGCAGCAGGCACTTCAGTTATGGCTGGCCGCATGGGTGAAATTAAGATTGGCGATGGTGCGGATGCTGCCATGGCGGATCCATTTACCTTCGACAAATCGAATATCGAACAATTCTCAAAGATATTCTAATTCTCTCAATCAACTTGGAGCCCGCCTCAGCTTACAAAGTGAGGCGGGTTTTTTGCACATGCTAAAACTCAACGGATTATCAAAATCATTTCCAGGCGTTCGTGCTTTGCACAACGTTGGCTTCACCTTGGCGGCTGGTGAAGTTACAGCTTTGATCGGTGAAAATGGCGCTGGAAAATCCACTGTTGTAAAATTATTGACAGGCATTTACCGCCCAGATGCAGGCAGCATCGAAGTTAACGGTAAACAGCAGTCCTTCATCAGTCCGGCTGATTCATGGAAGGCAGGAATTACCGCAATTCATCAAGAAACGGCAATGTTTGATGAGCTTACAGTTGCCGAAAATATTTTCATGGGTCATGCACCGCGCAATGGCCGCTTGATTGATTGGCGCGGAATGCTGCAACGCGCCGAAGAGATTTTGAAATCCATTGAAGCAGATATTGATCCGGCAATGCCGCTGAAACAATTGGGTGTGGCGCAGAAACATTTGGTCTCGATTGCCCGCGCTCTGAGCCATGATTCACGCATTGTGATTATGGATGAACCGACGGCCGCCCTTTCGGCGCGTGAAATTGATGAACTTTTTCGTATTGTTGACCGCCTTAAAAAAGAAGGCCGCGCAATTCTTTTCATCTCACATAAGTTTGATGAAATTTTCCGTGTTGCTGATCGCTGGGTGTGTTTGCGGGATGGTGAAAAAGTTGGCGATGGGGACATCAAAGATGTAACCCAAAACGATCTTGTGAAGCTCATGGTTGGCCGCGCCATTGATCAAATTTTTCCGAAACGTACTTCCAACATCGGTGATACAGTTTTGGAGGTTACAAATCTTTCAAATGCTACTGAATTTGCCGACATGAATTTCACTTTACGCAAAGGCGAAATTCTTGGGTTTTATGGTCTTGTGGGCGCTGGCCGCTCTGAAGCGATGCAAGCTCTATTTGGCATTTCCAAAGCTATAACGGGAGAGATCAAAGTTAAAGGTGAGGTTGTTCATATTTCATCACCAGCTGAAGCTATCGCTAAAGGCATTTCTTATGTGCCAGAGGACAGGCAAGTGCAGGGTGCAATTTTGCAAATGGGTGTTCGTGAAAATACCACCCTTGCCTCGCTTGAAAAGCATGTGAGCAAGGGTTTGTTGTCTGATGAAAGTGAGCGCAACACAACACGTGATCTGGGTCGTGCCTTGCAAGTGAAAGCCTCAAGTTGGGATCAGCGCATCGGAAATCTTTCTGGCGGCAACCAGCAAAAGGTGGTTATTGCAAAATGGCTGGCAACCAACCCCACCATACTCATTCTTGATGAACCCACCAAGGGCATCGACATTGGCTCGAAAGCCGCCGTGCATGAATTGATGAGCGAACTTGCGGGCAAAGGTTTGGCCATCATTTTGGTGTCATCAGAATTACCCGAAGTGATGGGCATGTCAGATAACATCATCGTGATGCAAGAGGGGCGCATTGTAAGCCGCTTTGCAAAAGGCCAAGCAACGCGAGAGCAAATTGTATCCGCTGCAACGGGTGCAACAATGGAGAAAGTGGCATGAGCTGGCTAAAATCACGCGAGGCCGCGTTAGCGCTTATTGTTGCTGGCCTCATTGTGGTGGTGGGCTTGCGCGCTCCAGTGTTTCTAACCCTTGATAGTCTTTATGGCATGATGGTGGATACATCCTTTTTGTTCATGTTGGCGCTTGCTCAAATGGCAATTATTTTGACGCGTGGCATAGACCTTTCGGTCGCCTCTAATCTTGCGCTCACGGGCATGGTAACGGCTCTATTTGCGTCAGCTTATCCCGCCGTGCCAATGCCATTTGTGGTGCTTCTGGCAATTGCTGTTGGCGCTGGTTTTGGTCTTATCAACGGCTTGTTGATTGCGAATTTAAACATTCCGCCCATTGTTGTGACGCTTGGAACTTTAGCGGTTTATCGTGGGTTAATCTTCGTAATCGCTGGGGGAGCATGGTTGACGTCAGATGATATGTCTCCGGCATTTGTGGCCTTTCCAAAAGTAAACATTCTCGGCATCAATATATTGCTGTGGTTTGCTGTTGCTGTGAGCGCGGCCTTCTATGTTTTCTTGAACTATGCGGCTGCCGGACGTTCGCTTTATGCCATTGGTGGCAATCCAGTTGCGGCGCGGTTTTGTGGCATTAACATGCCGCGTCATTTGCTCATGGTTTATGCGCTTGCAGGGGCTGTTTCTGGCCTCTGTGGCACCTTGTGGGTTTCGCGCTATGGCATAGCCTATGTTGATATTGCCAATGGTTTTGAACTCACCATCATTGCGGCCTGCGTTATTGGCGGTGTTTCTATTGCTGGCGGCATTGGCAGTGTGCCAGGCGCATTGTTAGGGGCCTTGTTTTTGGGTGTTGTGGTCAACGCCTTGCCTGTCATCAATGTTTCACCATTTTGGCAAATGGCAATTTCCGGTGCCGTTATTTTAACAGCGGTGATTGTGAATGCGCGCGGCGAACGCAAAGCTGGGAAATTGATTTTGCCTGAGGCCCGCCGCCTTGCTGCTGGAGGAAAATAATGAATGCAACCACTCCACGCTATGACGTGCTTGATAAAGAGCCCTTTCGCTGGTCAGATTTCTTCTTGCGCTGGGAGTTCATTTTAGCGCTGTTGCTGGTGGGTGTGATGGTGATGGGCACAGTGATCTCGCCCTATTTTTTCGACATCTGGACATTGTCTGACGCCACCTTCAATTTTTCTGAAAAAGCCATTGTCGCATTGCCCATGGCCTTGTTGATCTTAACGCGGGAGATTGATCTTTCCATAGCAGCCATCATTGCCTTAGCCTCGCTCGCAATGGGGCTGTGTGCCGGATATGGTTTTGGGCCTTGGAGCCTAGCAGCGGTTGGCATGTGTGTTGGATTGTTGTGTGGCTTATTCAATGGCGTGTTGGTGACCAAGATTGGTCTGCCATCCATTGTTGTCACCATTGGCACCATGTCTCTGTTTCGTGGCTTGGCGCAGGTGGTGTTGGGCGATCAAGCGGTCACCACATATCCTGCTGGCTTTTCAAATATAGGGCAGGGTTATTTGCTCAAGTGGCCGCCCATTCCTTATTCGTTCGGAATGTTCCTGATTTTAGCTGCCGTATTTGCTGTGGCGCTGCATCGCACAGCAACGGGCCGAAAACTATTCGCCATCGGCAGCAACCCCACCGCCGCACAATTTTCCGGAATTCCAGTTGAGCGCATGAAGTTGGCCTTATTCAGTTTAACAGGCTTAATGGCAGGGCTTGCTGCCGTTTTGCTCACCTCGCGCATCGGCTCCACCCGTTCCAATATCGCTTTGGGCTGGGAACTTGATGTGATCACCATGGTTATCCTCGGCGGCGTTTCCATCTCTGGTGGCGTGGGCTCAATTGGCGGCGTGGTGCTTGCTGTGTTTGTGCTTGGTTTGGGCACGTTGGCGCTTTCTCTTATCAATGTGCCTGGCATTGTGATCAGCGTATTGATGGGTCTTCTCCTCATCGTGTCAATTGCAGCGCCGATTATGATTCGACGGGTGTTGGACTTCCGCAAGTTAATGAGGGATTAGCGCCATGCAGCGGCACGCGTTTAAAATGTTTCTCAACCCCGGCATGAAGGTGCAATACCAAAAGCGCCATGACGAGATTTGGCCAGAGCTTGTGGTGCTTCTGAAAGATGCAGGCGTCAGCAATTATTCAATTCATCTCGACGAAGAAACCAATGTGTTGTTTGGCTATCTTGAACGCAAAGATAATCACACCATGGACGATTTACCAAATCTTCCTGTAATGAAAAAATGGTGGGCTTTTATGTCAGACATAATGGCCTGCAATGCTGATGGTTCGCCAAAAGCCATAGCACTTAACGAAGTGTTTTATATGAACTAGGCAGGCCTATTTTGTTGAGCCTGCCAAAAGACCCGCAATCAAATAGCGGTTGAGAAAAATCACCAACAAACATGGAATGGCGATGGCAATTGTTCCCGATGCCATGATCAACCCATAATCGACAAAGTTCTTGCCAGCAAATTCTGGAATTAAAACAGTAAGTGGCTTGGTGATCTTGGGCGAGAAAATAAGCGGTACAGCATAGAGCCCCCAAGCGCCAATGAACGTTAGAATCGCTGCCGCAGCAATTCCGGGCGTTGCGATGGGAATGATGATAGCGGTGAGAATTTTCATGTGGCTTGCGCCATCCATGCGCGCCGCTTCCTCAAGCGAAATTGGCAACGTATCAAACACACCTTTCAGCAGCCATAAACACAATGGCAAAAACGCTGAAACATATATCATGGTTACACCGAGGTAGCTGTCCATTTGCCCAACCGCTACCATCAGCCTAAACAAGGGAATAATCACGGCATAGCCAGGAATGGCCATGGTTGCGACAACGGCATAAAAAATGACATTGCGCCCTGGAAATTCCAATCGCGTAAAAGCGTAAGCGCCGAGCAGTGACATCACCACACAAATCACTGTCGCTAAACTTGAAGTTATGATGCTGTTCAACAAACCATGACGAAATTGCCCTGCAACATCCACTCCGCCAAGATGCCCATCTGAGATGCCCAGAAGTCGCATGTAATGATCAATGGTTGGATGCACTGGATAGAAATTGATCGGCCGCACGCTGAAATCTGTGCTGGGTGTAAGGCTGCTGGCAAAGGTCCAATAGATTGGAATCAAAGACCAAGCCAGAAGCAGGCCGATGCCCACCCATGTCAAAAAATTTAGCTGCATAGATTTTTTCATCAACCCATCCTTGTGTTGCGATAAACCCGCAAGACATACCCAAGTGAAATTGCCAATGAGATAAGCGTCACTGTAAGCGAAAGCGCCATGCCATAAGAAAAATGGAATTTCTTAAAAGCTTCAAGATAAATTTGTAGCAAGATAGGGCGCGTTTCCACACTGTTGAGCGTTAACACAATGGCTTCATCAAACAGGTTGAAAGCAGAAACTGTGGCGTTTGTCATGGCGACTGCAATGGCACCCCGGGTGAGTGGCAAGGTGATTTTGTAAAACATGTCAAAGCGCGTGGCACCATCCATCCGCGCAGCTTC
Organism: Hyphomicrobiales bacterium; assembly: GCA_031385245.1. Taxonomy (GTDB): domain Bacteria; phylum Pseudomonadota; class Alphaproteobacteria; order Rhizobiales; family Aestuariivirgaceae; genus Aestuariivirga. The sequence continues at coordinate 34,299 of JANNBH010000025.1, read as the reverse complement.
ATAAAGTTCAACCGGAATGCTTTGCATCGCTGCCAAAACAATAACCACTGTCAATGGCAACATGCGCCAAACGTGTACAACAGTAACAAGCAGAAGTGCTGAGGTTGAATTATTAAACCAGAGATGATTTTCAAAATTAAAACCTAAAAACACCAACACGCCGTTGAGCAATCCAGCCCCGGGAGCATAAATCCATTGCCAGATAATGCTGCTGACAACGGCGGGCAATGCCCATGGCAGAACCACAGCAGCCAGCACCCATTGCCGGCCGAATTTTATCTGATTGATAAGTGCCGCCGCCGCAACACCAAGAATGGTCTCAGCCGTAACTGCAAGCACAACATATTTGAAAGTATTCCACCAAGATTGCTGCACTTCTTGGTCCGTGAACATGCGCGTATAATTTGCAAACCCCACAAATGGCGTGCCTTGCCGCAGCGGGTCAACGCGGTGGAGGCTATCCCATGCGGTGCTGAGCAAGGGATAGAAAACCAAGCCAATCATTGTAATCAGAATTGGTAAAACTAAGAAAAATGCAAGCGCAGCGTCAGAATTTTTTCTGACGCCGCCTTTTCGAGGAGCAAAAGCAGTCGTCTGGGAACTCACTGTTTCTTGGCCTCAATCACCGCATCAGCAATTTTTGTCATCGCGTCATCAACAGTAATTTCACCCTTGGCAACACTGTTGATTGATGTGTTTACAGCCAGTGAGAATTGTGGATACCAAGTTGGCGCACCCGCTGGAAACAGCGCTTCCACAGTTGGCGCTTGGGCAACCAAAGCTTCACCGCTTATCAACTTGCCGCTCTTTTCCAATTCGGCCAAAGCCGAAGTGCGAGTTGGCAGCACGCCATTATTATAATTGTGAACTTGGAATTCTTTGCTCGTCATCCACTTAATGAATTCCTTAGCCGGGCCTTGATTGGTTGAAGCTTTGGGAATGCCCAAACCTTCCAACAAGCCAAAGCTGCGAGTTGTTCCGCTCATCGTTGCAACCGGAATTGCAGCCACTTGACCCACAACCGAAGATTTTTCCGGATCGCTGAATTGGCCAAGGCGACCAGGTTCACCTGAGATCATAATGCTGGTGAGACCCTTGGCAAACATCGTGTCGTTAATGTCACTGTCTTTCAAACCAGTCGCTGCCGGATCAACCAGACCTTCTTTATAAAGCATCAATTCAAAGGACATCGCTTTGTAGCCAGCTGATTCCTTATCCGTGAATAGTGGGTTCATGTCTTTGTCAAAAAGATCGCCACCAAAAGCTTTGGTCAACAAATACCAACTTGTTGATGCACCCTCTGAAGCTGACAACGGCAAGCCAATTGGATATTTCACGATGCCTTTAGCTTTGATGGCTTTGGCAGCAGCTACAAGTTCATCCAAAGTTTTTGGCATTACTGTTATTCCAGCATCAGCGAAATGTTTGGTGTTGACCATCATCACGCGGAAATCATTGGTGTAAGGAATTGCCAACACATCGCCATTGATGTTGAATAGCGCGCTGCCCTTAATGTCTTCTAGAGTGTCCTTGTCGATGGCATCATTGAGCGGGATATACCAACCCGCGGCAGAAAATTGGCCAGTCCACGACCAATCAAACTCGGTCACATCGGCTGGTGCAGTTCCAGCCAGCAAAGCTGTTGAAACTTTAATCGAAACATCGTCCCAATTTGCGGTTTGCAGATCAACTTTAATGCCCGTGATTTTTTCAAAATCGGCAGCCATGGTGGCATCTTGCGGCGATGGCAACAGCACGCTGATGGTTTGGCCTGCAAAGGGTTTTGCATCATCAGCAAAACTCAACTGCGCTGTGCCTGCTAATAGCAAAGCTGCAAATGCAAAACTCAATTTAGTCTTTGAAAATGGCATGTTTTCCTCCTCGGTTAAATGCTTCCAGTGGGGCGTTTCTTGTTTTGGTGCTGACACTAAATGAACGCGCTGAGACTAAAGCTAGCACTCGAAATTCTGATTTTCTTGTCGGTTTCACTCAAATCTTTCTGATTTTTGAGTGAGATTTGACAATTATTTTCGATTCTTCTGCACCTTCGGGCTTGACCAAGGGGGTCTAGCAACATGATAATCATGCTACTATTTCCTCTCCACCTCAAACGGTTTCGTAAACGCATGACCTCACCCAGCCTTTTGTCACCAGACTCCATTTGGGTTGATCAATTCTTTGAATTTGAACATGTTGGCAATTCCATCGAAGAGTTGGAAACGCCAGTTCCGATTATTGATCTTGATATTGCGGTGGCAAATCTTGTGCGCTGGCAAAATTTTTGCAATGTGCACGCGATAGAAAACTGGCCACACATCAAAACTCACAAACTCATCCCCATGGCAAAATTACAAATGACTTTGGGAGCCAAAGGCATCTGTGTGCAAAAATTGGGCGAAGCTGAAGTGATGGCGGATGCGGGCTTGGTTGATCAGCTGCTCACCTTCAATGTTGTCGGTGCAGAAAAGCTTGCGCGCCTTGCAGAATTGAGAAAGCGCATTCAAATTTCTGTGGTGGCAGATAGTGCGGCAGTCGTTCATGGCTTAGACTTTGCTGCCAAGAGTGCCGGGCGCAACATTGATGTGCTGGTGGAATGTGACACAGGGGCTGCCCGCAATGGTGTGCAATCGCCAACTGCTGCATTAGAATTAGCCCAGATGATCGACAAAACATCGGGCTTAAAATTTGCAGGGTTGATGACTTATCCTCCGGCATTTGCGCGAGATGCTGTTGACACATTCATTATTGAAACAAAATCATTGCTGGCCAAAAGCGGCCTCGATTGCGCCCGCGTGAGCAGCGGCGGTTCACGTGATTTGTGGGCTGAGAATGGTTTGAAAAGCATTACTGAATATCGCGCCGGAACTTATATTTATAATGATCGCGCTCAAGTAGCCTGTGGTGCTGCAACAATTGAAGACTGCGCCGAAACAGTGTTGACCACCATTGTCAGCGTGCCAACACACAAGCGTGCCATTGTTGATGCAGGGTCAAAGGCTTTGACCAGCGATCTTTCTGGTATGGAAAGTTATGGCATCGTGCGCTCTCTCAATTCGGCGCCGCTTTACCAGCTGAATGAGGAGCATGGCTATCTTGATATATCAGAAAGCCCAGTTCCGCCAAAAGTTGGAGACAAGGTGAAAGTGGCAATGAATCATGTGTGTCCAGTCAACAATCTCTTTGACAAAGTTATCTTCGTGCGTGGCGAAAAAGTTATGGGCGCTGTGCGCGTCGATGCGAGAGGAAAAGTGCAATGACACCAGAACAGCGGCTAGAAAAACTAGGCCTCATATTACCAAAAACACCCGTACCTGTGGCTAATTATGTGCCGTGGCGATTTGCGGGATCATTGCTTTATTTGTCAGGCCAGGGGCCAAAGCAGCCCGATGGCAGTTATAGTGTTGGCAGACTTGGCCTCACCGCTGATGTGGCCAAGGGCTATGCTGATGCAAGGCTTACAGGTTTGCAACTTCTCTCGGTTGCCAAAGCAGCACTGGGAGAATTATCGCGCATTGAAGCAGTTGTGAAATTGCTCGGCATGGTGAATGCCGAACCTGATTTTTCAGATCACCCCAAGGTGATTAATGGCTGCTCTGATTTGCTGGTGGAAGTGTTGGGCGATGCAGGCAAACACGCACGTTCAGCTGTTGGCATGGGCTCATTGCCAAACCAAATGACAGTTGAGATTGAAGCAATTTTATTGATCAAATAGCTCAGGTGCGAAAGCGCCTGCGGTAGTCTTTGGGTGTGCATTCAACTTGCTTTTGAAACGCATCATAAAAGCGACTGAGCGAGCCATGCCCGCTTTCAAAAGCCACCTCAATAATCGCCATATCTGAATCTGCCAAAAGCTTGAGCGCATGGTTGAGGCGGCGCTGGCGCAGATATTGAGCAATCGATTGCCCTAAAACTTTTTGAAATGTGGCGGTGGCATTTGTAGGGTGCAGACCAGACACGCGCGCAACATCGGCAACATTGATCGGATTGGAAAATTCCTGATTGATATAAGATGTCATCTTTTCTACGCGCGCCACCACCCGCCTATCAGCAATTTGTGTACCATGGCGGCGATGGTCTTCATCAACACTGGTTTGAGATTTTTCAGCGCGCTGAATTTCAGTGGTGAGACGACGCACGCGAAGCCGCACTTCATCACGCAAAATTTCTTTCACCTGCTCATTGGCATCATCCCATTGCCGCGCCCACCTCTTCACCGTGGGACTATCAGCTTCATCAATGGTTGCCGAGGTGAGCACATGGCCAGCCAGCAATTCATTTTTAAAATCGCTTGATAGGACGAGTGACAAAAAATCAGCAAAAGGCAAATAGACACAAACCAGTTCTGTGCTTTTCGCTGCTGAAATAACCTGATGCGGAACCGCCGCCCAAAAACAATAAAGCGCCCCTTCACGCAAGTGTACGCGCTTTCCATTTATCAGATAAGTCATGTTGCCTTGGGTGATCACATTGACCTCAACATGATCATGCCAATGGGCTTCGGGCATGGGTTCAACAACATGAAATTCAGCCAAAAATTCATCGGGCCGCAAGAAGAAGCTACCAGTTAGTGTTGGGTCAAGATGGCGCAAAATAGTTCTTCCTTGTCTGTGCCGCTCACGACCATCATAGCGTGCCACTAGAGAATTTCACTTAAAATCTGGAATCAACGCGTATAAATCAGCAAGAATATTCTGAATTTTAATGGCAAGCTCAACTTTAACATTAGATCTGTTATTGAGGAGACAACCGAACGCCATGCCAAAAATTTGCCTCATCGGTGCCGGAAGCACTGTTTTTGCCCGCAACATTTTAAGCGATGTTTTAAGTAACAAAGAGATTGCGCCATGCGAAATTGCCCTGCACGATATTGATGCTGTTCGCCTGTCAACATCTGAAACGATGACCCGCCGCATCTGCCGTTCACTCGGTCTTGAAGACAAAGTGAAGCTTACCGTTACCACTGATCGCAAGCAGGCTTTGCAAGGGGCCGAATTTGTAATTTTGATGATGCAGGTTGGTGGCTATAAGCCTGCCACGGTAACTGATTTTGAAATCCCAAAACAGTTTGGTCTACGTCAAACCATTGCCGACACGCTTGGCGTTGGCGGTATATTTCGCGCCCTACGCACAATTCCCGTGGTGTTTGATATTGCCAAAGACATGCGTGAACAATGTCCAAGCGCATTGATGATGAATTATGTAAACCCCATGGCCATGATAAGCTGGGCGATGGCCGAGCAGTTTCCTGATATTCGCTATGTTGGTCTGTGCCATTCCGTGCAAGCCACGTCAGAATTTTTAGCAACAACCTTGGGTGAAAATATCGCCGATATTGATTTTCAATGTGCCGGGCTAAACCATGTTGCATTTTTCACCAAATTTGAAAAGCGCTTACCCGATGGCACACGTCAAGATCTTTACCCCAGACTGAGAAAACTGGCCAATGATGGCAATTTTCCTACTGATGAAGCCGTGCGCTTTGAAGTGATGAAACGATTTGGCCACTTTGTAACTGAAAGCTCAATTCATTTTTCAGAATATACGCCGTGGTTCATCAAACGCGGGCGTGACGATCTGCTCACAAATTTTAAATTGCCGCTTGATGAATATATCACGCGTTGCGAGGATCAGATTGCTGAATGGCGCGAGCTTCGCGTTGAACTTGAAGATGAGTCAAAGCCGTTGGAAGTCTGCCGCAGCAATGAATATGCCGCCGCGATTATTCATTCCTGTGTCACTGGTAAACCCAGTTTAATTTATGGCAATGTACGCAACAATGGGCTGATTGAAAACCTGCCTTCCAATGCCGCAGTTGAGGTTGCTTGTCATGTTGATCGCAATGGCATTCAACCCATTCGTGTTGGCCGCGTTCCTGTGCAGCTTGCAGCAATCATGCGTAGCAACATCAATGTTCAAGAGCTTGCCGTAACCGCCGCCATAACTGGTAAAAAAGAATATATCTATCATGCTGCTGCAATGGATCCTCACACTGCAGCTGAATTATCGCTCGCTGAAATTGAAAAATTGGTTGATGCGTTGATTGTTGCTCATGGCTCATTGTTGCCACAGTATCAACGGAGCTCCGAATGATCGGGTTTAGTCTCAAGGGCAAAGTTGCAATTGTCACGGGCGGCCAGCGCGGCATTGGCCTTGGCATCGCAACCCGGCTGGCAGAGGCTGGTGCCGAAGTTACCATCACGGGTATTGTTGACGAGGCGGGCGAGGCGGCAGCGCAGGCCTTGCAGAGCCAAGGCCATAAGGTTTTCTATCGCCATATGGATGTGCGCTCCGAATCTGAGATTGCAAAAACCATTGATGGAATTGCAAACAATTGTGGCCGCATTGATATTGCCGTTAACAATGCTGCAATTTATCCCAACACCCCAATTGCTCAAATCACAACCGACGAGTGGGACGCTGTGAGCACGGTAAATCTGCGCGGCCCATTTTTGGTGGCAAGGGCTTGTTTGCCACATTTTCAGAAACATCGTTTTGGGCGCGTTATTTTTCTGTCGTCCATCACCGGTCCTCGCGTATCATCACCAGGTTATGCCCATTATGCAGCAACCAAAGCAGGGATTCTTGGGTTTATGAGAACAGCCGCCTTAGAGTGGGCGCCGTGGTGCATCACTGTGAATGCTGTTGAACCCGGCAACATTCTCACTGAAGGTGTTTTGGAGCACCAGCCACAAAGTTTTGTCGATGCCCAGGCCGCCGCCGTTCCCCTGGGGCGGTTGGGCACGCCTGAAGACGTTGCCAATGCTGTTCAGTTCTTGGCGTCTGATGAAGCATCCTATATTACGGGTCAAACGATCGTAATTGATGGTGGCCAGACACTCCCCGAAATGTCCACCGCCATTTTACCGGGGGCCTGAATCATGGCCGGAGTAACAGTTCACAACTTAGTGAAAAACTTTGGAGCGGTTAAAGTTCTGCAAGATGTTTCCTTTGAAGCCGCTGATGGCGAGTTCATAGCACTCGTTGGTCCGTCAGGGTGCGGTAAATCAACTTTGTTGCGTTGCATCGCTGGGCTTGAGGCTGTTGATGGCGGAACTATTTCCATAGGGCAGCACGAGGTAAACGACCTTGACCCCAAGGAACGCGATGCGGCCATGGTGTTTCAAAACTATGCGCTTTATCCGCACATGACTGTGCGTCAGAACATGGCCTTTTCGTTAAAGCTCCACGGTGGCAAGTCTGCTGAAATTTCGGAGCGCGTGGGTGACGCCGCTAAAATTCTAGGCCTAGAGCATTATCTCGAACGCTATCCTAGACAACTCTCGGGTGGCCAGCGCCAGCGCGTTGCCATGGGCCGTGCCATTGTACGAAAGCCATCGGTATTTCTATTTGATGAACCGCTTTCAAATCTCGATGCAGCTTTACGCGTTCAGATGCGCTCTGAAATTCGCAGCTTGCATAAAAGAATTGGCGTCACCTCAATCTACGTCACCCACGATCAAGTTGAAGCCATGACGATGGCTGATAAAATTACCGTTATGCAAGGCGGCAAGGTGCAGCAATATGGCCATCCGCTCGAACTATATGACAGGCCTTGCAACATATTTGTTGCCACCTTCATTGGTTCGCCAGCAATGAATTTACTGCCAGTGACGCTTGAGGGCGGAACCTGTCTGTTGGCTGATGGGCAATGGTTTAGTGTTCCGCGCGGATTTCTTGCTGGGCAAAACAATTCAGCAGAAAAACTCACATTGGGCATTCGCCCAGAGCATGTTACAGTATCAGAAAGAGCCGTGCCAAACTCCATTCGCGCAGTTGTCAGTGGTTGTGAATCTACCGGCAACATGAGTTACCTTGGGTGTAATTTGGCTGGTGCAAACTTCAATGTAATGTCAACGGGAAGGCTGTCAGTTAATTCTGGTTCAATTGTATTCCTAACATTTAACAATGAGGGGTTACACGCCTTCGACATGCAAACGGGCGAGCGTCGCTGAGTTTCATCTCACGCTTAAATTGTGAGTAGTTGCTCAGCGATCCGACTGATTTTTTATGGCCCCTTTACGCCAGAGGCCGGGTGCTAAGCCAGTATGTTTTTTAAATTCTCGATTGAAATAGGCTGAGTCTTTGAATCCCAATTCAAAGGCGATGCTTTCTGATGATCGAATTGAAAATTTCAGCAATCGCTTGGCTTCCAACAAACGCCGCTGCACAATCATAGCTTTAATTGACGTGCCAAAATTATGAAAGCAAGCCCTCTCTAACAAATGATACGTCGTGCCAAGTTTTTTGACATAATGTTGCACGGGCCAATTCTCACGGAACCCCGCATTGATTTCGGTGCGAAGCCGCTGCGCCAAGGGCGAAGGTGAAAGCGGTTCACCCGCAACAACTTGGCTGTTTCGCAATCTCAGGGCGCTCACATAAGCAAGGCCGGCTAAATGCGCCAATGCCGACGGGGTGTTGATGACTTGCATTTGATATTCAGTCTGCAAATTCTGCATCACCCATTTTAGTGTAGCCCAGTGTTCATCTGATTCATTTTGCGCCGTAAAAAATGCTGGTTGAATCTTGTGTGTTCCAAACTCAACAATGTCATCTAAAGCATCTGTGGCAATAGAAAGGACAATTGCATCGGCTTCATCCGTTACGTCAAATCCATGCACCACATGGCTTGGCGTGAAACTTAAAGCGGGTGCCGAAAAAATCCAAGATTTATCTTCAATGTGATAAGTACCTGACCCTTTGAACCAATAGGTTATTTGCGCCATATCCGGGTGTTTATGGGCTGCAACATGACCTCTATGTTGAAAATTACGCGCAGAAACCAGCTCAACATGCATGAAGCCCGGCTCCAGAACGCGAACCTCTTCTCCGTAAACAAAATAATCAGGAATGGACTTCTGATTCATGTGTCTAAAAAAGTACAATCTTTTTACCCTAAATGTCAATTCACCTTATACGTCACTCAGGTTAATTATCAGATTAACAAATGGGAGATGGAAATGCGCGCAGAAGATTTTAGGTCTGATAAGAAGCGGCCTTTCACGGGTGCTGAATTTCTTGAAAGTTTGAAAGATGGCCGCGAGGTCTTTATCAATGGTGAGCGCATCAAAGATGTAACCATGCACCCCGCCATGCGTAATTCAGCCCGTTCCATAGCGCGCCTCTACGACGCGCTGCATGATGAAAAGACCAAAGCGAAACTAACAAGTGAGACCGACACAGGCAATGGCGGATATACACATAAATTTTTCCGCGTTGCTAAATCATCAGCCGATCTTGTGGCCCAGCAGGGTGCTATCGCTGATTGGTCGCGCATGTCTTATGGCTGGATGGGCCGCACACCAGATTATAAAGCGGCATTGATGAACACCCTTGGTGCCAATGCGGATTGGTATGGACCCTTCAAAGACAATGCACTGAGCTGGCACAAGCGCGCGCAAGAATCTGTATTGTTTATGAACCACGCCATCGTCAATCCACCGATTGATCGGCATAAACCTGCCGATGCGGTGAAGGATGTTTTTGTTCACATCACCAAAGAAACGGATGCTGGCATTTATGTGTCGGGTGCCAAAGTTGTAGCAACATCTGCCGCACTTACGCATTATAATTTTCTCGCGCAAAGCTCCGCCACTGTCACCGAAGATCCTTCACTCTCGGTCATGTTCATCGTGCCCATGAATGCGCCCGGCATAAAAATGATCTGCCGTGTGTCCTATGAACAGACGGCCAACACCGTGGGCCATCCGTTTGATTATCCACTGTCGTCACGCTTTGATGAAAATGATGCCATTCTCGTTTTGGATAATGTTTTCATTCCGTGGGAGGATGTGTTGGTGCTGCGTGATGCCGCAAAAATTCTCTCCTTCCATCCGGCCTCTGGCTTCATGCATGGTTATTGTTTCCAAGGCTGCACGCGCCTTGCTGTGAAGATGGATTTTCTGGCTGGTCTATTGGCCAAGGCTTTGCGCGCAACTGGTGGCGATGCTTTCAGAGGCAACCAAGCAGCCCTTGGTGAAGTAATTGCATTGCGCCACATGTTCTGGAGCTTCTCGAACGCCATGGCGCATAACCCTGGCCAATGGACGAACGGCGCAGTGCTGCCAAATTTAGAGTCAGCTTTATGTTACCGCACCTTTATGTCTGAAGCTTATCCGCGCGTAATTGAAACAGTGCGGAAAGTTGTAGCCTCAGGCTTGATCTATCTTCCATCCTCAGCGGCGGATTTTAAAAACCCAGAGATCAATAAATATCTGGCGCAATATGTGCGTGGGTCAAATGATATGGGCCATATTGAGCGCATTAAAATTATGAAGTTATTATGGGATGCCACCGGCACTGAGTTTGGTGGCCGCCACGCGCTTTATGAACTCAACTATGCAGGCGCGCCTGAAGATGTTCGGCTTCAAGTTCTTAAAGGTGCTGAGCGCATGGGCACACTTCGCAAAATGGAAGAACTGGTTGATACCTGCATGAGCGACTATGATGAAAATGGTTGGACTGGCACCACATGGTTGCCCCCGCTGCAAGGAGTTTAACCATGGACAACATGGTTTCCAAAACTGAATTCCGTAACGCCATGGCAAGGGTGTGTGCGCCTGTCAACGTAATCACCACGGATGGTCCGGCTGGGCGGGGTGGATTTACAGCTACCGCCATGTGCAGTGTAACTGATGAGCCACCAACGCTCCTGATTTGCATGAACAGCAAATCAACACAAACAGAAATGTTCCGAACTAACGGAAAATTTTGTGTGAATGTTTTGCCCGCTGAGCATAAAGATTTGGCAAGTGTGTTTGCAGGCAGTGTTGCCGATATGAATGCAAGGTTTACGGCTGCTGATTGGTTTTCTGTAAAACAAGGCCTCCCAGCACTGCGCGATGCGATTGTTTCTTTTGCCTGTGAAGTCATCGATATTCACCGCGTGGGCACACATAATGTAATGGTAGGGCAGGTGTTTGATATTCGCCAACGATTAGACGGAAGCGCGCTGCTTTATTTTGATCGGCACTATGTTCATGTGCCGTCGCAAGCGGGCAGTTTTGGCGGCTAGTTTTTATGCGCTGCCATAACTTCATCTAACAAGTCTAAAAGTGCATTTAACTTTGTGGCACCAAACCGCGCCTCCAACCGCTGATAGGCAGCGGCAGTTTCAGGCAAAGCATTTTTAATCAGTGCCGCACCCACTGGCGCAATCTCAAGAATAACCCGTCTGCCATCACGAGCATCTTTTTTTCGTTTTATAAGCTTGCGATCTTCAAGGTTTCGGATAATGCGTGTGAGGCTTGGGGCCAAAATAGATGCACGCAACGCAACTTCAGTTGCATCCAGCTTTCCAGCTTCCGCCAAAACCCGCACCACCCGCCACTGTTGTTCAGTCACATCATGGCGAGCCAACATCGGCCTGAATTCTTCCATGATGATTTCTCGTGCGCGGAGAAGGGCCATCGGCAGAGAGCGGCGCGTGCGCCGTGATATGATGCTGTTTTCCATATTTCATATATGTTTCAAATTGTGAAGTCTTGCAAGAATACACTTGACGATCTTCGTTCATTTATTTAACATGTTAAATAACAAATTGGATTTACCATGCCTCATTTCCGAATCGAATATTCTGCCAATCTAAAAGGCAAGCTAGACATGGCTGAACTCTGCCGGGCTGTGCATCAGTCCATCATGGCAAGCGGCTTGTTTGAGCTTGGTGCGATTCGCGTGCGGGCATTCTGTGCCGAGCACTATGCGATTGCCGATCAACTGCCGGAAAACTCATTCATTGATATGGAGTTTCGCGTGGGTGCCGGGCGTAGTGTTGAAGATTTGAAACAGACAGGGGAATCAATTTTTGCAGCGGCGCAAAATCTAACAAAGCCTTTATCAGCTACGCCACACTTTGCATTAAGTTTGGAGATCAGAACTATTGCTGCGGATTTGAGCTGGAAGAAAAATGCTATGCACGCAAGGTTGCGTTGATCGGGAGAGCACATGTCTATTTTTGAAGAAAATTTAGAAAAGGCCGAGAGCTATCTCTCGCGGTTTCGTGAAAAGGGCGTGCTCAATCACATTGCAGGTGAATCATTGCCCGCCGCAGATGGCAGCACCTTTGAAATTATCTCGCCCGTGGATTTAAAACCTTTGGCACAAGTGGCGCGCGGCAAAGCGATTGATGTGGACCGCGCAGCAAAAGCAGCCAAGGCCGCATTTCCGGCATGGGCCGCATTGGAAGGTGCAAAACGCAAAAAGCTATTGCATAAAATTGCGGACGGTATTGAAGCGCGTGCTGAAGAGATTGCATTTGTTGAATGTATGGACACCGGCCAGTCGCTCAAATTCATGGCCAAGGCTGCTTTGCGTGGTGCGGAGAATTTTCGCTTCTTCGCTGATAAAGCCCCCGATGCGCGTGATGGCAAAGCACTGCAAGCACCTGGTCAACTCAATGTCTCCTCGCGCTATCCCATTGGTCCTGTTGGTGTGATCACGCCGTGGAACACGCCCTTCATGCTCTCCACTTGGAAAATTGCTCCGGCCTTGGCAGCAGGTTGCACTGTTGTCCACAAGCCGGCAGAATTTTCACCTCTCACTGCACGGTTGCTTGTGGAGATTGCAGAAGTAGCTGGCCTGCCAAAAGGTGTGTGGAATCTCGTCAATGGTTTTGGTGAAGATGCTGGCCGCGCGCTTACTGAACACCCTGATATTAAAGCGATTGGCTTTGTGGGCGAAAGCCGCACCGGCAGCATGATTATGAAGCAAGGTGCCGACACTTTAAAGCGCGTGCATTTTGAATTGGGTGGCAAAAACCCAGTGGTGGTATTCGCCGATGCTGATTTAGAACGCGCCGCTGATGCGGCTGTGTTTATGATCTATTCATTGAACGGCGAACGCTGCACATCATCGTCACGTTTGCTAGTTGAATCTTCGATCTATGAGAAATTCACGAGCATGGTGGCAGAAAAAGCCAAGCGTATTAAAGTGGGCCATCCGATTGATCCTGAAACGGTGGTGGGCCCGCTCATCCACCCGGTGCATGAGAAAAAAGTTTTAGAGTATATTGCAATTGGTCAAAGCGAAGGCGCTGTGCTTGCTGCAGGTGGTGTTAAAGTTAATGGCCCTGGTGGCGGTTGTTATGTGGCACCTACGCTTTTCACGCAGGCGCACAATAAGATGCGGATCGCTCAGGAAGAAATTTTTGGTCCCGTGCTCACTGCCATTCCCTTCAATGATGAAGCTGAAGCCTTGGCCATTGCCAATGATGTTCAATATGGCCTCACGGGTTATCTCTGGACATCAGACGTAACCCGCGCTTTGCGGTTCAGCAGTCAATTGCAAGCTGGCATGATTTGGGTGAACTCTGAAAATGTGCGGCATTTGCCGGCACCTTTCGGTGGCATCAAAAATTCCGGCATTGGCCGTGATGGCGGTGATTGGTCTTTTGATTTCTATATGGAAACAAAAAACGTGGCCTTTGCAACTATGCAACATTCAATTCAGAAATTAGGAGGCTGAGCATGCCTGTTCCAAAATCTAATCTCTACCCAGATTTCAACGTCGTTCGCCTCAGTCATATAGAACTTGTGGTCACTGATCTTGCAAAATCGAAAACCTTTTATGCGGACACGTTAGGGCTGCAAGTGACGGGCGAAACTGCCACGCAACTTTATATGCGTGCCATGGAAGAGCGCGGCCACCACTGCATTATTTTAACCAAAGGTGCTAAACCAGAGGTGCGCGTGCTTGGCTTTAAAGTCTATGCCGAACAAGATTTAGACAAAGCTAAAATCTGGTTTGAAGCCAAGGGCCGCGAGACAAAATGGGTGAAGCGCGAACACCAAGGCCGCACGCTATTAACATCAGACATTCATGGCATTCCCATTGAATTTTATGCCAGCATGGAAAAACTACCAAACATCCAACAGAAATATGCGCTTTATCGCGGCGTGAAACCATTGCGTATTGATCACTTTAATTGCTTCAGTGAAAGTGTAGATGAGAGCGTTGCATTCTATAACGAGATGGGCTTTCGTGTTACTGAATATACAGAGGATGACGCCTCGAAAAAATTGTGGGCTGCATGGATGCACCGCAAAGGCGGCGTGCATGATATGGCTTTCACCAATGGTAAAGGCCCGCGCTTGCATCATGTGGCCTTCTGGGTGCCAACACCTTTGAACATCATTGATCTGCTCGATCTTATGTCCACCACAGGCTACCTCGCTAACATTGAGCGCGGGCCAGGCAGGCACGGCATTTCAAATGCGTTCTTCCTCTATATTCGTGATCCTGATGGCCACCGCATTGAAATATATTGCTCGGATTACTTGACAGTCGATCCTGATTTGGAACCGATAAAGTGGGATTTGAAGGACCCGCAGCGCCAAACACTGTGGGGTGCAGCAGCTCCCAAAAGCTGGTTTGAAGAAGGCTCGCTTTTTGAAAATGTGGCCCCTAAAGATGCACAGTTGAAAGCCCAGCCCATTGTGGCACCGTGAGTGAAAATGGATCAAGACGCATTTAAGCAGTGGAGCATAAAGGCAGCGGAGTGGGGTGTTGAATATCACGCTTCATTGAATGATCGTGCTGTACGAGCGCAAACCAAGCCGGGGGATATTCTCTCTGCTTTGCCACTTGCTCCGCCCGAATTTGCTGAGGCAATGGATGCGATATTTGAAGATTTTGAGCGCATGATTGTGCCAGGCATGACGCACTGGCAGCACCCGCGCTTCTTTGCATATTTTCCAGGCAACGCCGCACCTGTTTCCGTTGTGGCGGAATATCTTGTCTCTGCCATGGCCGCGCAATGTATGCTGTGGCAAACATCTCCTGCGGCCACTGAACTTGAAACGAGAGTGATGCAATGGTTGCGCCAAGCGATTGGACTGCCAGAAGGTTTCACAGGCGTGATTCAGGATTCGGCATCGTCTGCCACTTTGGTGGCCACCCTTATCATGCGTGAACGCGCCTTGGGATGGGCTGGAAATTCTTTTGGCTTGGCAGGGCAAAAGCAGCTTCGCATTTATTGTTCCGGCGAAGTTCACACATCAATTGACCGTGCCATTTGGGTGTCTGGTATTGGCTCCGAAAATCTCATCCGCATTCCGGTGCAGGGCGCATTGCGCGGTATGGACATTGATAAGTTGGAAGCCGCGATCATCGCGGATATTGCTTCTGGCCATAAGCCTGCAGGCATTATTGCGTGCGTAGGTGGAACCAGTGTTGGAGCCACAGATGATGTTGCAGCCGTGTGTGCTGTTGCCGAAAAATATGATCTCTATGTCCATGTTGATGCCGCGTGGGCGGGATCAGCCATGATCTGTCCAGAGTTCCGGCATTATTGGGCGGGCATTGAAGTGGCTGACTCAATTGTGTTCAATCCGCATAAATGGCTGGGCGCGCAATTTGATTGCTCGGCCCATTTTGTGCGCGATCCAGCAGCCTTGGTTCGTACCCTGGCCATTCAACCTGAATATCTAAAAACCCATGGTGCAGAAGGCATTATCAATTATTCGGAATGGTCAGTGCCACTGGGTCGCCGCTTTCGAGCTTTGAAAATTTGGTTCCTCATCCGTGCCCACGGGCTTGAAGGCTTGCGGCAAATGATCCGCAATCATGTGGCATGGTCTGAGAAGTTGGCGCAACGATTGAAGGCCACAGAAGATTTTGAAATCTCCAGTGCGCCCATGTTGTCGCTCTTCTCATTTCGACATGTGCCGCGTGGGGTGTCTGATCTCGATCAGCATAATCTTGAACTGATAAAAACCATCAATGATGATGGACGCATTTATTTGACACAAACCAAACTTGATGGCGATTCTGTTATTCGTTTTCAAGCCGGAACATTTGCGATGACCGCAGCTGATGCAGATATTGCTTATGATGTGATTGTGGAAATGGCGAAAAGGATAAGCACATGATCGAAAGGCCGAAATTTATATCGTTCAATGGCAATCGCTATGGCCTGATCGTGGGGCATGGCGTTATTGATTGCAGCGCAAGATTCAGTACTACTTGGGCCGATCTTTCAGCGGTGGTTGAGGCCAATGCATTCAATCAACTTGTTGCGAAGGCAACAGGGCTCGTCCCAGATTTCTCGTTGGATGACATCACATTTGATATTCCATTGAAGCGACCCGAAAAAATAATTTGCGTCGGTGTGAATTTCCCCGATCGCAATGAAGAATATAAGGATGGCAACGCAGCACCTTCAAATCCATCACTATTCATTCGCTTTGCACGCTCCTTCACAGGTCACAATCAACCTTTGATCAGGCCACCTGAATCATTGCAATTGGACTATGAGGGCGAGATTGCAATTGTAATTGGCAAAGGTGGCAGACGTATTTCAGAAGCGGAATCACTTGCTCACATATCGGCCATAACACTCTGTAATGAAGGCACAATCAGGGATTGGGTAAGGCACGCTAAATTTAATGTGACGCAAGGTAAAAACTTTGACTGCACTGGATCAATCGGCCCATGGCTTATTCCGTACACAGATGAATCTCAACTTGCAGATATTGAATTGCAAACCCGCGTGAATAGCGAGTTGCGTCAGCAAGATCGCACCTCACGCATGATTTTTTCGTTCCGCAAGATCATCAACTATATATCAACTTTCACTACGTTAGTTCCAGGAGATGTGATTGTGTGTGGCACACCCACAGGAGCAGGCGCGCGCTTTGATCCACCAATCTGGTTGAAACCGGGCGATGTGGTCGAAATTGAAGCGGAAGGCATTGGCATTTTGCGTAACACAATAATGGATGAAAATTAAATGTTGAGCAACGAAGACATTGAAGCAACGATTGATCATCTCGACATAGCCGAGCGCTCCCGTATACAAACGGGCTTAATTTCAATGCAGCATCCTAAAGCTACCATTGATGATGCCTATGCTATTCAAGTTGCATGGGTGACGCGCAAGCTTGAAGCGGGTCGAAAAATCATCGGTTGGAAAATTGGTCTCACCTCAAAGGCCATGCAGTATGCGTTAAATATCACCACACCCGATTCAGGTGTATTGTTTGACGATATGCTTTTTGCCGATGGTTCAACTATTCCTCAAACTCGCTTTATCCAACCGCGTATTGAAGCTGAGATTGCATTTGTGATGAAGGCAGATTTGAAAGGGCCAAATGTAACTGCAGCACAAGTTCTGGCCGCCACTGATTATGTAACGCCCTCCCTCGAAATTTTAGACACACGGATTCTACGCGTGGACCCCACTACAAAACAAGCCCGCAACATCATTGATACGATATCCGATAATGCCGCCAATGCTGGCATAGTTATGGGTACACAGAAACATAGGCCGCAAGATATCGATTTGCGTTGGGTGGGTGCAATTGTTTTTAAAAACGATGTAGTGGAAGAAACTGGCTTGGGCGCTGGTGTTTTGAATGATCCGACTTTGGGAATTGCGTGGTTGGCTAACCGCCTTCACCATTATGGAGATAGCATTTCGGCTGGCCAGATTGTGCTTTCAGGCTCGTTCATCCGGCCCTTAGAAACCATACACGGTGATAATATCTATGCAGATTTTGGAGCCTTCGGATCAGTCAGCTGTCGCTTCTAAACGTTGAGAAATTTCTGCGCCGCCAGCAATGTGTTTTGCTTTATTTTTTCAATTCGTGGGGCCATGCCTGGCTCATAGCGGCGGGCATCGGCCCAGCCTAGATATGCAAAATCACGCAAAGCTAAAAACAAATCTAATGATTGCTCATCTGTAGCCGAAATATTGCGCTGTGCTTTATATCCGTAAAACAGCGCCGCTTTGAGAACTTCGTAATGTGGCTCTTCACGATTTTTGATGAGAGCCACAGCCAAATCAAACATGCGAAAGCCAAAGCCCGCATCATCAAAATCAATGAAGCGAATTTTACCACCATCAACAAAAATGTTTTCGCGCACCAAGTCAGCATGAATCAAACCATAGTCTGCACCTTGGTTCACAAGGGTATCAAGCTGTGCAGCGGCCAGTTGCCGAACATCATACATCAATTTCATTTCACTCTGTGAAAGCACCGAAGCTTCCCAGAACCTCCCCCAAGCCGCCGTCTCCCCAAGGAAGCCTTGCTTGTCTAACGCGTGGCGATGAAAATCCTGTGGTTTGTCCCAAGCGTCAGACAAATTATGCAGCTGTGCCAAGTTTTGCCCAACATCTGTGAAGATGGTTTGCACTTCAGTTTCGGAATAGGCCAAAGGCACATTGGACCGACCCAAGGGTTGACCATTCACCCACGAAAGCAAATCGACAACAAAGTTTTGCCCGTGCTCGTCATTAATCACTGAAAGCAATTCACCTTCGGAGTTGGGAAATGGTGCAGGCACCTCCATGCCTGCTTTTGCAAGATATGCCATCCACGAAAGTTCGGCCGAAATTTCAGAGTGTGAATGATAGTGTGGCCGGTGGATACGCAAAGCCGCCAGACCTTTGGCTGTTTCCACCCGAAAAACGGCGTTCTCACGGTGCATAATCAACGCAGGGTCATTGCTGATTTCCGGCCAGTGCAGTTTTGCTTTTGCAGCAACATTAAAAAATGAAGTCATCATCAGAGTGTTTGCAAACATTGATCAAGTTTAGCCAACAGAACATCTGCGTCCGTCTTTGCAAAAGCCAGTGGGGGTCTGATTTTCAAAACATTATAATGAATGCCATTACTACCAACTAGAACGCCGTGCTGCCGGAGTGAATTCACGAGACGATCTGCCTGCGCTTTCGCTGGTGTTTTCTTCTCGCGGTCAGTCGCCAACTCAACACCAATGGCAAGGCCAGAGCCGCGCACATCGCCGATGAGGTCGAATTTATTTGCAAGTTCACGCAAACCATTTTGCACATAGTCACCAGTTTCTTTGGCGCGGGCCTGCAAGCCTTCACGCTCCATCACATCCAACACAGCATTGGCAGCTGCACATGAAACCGGGTTGCCACCAAAGGTGTTGAAATAGCCAAAGCTTTTGCGAAAGGCGCTAATAATTGCAGTTGAAGTGACAACAGCTGCAACCGGGTGGCCATTGCCCATGGGTTTTCCCATAGTGACGATGTCTGGTGCAAAGTCCGCTTTTTGGTGGCCCCAAAAATGCGTGCCCAATCGACCAAAGCCTGGTTGAACTTCATCGGCGATGATGACTCCACCAGCTTTCCGCACAGCTGAAATTGCTCCATTCAGAAATCCCGCAGGTAAATCAGGAAAGCCTTCATTCACAAAAGCCGGGCAAATGATCATGCCGGAAACACCAACGCCACTTTCATTCAATGATGCACATGCGACTTCAACTTCGGCAGTGAATTGCGCTGCATAGGCTTCCATTGTGAGGCCGTTCATGCGGTAACTATCAGGGGCAGTTACATGGCGCACATGTTTGCCAAAGCCACCAATGGGCGGCTTTGTGGTTGAAAGCTGAGACACCGCCGAGGTGTTGCCGTGATAAGTGTGATTGGTGGCGATAATGCCGATATTGCCTGTAATGGCTTGGGCCATCCGCAGTGCAATGTCATTGGCTTCACTGCCGGTACACACCATGATGGCAGTTGTCATGCCACCGCTGAAAGTGGCGATCAAGCGTTCCACATAGGTGAGAATTTCTTCATGCAGATAGCGCGTATTCGTATTCAGTTTTGCCGCTTGTTTGCAAATGGCCTCAACCACATGCGGGTGGCAATGGCCCACATGCGGCACGTTATTGTAGCAATCGAGATAGTCCCTGCCATCAACGTCTTTAACCCACGCACCTTTGCCACTGATCAGCTGAACCGGCTCATCATAAAATAGCCGCGCATTGGGGCCGAGCAATTTTTCACGGCGCTCTAAAAGAGATTGCATTTTTTGAGTGATCATTTGGCTTCCGTCAATCCCGCTTCGAGCGCATTAAGAATGCGGGTTACATCTTTCGCGGAGATAATCAATGGTGGTGAGATGATAATGTTTGGCCCAGAAGTTCGCACCATCACACCATTTTTATAGGCGATGTCTTGAACCATTTGCACTTTATCTTTTGCGGCAGGAGATTTTTTGGCACGATCAGAAACCAGTTCAAGCGCGCACATCAAGCCTTTGCCGCGCGCATCGCCAATAAGTTCATGCTTTTCCTTCAGCGCCTGCAATCCCGCGAGAAGTTCCACCCCACGCACAGCAGCATTCTCATTCACCTTCAATCTTTTTGTTTCAGCCAACGTGGCCAATGCGGCAGCAGCCCCAACCGGGTGGCCAGAATAAGTGTAGCCATGGCCGATCGAGGCAAGCGCCGATTTTGAACTTTCAAAAGCCGAAACCATTTTCTCATTGATCATCACCGCACCAAAGGGATAGTAAGCATTGGTGATAGCTTTTGCGGTGCAGATCATATCGGGTTGCACGCCAACGCCGCGAGAACCGCTCCATGCACCAGTACGGCCAAACGCAGTGATCACTTCATCCGCGATCATTAAAATTCCATGTCTGTCGCAAATGCCGCGCATCAAAGGCATGAATGTACCATGTGGCACAATTACACCACCAGCACCCAACACAGGTTCCATTATGAAGGCCGCAATCGTATCGGCACCTTGAAAAGAAATTTCATCCTCAAAATGCGCTGCAATGCGCTTGGCAATTTCTGCACCATCTGTTGTGCCATAAGGATTGCGATAATCCCATGGAGCAGGCAAGTGGAAAACACCAGGCAACAGCGGCTCATAAGCGCGGCGGAAATTAGAATTGCCATTCACAGAAGCGCCGCCGAAATGTGTGCCGTGATAACCCTTCTTTAGCGCGAAAAACTTCGTGCGCTCTGGTTGGCCGTTCAGCTTATGAAATTGCCGGGCCAAACGCAAAGCAGTTTCCACTGAGTCTGATCCACCTGATGTGAAGAATGATCGCGTCATGCCATCCGCTTTGAAAAATTCGGCAAGCTCAACTGATAGCTCAATCACCGGAGAATTGCTGGTGCCACGAAATGTTGAATAATAGGGAAGCTCATCCAATTGATCGCGGATAGCTTTTTTTACGGGCTCGCAGGAATAGCCAAGGTTCACATTCCATAAGCCACCCACCGCATCAAGCACGGTGTGGCCATCAATGTCGGTGATTTCAACGCCTTTTGCCGAGTTGATTATTTGCGGTGGGTTGGAGCGCATCTCACCCGCGTTGGCCATGGCGTGCCACATGTGCTTAGCATTGTTTTCTTTTAAATAATTTGCGTTTCGCATGTTCAAACTCCAAGCAGGCTCAGCGCCGCTGCATAGCTTTGCGCGGGCCGTGTTACATCAAAATGAATGGTCGGGATGTGAAGAGCCAAAGCGCCATCCACATTTTTCTTTTGGTCATCAACAAACACACAATCTGCGGCGGGAAGATTTAATTCATCAAGGCAAAGCTGATAGGCGCGGGCATCTGGTTTGAGAATGTTGGTATATGTGGCATCCACAATTACATCGAATAGATCAATCAGCGGAAATGATTTGCGGAATTCAACACCATAAAAAAGATCAAGTTCATTGGAAAGTATAGCCAAGCGAATGCCACTGGCCTTGGCTTTTAAAATCGCATCGCGTGCTTCTGGGCGCAAAACCAATTCAGCATCTGCACCGCGCGCGGCCTGCACAAACTCTTTCATCGAAGTCCAGTCCTTGCCGACAAGCCTGCCCACTTCGCGCGTGCGCGTCATCCAATAATCTCGTTCGCTAATTTCTCCATCTTGCATACGAATCCACAACTCATCCGTGGACGGATCAAATGGTCCGCGCCAGGTCAAGGTACCGGGTTTAATGCCCAAAGCACGCTCGGTGAGATCATGCGTTTCAAAGAGAGTGCGCGTAATCACCCCGCCAAAATCTAGAATAAGCGCCTTCATATAACACCCTTTGGAATGAAACCCGCCGCAACCCAGGCATCAAAAATCTCCAGCGCTTTGTTGGCAAAGGTCGGGCTGTTAATGTGGTCGGGAATTTCATGGAATTCGACTGGTGGCTTCACCGTCATACGCATGGTTTCCACAAAGGCTGCCAACCCTTCGGGATCATGCAATGGCTCGCCTTCCTGGTCCCATTGTTCAATTCCACCTACTGGCAGAATGAAGGCAACGGGGCCAAGGGCGCGTTCCATTTTGTGAGCAATTGTGCGAGCCGATTTGCGGCGGCCTTCAGGATCAGTAGTGATCGAACCAATGAGGCGATTGTGAGCGTGATAGGGGCGATCGGCAAATCGCTCAGGCACAGGCAGCCATGATGGCAGATCCACCATGTCGATTGCACCCGGTGCGATGATTTGTGGAATGCCAGCACGCCCAGCATTTTCTAAGCGGTCCCAACCTGCTGATGTGGCCAGCACATCATTCTCGTGGTTCACCACTTCCTGCAGACAGAAATCCATGACGGCGGCAAAGCCCTTTTGCGATGCCACTGATTCAAAAGCCCGCCCACCCATTCCAGTGGCGTGGAACACTGCAAGTTCATAGCCACGCTTTTCAAGTTCCGGCTTCACAAACCACATGCATTTCAGAATGCTGAGTGATGTCATACCGATAATCGGTCGTTCAGCACGCGGCTTCATGCTGGCCCGTGCGGCACCCACAACAGCGCCGCAGGCTTGCGATAGTGATGATTTGCAAATGCTATTCAAACCGAAAAGCCCACCAGCCCAAAGGATCATCATCAGGTCGGTTGAAATACGGTCAGGAGGAATTAGATGCGAGAACGAAACTGTGGAGACAACAAATTTTGGCACGCCAAGCGGCAACGCTGCAGCAACGTCAAGTGCCAAATCGGTCCCTAGAGTTCCTCCAAGAATTATAGTGCCATCCATCTTGCTTTCATCACACAACTTTCGCGCCAGTTTCGAGGCACCTTCCGCCATCAAGGACATGGCGGAATTTTCATCGCCAGAGTTTATCACTGCATCGATGGTGGTGTTGGCGGCAGCGGCCACATCATGCTTCGAGTAATCTGGTTTGAAGTTTGGATCTTTGAGAACCGAAACATCCATCATAACCGCTTGTCCGCCAGCCTTTATTATGCACTCACGCATGAAATTCAGCTCATCCGACTTTGTATCACCTGTGCCGATTAATAATATCTTGGGATGTTCCATCACTTAACCTTTGGAATTATGAAGCGCTGCGTAAATGCAATTTATTAAAGCCAAGGCTTGCAGATATATCTGCCACTGCTCTGCTCACCAGCTTACCATTGGCCGCAATCATCTTAGGTGTTGCGCGAAGCGTAGGCATGGCAATGGCAATAGTGCCCAAGGGTTTTCCATTTGCTGAAAAATAAGCCGCCGCAACACTGTGAACACCCTCATCAAATGTTTGGTTGCTGATGGAATATCCACGCGCTGATGTTTCAACGATGCTTTTCATCAAATTCTTTCTGTCGATCGAGGTTTGGGGAGTAAAACTCACAAGCGGTTTTTTCAGCGCAGCTTCAATGAACGAATCTGTTGAGGCTGCCAAAAATGCAATGCCGGAGGCGGTGGCATGTAAGGGCAATTTTTGACCCAACTCTAAACTGATGCGATTGGCCTTGGTCGATTCTTCAACACTGATTGAATAGAGAATTCCATTGCCATATTCAGTGGCGTGAACCATTTCTTCAGTCTGCTTGGCCAGCGCCCTAACAAAGGGCTGCACAGTTTTAACAAGTGGAAATCGGCTTTCGCGCAGCTTGCCCAATGACTGAAGGGCGGGGCCCAAACCATAGTTTCTGCTCTCTGAGTCTTGCTCGACGAACCCGTTGGCCAAAAGCTCAAGCAACATGCGGCGAGTGGTTGCTTTGTCATATTGAGCCTTGTTCGCCAACGCAGTTAAACCCAAAGGGGCATGAGAATTTGCCACAATATTCAGCAGTTCCAATGCTTTGGTCACAGTGCCCATAATAAGTACAATCGCAAGTTACTTAACATATGAAATAACTTGACACCGAACCATAAATTAAGCAAGTCTATATTTGTACCAGTGGTTCAAATAATGAAACAACAACACTGGAGGTTAGCCAACCTGTAGGAGGGAAGAATGGCAGATAAATCAACAAGCGCTGGTGCGAACCAGTTAAGAAAAAACAGTCTCGGCGTTGGGGCCGTGACATTCTTGGTAATTTCGGCAGCAGCACCTTTAACTGCTGTTGCAGGCGGTGTGCCCATCAGCATGTTGCTGGGCAATGGTGCAGGCATCGTCGGTTCATTCTTACTGGCAACAGTCATTCTTTTAATCTTCGCAGCAGGCTATGTTGCAATGGCGCGTCATGTTTCAAGTGCGGGAGGATTTTATGCACTTGCCGCGCGTGGTCTTGGTGGCAAGGTTGGTGGCGCATCCGCCATGGTTGCCATCTTCAGTTATAACGCCATGCAAATCGGCATTCTCGGTTTGCTGGGTGCGGCATCAGCAGGCACATTCGCATCAATCGGATTAGACCTTCCATGGTATGTGTGGAGCTTCATTGGCATCGCCTTTGCAGGCATACTTGGGTATCGCCAAGTTGAACTCTCGGCAAAAATTTTGATGGCGCTGGTGGCTCTTGAATATCTCATTGTGCTCATTCTCGATGTTGCAATTTTTGTTAAAGGAGGTGATGCAGGCCTAACCTTGGCACCCTTCACACCAAGCGCTGTGATGATGGGTTCACCCGCTATCGGCATATTGTTTTGCTTTGCTGCCTTCATCGGCTTTGAAGCCACAACAATTTATTCCGAAGAAGCAAAAGACCCGCATACAACTGTTCCGAAAGCGACTTACTATTCGGTTATATTGATTGGCGTCTTTTACATGCTCACATCATGGCTCATGGCTGTTGGTGAAGGTGTGGACAAATTGTTGCCAACTTTGCAAGGCCTGCCAGACCCAACACGGTTCTTGCAGAATCTGACTGGTCGTTATGTCGGCGGAACCGCGTCTACTATTATGGATTTCTTGTTCGTCTCAAGCTTGTTTGCTGGCGTGCTTGCCTTCCACAATGGTGTTGCACGTTATAAATATGTTGCAGGCCGTGAAGGTCTGTTGCCAGCCTCCGTTGGTGTCACCCACGATAAATATCAAAGCCCACATGTGGGTTCGATCATCCAAACTGTTCTGGCAATCATTGTTGTCGGTTTCTTTGCCGTAATGGGCATGGACCCCGTGCTGCAATTGTTCACTTGGCTCACTCAGCTTGGAACCTTGGGCATACTTGGATTGATGGCCGTTACTTCATTCTCGGTTGTTTCGTTCTTTGCAAAAAATGCAATGGGTGAAAGTGCAGTATCGACCAAGATTCTGCCAGTCATTGCAGGCGTGGTGATGGCCGGATTATTCATCTATATCTTCGCGCATTTCTCTGATTTAACAGGCGCTGTCGGTTCGCTCGGCATCATCTTGCCTTCGTTCGTGATCGTTGCGGCAATTGTCGGCTTCTTATCAGCCAGCAGTCTTGCTTCGCGTGACCCTGCCAAGTTTAAAAACTTGGGTAGCAATCGCTAAACAGCTGTAAAAAATAGAGCGGGAGCGAAAATCTCCCGCTTTTTCAGTTTGAAGGATTGAATATGGCTTTTGCTGATTCCATAACAGTGGCTGAGTTGGAATATAACCCATTCCCCATCTATGCCAGACTCCGGCGTGAAGCACCGGTAGCTTATGTGCCTTCCGCGAATGTCTGGTTCGCAACCCGCTGGGACGACGTAGACACCGTTACCAAATCACCGGATCTGTTCACATCGGAGGCACCAACCTCACCTGTGGAACTATCGTTTGGCAAGCCAACAATTTTGACCTCCGAAGGCGAGACCCATAGAGCGTTACGTGAAGGAATTGAGCCGCATTATCGACCACGAAAAGTTACAGAATACATTGAAGCTTTAGTGCGGCCAATCGCCGAACAATATCTCGCCCAATTTAAAAATAGGGGTGGGGCAGAGTTAATGGCCGAATATTTTGAACCGATATCTGTTCTTAGTCTTGCGCGTTCATTTGGTTTGGGCGATGCAAATGTGCCGCAATTGCGAAGCTGGTTCCATGGCCTGTCGCAAGGTGCAATCAATTATGAACGTGATGCCGAACGGCAAAAAATATCAGACAAAACCTGTGCTGAAATTGACACTGCAATCTTGCCAATTTTGCAAAGGTTGCGCGACCAGCCTGATAAGTCTCCACTCTCACATATGTTGCACAATGGTATGCCTGAAGGCCAAAGCCGCGAAGCTGGATTTATTTTGCCGTCAGTTAAAGTAACGCTGCTTGGGGGAATGCAGGAACCTGGCCATGGGGCAGGCACGGTTCTCACGGGCCTGTTACAGAACCAAAATCAACTTGATGTGGTGTTGCAAAACCCAAATGAACACCTTCCGCAAGCAGTTGACGAGGGGCTGCGATGGGTGGCCCCCATTGGCACGCAAATGCGGCTTGCCAAAATAGATGTTGAAATCGGTGGTGTTACCATTCCTGCTGGAGCACCCGTTGCGGCAATTTTAGCTTCCGCCAATCGCGATGAAGATCGCTTTGAAGACCCTGATGCCTTTAATATTTTCCGCAAAAAATCCAATCACGCATCGTTTGGCTTTGGCAATCATTTCTGTGCTGGAAAATGGTTCGCTAAATCACAAATAGAAATTGCACTGCGTGTTTTATTTGAGAACATTCCAAATCTGAAATTGAATGCCGAAAAACCAATTGAATTTCGGGGTTGGGAGTTTCGCGCACCAACATCACTGCATGTCTCTTTTTAAGAAAGTTTATAATGTCACAACTCGAAATCAATCGTCTTCGTACATTGGCAGTCTCTCCACAAAAACTGTTCATCAATGGCAAATTTCAAAATGCCCAAGATGGGGCAGCGTTGGATGTAAGCTCGCCAATTGACGGAAAAATATTCTCAACTATCTCAGCGGCGACATTTGCTGATGTTGATTTGGCAGTAAAGGCGGCACGGCTTAGTTTCGACGCGGGCAATTGGTCACGGGCCGCACCTGCGGAGCGCAAAAAGGTGATGCATAAAATTGCCGATCTTATTGAAAAGAACGCTTTGGAATTGGCCGTACTCGGCGTGCGCGATAATGGCACTGAAATTTCGATGGCGATTAAAGCTGAACCTGGCAGTGCTGCTGGCACGTTTCGTTATTATGCCGAAGCGATCGATAAGGTCTATGGCGAGATTGCCCCTACGCCACAAAATATTTTGGGCCTCATTCACCGTGAGCCTGTGGGCGTTATCGGTGTAATTGTTCCATGGAACTTCCCCATGATGATTGGCTGCTGGAAAATTGCACCAGCCTTGGCTGCTGGCAACAGTGTGGTGTTGAAGCCCGCCGAAGTTGCGTCGCTCTCGCTGCTGCGACTAGCAGAAATATGTGCCGAAGCAGGTTTGCCTGAAGGTGTGCTGAATGTTGTCACTGGCAAAGGCAGTGTGGTGGGTGAAGCTATCGGACTGCACAATGATGTGGATGTGCTGGCCTTCACAGGGTCAGGATTTGTTGGCCGTAAATTATTAGAATATGCTGCGCTCTCAAATTTAAAGCGCTGCTATCTCGAACTCGGTGGAAAATCCCCCAACGTAATTTTCGCTGATGCGCCCAATTTGGATGTTGCGACAAAGACATCCGCTTACGGAATTTTCCGCAACTCAGGTCAGGTCTGTGTCGCTGGTTCGCGGCTGCTTGTGGAAGACTCCATCCATGATGAATTTGTTGAAAAACTTGTAAGCATTGCCAGCAAAATAAAAGTTGGCGACCCATTGGATTTGGCCACGGAAGCAGGAGCCGTGACCAGTTTTGATCAATTACAAAAGGATTTGCAGTTTGTGGAGCGAGCACAATCCGAAGGTGGAAAAATAGAAACCGGTGGATCGCGCATTTTTGAAAACACCGGTGGTTACTATATGGCACCCACTGTAATTTCAAATGTCACGCCTGAAATGAATTTGGCCAGAGAAGAAGTTTTTGGTCCGGTCCTTGGCATTATAAAATTCAAAGATGAAGCCGATGCTATTCGCATAGCCAATGATTCAGTTTTTGGTTTGGCCTCAGCGGTCTGGACTTCAAACTTGTCGAAAGCACACCGCATGGTGCGGGCCATCAAAGCCGGTGTAGTGCATGTGAACACCTATGGCGGAGCCGATAACACCGTGCCTTTGGGTGGCGTTAAGCAAAGTGGCAATGGCCATGATAAATCTTTGCACGCGCTTGATAAATACAGTGATCTCAAAACAGCGTGGATTCAACTTTAGCGCTTCTGCTCCAAAAATTGTACCATCCAGTGTGCAAAGCTTGCTGTGTCGGCAGCTGTGGTCGTGCTCCGCAATGCGGCTTCGGCTATATCGCGCCCGATATAAGTTTTTAAATCATGCGTCAGTTCCGCGAAAAACTTCAAATCCATTTCAGGATGATATTGTGTGGTCATAATGTGATCACCAACGCTGAATGATCCCACCGGGCAAAAATCACTCCCGCCCAGAATTTCGGCACTTTCAGGCAAGTCTGTCACCTGCTCATTATGCGCCGCAAAAAGGTTTATAATTTTTTTATCTGGCATCATCCATTTTTCGTGGGTTTGGAAATGAGTAGCGGCCAAGCCCCAGCCCCAACCACCAGGATTTTTTCCAACGTGGCCTCCCAACGCTTTAGCGATAGCTTGATGGCCAAAGCAAACACCTACAGTTGGAATGGCCTTGCGGTTAATTTCACGAATGAAATCAAACAATGTCTCAATCCATGGCTCTGCCTCATTCGTAGAAGCAGGGCTGCCACCAATCACATAGCCGTCAAAATCTGAAACTGATTTAGGGAACTCCCCATCAACCACCTGCACGGGCGTGAATTGCCAGTCTATCCGCAATGGGTGCAACAATGTAGTGAACTTCTCACCATCAGAAGCGTGCGCTTTGGCAAAATCAGATCGGTCAGTATTTGTCACTAAAATTCCGATATGCATAAGCCTCAACTCCTTGATTGGGTAATTAACATGTGTATCATCATCAGGCAATCGCAAAGGAAACTATGCAATGACAATTTGGACGCCCAACGATGATGGTCATGCAGATCTCTCCTTACATGACAGTTTTGTAAATGGCCTGCCGCTCAACACGTTTTCGCGGTTGCGCCAAGAAGACCCGGTTTCGTGGTGTGATTATGCCGATGGCAAAGGATTTTGGTCAATCACCCGCCATGAAGATATTTCTGCCTTAAACCGCGATAGCGCTTGGATGAGTTCGGCGCGTGGCATTCGTATGGAAGACCAAACCTATGAAGAATATCTGGCCCGCCGCACCTTTCAAGAAACCGATGCGCCAGATCACACAAGGGTGCGGAGGCTTGTGTCCAAAGCTTTCTCGCAGCCAGTCGTCATGCAGTTTGAAAATCAAATTCGCGCACTTTGTGTGGAGATATTAGAAAAGGCATTTGAAGAGAAAGAATTTGATGCTGTGCAAACCATTGCGCGGCAATTGCCCATGCGGATGTTGGGTCAGATTATGGGAACTCCAGATGAAGATTTAAATTGGCTTGTTGAAAAGGGCGATGCGCTGATGGCCAATAGCGATAGCGATTTCACAAGCACTGTGGTTGATAAAATGGATACAGATGCTTATCGCTTTATGCCGTTTCGTTCTCCCGCAGGTGCCGAGCTTTTTGATTATGCCGAGCGCATGATGGCGAACCGTAAAAAACGCGGAGACGAAAGCGGCATTTTGCAAATGATGTTGCAGCCCGATGCTGAAGGCAATGTGATTTCAGAATCTGAATTCAAAAATTTCTTCTGTCTTTTGGTGGCTGCAGGAAATGACACGACACGATATTCCATCGCGGCTGGAATTCATGCACTGGCCAATCAACCAGGGTTGCTGGCAGATTTGCAAAATGGAGATGATGCAGTGTGGGGCACCTTACCAGATGAAGTGATCCGCTGGGCTTCCCCTGCAACTTATTTTCGCCGCACCGTCACGCGCGATGGCGAGATGCATGGAAAAAAAATTCACGAGGGCGATAAGGTGTTATTCTGGTTTGCTTCAGGCAATCGCGATGAGAATGCTTTTAACAATCCTAATGTTGTTGATCTCCGCCGCTCTCCAAACCGCCATTTGGCTTTTGGGCAGGGCGGTGCTCATGTGTGTTTGGGCATCTGGTTGGCCAAGCTTGAAGTGCGTGTGGTGTTTCAAGAAATTGCCAAAAGGCTGCGCGCAATCGAGCAAGTGGGTGCCCACGCTTATGTTAGATCAAATTTTGTAGGCGGCATAAAGCGCTTACCCGTTCGTATCAGTTTAAATTGAGGAATTCAAAAATGGCCAGCCAACGTTTGCGACTTTTATTTTGCGATCACTTAAACATTGCGCGCGGCAAATATCTGCCTGCTGATAAAATGAAAGCTGATGGCGCTTCGCGTTTTGCACAGGCGCTCTATGGCGTCCATTTTGACCGTGATCTATTGCCAGCTCCAGGTTGCCGCATGATGGAGGGAGCACCTGATATGCAAGCGGTCTATCGCAAATCCGACATTCGCAAAAGTTGGGATCAAGATACAAAACTTGTGATTGGTGATTTGCAGGAATGGGATGGGTCTGAACTTCCCATGTGTGGGCGCAGCGCATTGAAACGTGCGGTAGCAGAGTGGGGCAAGCTTGGCCTAAAAGCCAAAGTGGGCATGGAGATTGAGGCCTATGCATTTCAACGCGAAGCTGATGGCAGCTTGAAGCCTTATGATACGCCCCACTCTTATGTTTATAGCACCGGCATGTTTGCCGACCCTCGCGGCTTCACAGATGCTATATGGGTGGCCTCAGAAAATGCTGGTTTTAAGCTAGAGGCGCTGACAACTGAATATGATACCCCACAATTTGAATTCACACTAAAATATGATGATGCTGTGCAAGCTGTTGATGATCATTTTCTATTTCGGCTTATGGCGCGCGAAATTGCAGCCAAGCATGGCATCGTGCTGACGTGCTTGCCCAAACCATTCCTCAACAAAGGCGGCAGTGGCACCCATGTGAATTTTAGTTTCCTCGACAAGAAAAACAAAAATGCTATCGGTGAGCCAGGCGACGAAGCGCAGATGACCAAGCTGGCCAAAGGCTGTGTGGCAGGCCTCATGCACCATCACCGTGGGCTTGCTGGGTTGATTGCGCCCATCGTAAATTCATATGATCGCTTAAAGCCCGCCAGCATGTCTGGCTATTGGTGTAACTGGGGTGGTGACCATCGCGGCGTCACGACCCGCGTATCAGCAGAAGGCGGCGCTAAGGCTCGCATTGAACACCGCATGGGTGATGGTGCTGCAAATCCTTATGTGCTGGTGGCAACAGTTTTGCAGGCAGCACGGCTTGGCTTTATCAAAGATTATGCCTTGCCACCGCGCGAAACCGGGGACTGTTTTGAACATAGCAGTGCCACATCAGCAGCACCAGGTAATCTGAGCGAGGCACTAGATGAGCTTCAGGCTGATAAAGTTTTGGTTGAAGCAGTTGGATCCCTTTTGGTTGAGAACCATGTTTTTATGAAGCGCGCCGAAGTTGAAAAAACAGCAGGCTTAGCGGGCGATGCATTGCGTGATTTTTACATCAATTACGTTTAGATTTGACCGGACCAATTTATCTAATGAAAATTTCAGTTCCATCTGTTTTGGCATTTTTATTTACAGTTGTAATATAAACGGGTTAGGTTTGACTGTTGGCCAAAATTAAAAGCATCAATTGATCCCACTAAGGCCATGCTGTTTGATGCAAATGGCCAGCGTGTAAGATAACAAGAAATGGAGAAGTTGATGAACGTCACGCGGTGGGGAATTTTAGGACCAGGCAATATCGCACAGAATTTTGCTGATGGTTTGGCGCAAGCCCAATCTGGTGTGCTCAGCGCAATTGCCAGCCGCTCGGAAGAGCGTCGCAAAAGTTTTGGTGAGCGCAATGGCGTTAAGCCAGAAAAGCGCCACGCCACTTATGAAGCCTTGCTCGCCGATTCTGAAATTGATGCGATCTATATTTCCACCCCCCATCCATGGCACGCCGAATGGTCGATTAAGGCGATGCGTGCTGGTAAGGCCGTGTTGGTGGAAAAACCTGCTGGCATGAATGCCGCAGAAGTGGTCGCAGTTACCGAAGTGGCAGATCAATGCGGCACATTTTTCATGGAAGCCTACATGTATCGCTGCCATCCGCAAATTGCGCGCATGTTAGAGATCATAAATTCAGGAGAAATTGGAACACTGCAACACATCAAAGCAACTTTCGGATTCTCGGCTTCCTTCAATGCGAGTTCTCGTCTCTATGATCGCAATTTAGGTGGTGGCGGAATTTTGGATGTGGGCGGCTACACCACTTCCTTAGTCAGGTTAGTTGCAGGTGCCGCACAAGGCTTGCCCATTGCCGAACCCATCACAGTTAAGGGTGTTGGCATCGTTGGCAAAAGCGGTGTTGATGAAGTGGCCCATGCGCTTCTCACATTTGCGGGTGGCCTTATGGCCGAGATTGCCTGCTCAGTTGCGCGCAACATGGACAACACAGCCATCATCACCGGCAGCAAGGGCACCATTGAACTACCAAACCCATGGGTGCCTGGCCGCAATGAGGGGCCATCTGACAGTTCAATTCTTATCACCGTTGCTGGCAAAACCCGCACTGAAGAAATTAAGAATCCCAATCAACTGTTTTCCTTTGAAGCAGAGCTGGCCAGCAGCTCAATTGCCAAAGGGCTAAAGCAAGCGCCTTATCCGGCGATGAGCTGGGCCGATAGCATTGGCAACAATGCCACGATGGATAAGTGGCGCGCCGAGCTGGGTTATGTAACTTTTGCAGAAGATAAAAAGCTGAACCGCGTTTTGCCGCATGTGTTGCCAAAAGGCTTGCCCTCAATTCCAAAGATAAAAATTGCAGATCTGGCAATGCCCATCAGCCAGCTGGTGATTGGCTGCGATAATAAAGATGACATCGCATCTGGTGCAGTTGTTTGGGATGCGTGGATGGAAGCAGGCGGCAATGCCTTTGACACCGGCTTTGTTTATGGCGGTGGCCACCATGAAAGAGTTTTAGGAGAGTGGATTGCCAGCCGTGGCGTGGCCAAAGATGTAATTACCATCGTCAAGGGCGCGCACACCCCTTATTGTTTGCCGCGTGCCATCGAAGCGCAACTTAATATCTCGCTTGAGCGCTTGGGCCTCGATCATGCGCCGATCTACATTATGCACCGCGATAATCCCGCTGTGCCAGTTGGTGAATTTGTTGATGCGCTCAATCGCCTGCAAAAGGCGGGACGCATTGGTGCCTTTGGTGGTTCAAATTGGTCGGTTACGCGAATTAAAGAAGCAAACGCGTATGCCGCAGCCAAGAGTTTAAAGCCGTTCACCATCCTCAACAACAACTTGTCGCTTGCCGTTATGGAAAGGCCAGTCTGGGATGGCTGCATCACTTCAAACACTGCTGAAACTTTGGCTTTTCTGCGCGAAAGCAAAACCACACATGTCAGTTGGTCATCACAAGCGCGTGGGTATTTTCTGCCGGAGGTTCTGCGCTCACGTTTGCCAGCAGACACCAGCCCCGAAACATGTTTCGGCAGCCCAGCCAATGCCGAGCGCCGGGTCCGTGCTGAAAAGCTCGCGAAGGATTATGGCGTGACACCGCATAACATTGCAACAGCATGGGTGCTTGGCCAAAGCTTTCCTTCGCTAGCCTTGGTTGGTCCACGCAGCCCAGGTGAAATCGCCTCAACTCTGCCAGCACTCGGATTAAAACTGAGTGCTGCAGAAATATCATGGTTGAATTTGGTGTAGGAATTAGGTTTCAATTTCACCAGCATCAAGGGCCTTCGTAGCATTGTCATAAGCCGTTTCCAGATGCTCCGACATGGCCGCACGGGCACGTTCTGGGTTCTTGCTATTGAGCGCTCGGATAATTTCGCGGTGGTGCTCAATCGTTGAAACGCCCTCGCCAGCGCGCGGCAACATCAAATGACGGCAACGATCAAGATGCGCCTTAGAAATTTCCACGGATTTCCACAACCGAGGCAAATCACTAATTTCTGCAATGTAACGGTGGAAGTGGTCGTCGTGAGCTATTGCTTCTTTGTAAAGTTTGCGTTCAATGGCGCGGGCGTGTTGCAGCAAAATGTCAGATAAATTATCGGTATGTGTGTCGGTCATTCGCGGTGCTGCTTGGGCCGCACTTTCAGTTTCCAATGCACGGCGAATAAGAAAAGCCTGTTCCACTTCATGCCGATCAATCTTCGCAGCGCGCGTTCCTGATTGAGCAACCACATCAACCAAATGTTCATCGCTCAATTTTTTGACGGCTTCACGCACAGGGGTTCGCGAAATGTTGAGTTGGAGAGCTATCAACTTCTCATCAATAACTTCACCCGGCTTAATTGAACCAGACAATATCAAATCACGAACCAAATCATAAATTTGATCACGCAAAGGTTGTTT
>JANNBH010000094.1:0-30322 GCA_031385245.1 Hyphomicrobiales bacterium | reverse complement strand
AAATGGCCGCTGAATGGTGGAATCCGAAGGGCAAATTTGGGGTTTTGCATAAATTCAATCCGGTGCGGCTGGCTTATATAAAGGAACAAGTTTGTGCTCGTTTAGGCTTGGACCCCACGGAGCGCGAGCCTTTTAAAGGCCTGCGATTCCTAGATATCGGCTGCGGCGGCGGTCTTTTATGCGAACCCATGGCAAGATTGGGTGCCATTGTTGTGGGTGTCGACCCTTCGGAGAAAAATATCAAAACTGCTTCGGTTCATGCCGCTGAAGTGGAATTGGCGATTGATTACCGCATCGGCACCGCCGAAGACTTGGCCTCCGCTGGCGAAAAGTTTGACGTGATTCTTAATATGGAAGTGATCGAGCATGTGGCTAACCCACAGAATTTCACCGCAACCTGCGTGAGCTTGATGAAACCGAATGGCCTCATGTTCGTCGCTACTTTGAACCGCACCCTAAAATCCTTCGGTCTTGCCATCATTGGCGCCGAATATATTTTAGGTTGGTTGCCCAAAGGCACGCATGACTGGGAAAAATTCATTAAGCCAGCGGAATTGAAAGACTGGCTAAGTGCATCAGGTGCCGTAACCAAAGCCGAAACCGGTGTCACCTATCACCCCATCGCAAGCGAATGGCGCAAGGCTAAAGATATGGATGTGAATTACATGCTGGTGGCGCAGAGGGGTTAGAATAAGTTAACTCTAGTCAAGTCGCGTGCGCCATGGACCACACGCAAGATAATAACGATGCGGTCTCTTAGTAAGTAGAGGATCAAGTAGTTGCCCTCTACAAGCAATCGCAGATTTTCGTAAATTTCAGGACGGGAAATTCCAGTCTCTGGAAATTGAGCAAGGCTCCTTATTCTATAATCCAATCTTGCCATCAATTTTTCTGCACTGGCTAAACTCTGCGGTGCAATTGAATTCCAAAGTTCGACAAGATCAGCCCTTGCATTTGCCGTTGTTTTAATCGGCAAATTTTTCATCAAGCAGACTTCTTTTTCAATTCTTTAAGCCGCTCGCGGCCACGCTGGATGATGTCATCCATCGAATAATCGAGCAGAGGCCCACTATCCAAAGCATCTTTCACCATTTTACGATATTTTTCGATCACCAGAGTGCGTTCCTCTTGCTTTCCCTGCCAATCGCGAACAGCCTCGCGCATTATCTCACTCGTCGAAGCATAAGCACCCGTGGCCACCACTTCCTTCAAAGTTGCCGCCATTGCCTTGGGAAGTGAAACACTGATTTTTTCAACTTTACTCATAACGACATGGTAGCAATTCTTACTACCAGTTTCAAGCCGTCAATTCCCATCCTCAGGTAGTCTTGGAATCGGGTGTACATCAATGCCCTCCTCAATCAGCGCCTTGGCATCATCGGCTGTGGCCTCGCCGTAGATCGCGCGTTCTTCCACTTCTTTAAAATGAATCTTCCGCGCTTCATCGGCAAATTTATCACCAACGTTTTCGGAATTTTCCGTCACATGCTTGCGGTAATCGCGCATCATTTGCATCATTGCGGCGGCGCGAGTGTCAATTGGCCCCGCCGTCATGGCTTGTGATTCTGACTTACGGTTGCCCTTGGTTGGAATGCCGGGCGCCATGATTTGTTTTTCGATTTGAGTAACGCCGCACATTGTGCAAGAAATCAGCCCACGCTTGGCTTGTGTGTCATAGGCAGCACTATCGGAAAACCAGCCGTCAAATTCATGGCCCTTTGAACAGATGAGATCATACCTGATCAAGCCCTCACCTCGGAAAGTGTAAACTCGCGCGCGTGGACCAAGGCAGGAATGCGGGCGCGGGCGGCGGCTGATTCTGCGGGGTCAATTTCAAACAGCAGATATTCAGGATCAACCCCCGCTTCAGCAATCACCTTGCCCCAAGGGTCCACAACCTTGCTATGGCCCCAAGTTTCACGACCCGAGTCATGTGTGCCACCTTGCGCTGCTGCAATCACATAACTTCCGGTTTCAATGGCGCGCGCCCGCAACAACACATGCCAGTGCGCTTTGCCCGTGGGCACAGTAAACGCCGCTGGCACCACAAACACATTGGCCCCAGCTTTCGCCAGTGCATGATAGAGCGCCGGCTGGCGCACATCATAACAAATCGAAAGACCAAGAGAACAAAACGGCAGATCCACTTTCACAGCTTGCACGCCTGCGGTATAAGTATCTGACTCGCGATATTTATCGCCATTGGGCAAATCCACATCGAACAAATGGATCTTGTCATAGCGCGCAACAATCTCGCCCTTCGGGTTCAACAATAAAGTGCGATTAACCAGTTTGCCGTCTTCACCCTTCAGCGCCAATGAACCCAGATGCAACCAAATTTTCAATTTCGCCGCCAGTTCAACAAATCCGTGTACGGATGAATCTTCCGCCTCCGTCATCACCACAGCTTTAAGCCGCTCACGATCAGGCTCAAATATATTGGTCATTTCTGGTGTTGAAATAAATGTGGCTCCTTGCGAGGCGGCTTGGCGGATGAGCTTTGAGGCCTCCACCAAATTAGGTGCCATTTCGCGCGAGGAGCGCAGCTGAATAAGACCCGCTTTAAAACTCATGCTGAAACCAACAGGCGATCAAGCCCACCCTTTGCTTCTAAATCATAGAGATCATCGCAGCCACCCACATGAGTAGACCCAATAAAAATTTGCGGGACGCTGCGACGCCCACCGGCCCGCAACGCCATGCGTTCACGTTCTGCTTCATCAAATCTCACATCAATCTCAGTAAACTTTGCGCCCTTACGCGACAACAAATTTTTTGCCATCGCGCAATATCCGCACGTATTCGTTGTGTATATTTCAATCTTTGGCATAATTTTTTCCATCATGCCTCTATATGCATTCGGTGCGGCTCTTTCACAAGAGCGAAGGTGAGCACAAAAACGCGGGCCGCCCCAGCCTTTTTCAGCGCCTCGGAGCACGCTGCCAGTGTAGCACCCGTGGTTCGCACATCATCCACCAACAAAATGGTTTTGCCAACCACCAAAGCCATTTTCTCAAACGGCACTTGAAAGGCTTTGCGAACATTTTTGCGCCGCGCTTCGGCGTTCAATCCAACTTGCTGGCGCGTAGGCAAGCTACGGAGCAAAATATCAGTTGCAAAAATCTTGGTGGCACCCAGCGCAATCTGTTGGGCCAAAAACGCCGCTTGATTAAACCTGCGTTTCCACAACCGCGATGTGTGCAAGGGCACTGGCATAACAATATCTGCTGCGGCCACTAAATCGCGGCCCACCCGCGCCATCATTCGCGCCATAAATAATCCAGCTTCAGTGTTGTCACGATACTTTAACCCATGCACCAAGCCCTTGGCAGCTTCATCAAACACCACAGCAGCACGGCCCCTGTCCCAGGGTGGCGGATCCGCCAAGGCTTCAGCGCTCAAACTTCCCGCCCCTTGATCATAAGCAAAAGGCAGGCCCAACACATCACACAGCGGGTCTTCCAGAAAGGTGAGCTTCTGCCAACAGGCCATACACAGGCTGGCTCCCATTTGCACATCATCACTGCAGCTCAGGCATTTGGGTGGCGTTACAAAATCCACCAGCCCACGCAAAAATTGCACCACGCTCTTAAGCTGGAAACGCTTTGGTTTTTCCGCTAGCAGATCATCCATGATTGCTGAAACACCCTTAATCTTCAACCGCGCACTTTATCTGGCCCGCCAGAAAAAGGCCAGCGGCACTGAAGTTCTGCAAAATCATATCGCCGCCGAATTGGATGAGCGCCTGTCATTGATCATGCGTCGCCTGCCGCAAGCTTTGGTGATCACGCAAAATTCACAAATTATTGTGGACACTTTGAAAGTGTCGGGAAAGTTTGATGATGTTAAGCAGATTGAACCAAGTGCCAATGATGCCTTCACTTTGCCAGCGCAGCGTTATGATTGCATCATCAGCCTTCTCGATTTGCAATGCGTGAATGATGTGCCGGGCCATTTGGCGCAATTGGGGAGCAGCCTCAAAGCGGATGGGCTTCTACTCGTAGCATTTTTCGCTGGCGACACTTTGCATGAGTTGCGCCAAAGTTGGCTAGATGCGGAACTTGAAATCACCGGCGGTGTTTCCCCGCGCGTGGCACCCATGATCGGGGTGCGCGAATTGGGTGGCCTCATGCAACGAGCTGGGCTGGCTTTGCCCGTGGCAGATATCGACCATACGATAGTGCGTTACGCTGATGTGTTTGCCTTGATGCACGAAATAAAATCATTCGGCTATGCAAATCCTCTGATCGGTCGCATAGCGAAATTTGTCTCGCGCCGCTTCCTCACCAAAATAGCCGAGCAGTATCACGCCAACTTCACCGACGAAGATGGCCGCATCCACGCCACCTTAGAAGTCGCTTGGGCTATGGCCTGGAAGCCCCATGAAAGCCAACAGAAGCCATTGAAGCCGGGGAGTGCTAAAATGAAATTAGCAGACGCGTTAAAACCTTAAACATAAGCCCCATGACAATGCTTGAACTTTTTGCCTGAGCCACAGGGGCAATCATCGTTGCGACCGACTTTGCCCCAGGTTTCTGGTTTTTTGGGGTTGAAGTTTGCCGCAGTAATTGCTGCCCCTCCAAGCGCGGCAGAACCTAACATAGGACTGCCTTCACCCACATCATCTTGGCCCGTGGTTGCATCAATGTGATGGGCTTCCATAGGTGGCAATTGCGTCTCGTCTGGCAGCTCTTCACCTTGTTGGCCAAATTGAATTTCAACACGCATCAACTGCCCAGTCACGGCTTCCTTCAACCGCGTCACCATATCGGAGAATAGCGTGAAGCCTTCAGTTTTATATTCATTCAGCGGATCGCGCTGGCCATAGCCACGCAAGTGAATCACTTGGCGTAAATAATCCACCGCCACAATATGCTCGCGCCACAAGCGGTCTAGCGTTTGCAGCAGCACAGATTTTTCCACCTGTTTCATAATATCAGTGGAATATTTTTCGCGCTTTTCACCATAATATTTATCGGTGGTTGAGGTCACACGTTCACGGATTTCTTCATCCGCAATGCCTTCTTCCTTGGCCCAGTCATCAACCGGAAAATCAATCGCCACGGCTTCACGCAAACGCGCCCGAAGCCCTGTTGCGTCCCATTGTTCAGCATAAGCGTTTTCAGGAATGTGCTTGGAAATCAATTCGCCAATAATATCGTGGCGCATATCATCCACAGTTTCTGAAATTTCTTCGCCATTCATAATGCCAATGCGTTGATCAAAAATTGCCTTGCGTTGATCATTCATCACGTTGTCATATTTGAGCAAATTTTTTCGAATATCAAAATTGCGCGCTTCAACTTTCTGCTGGGCTTTTTCCAAAGCCTTGTTGATCCATGATGAAATAATCGCTTCGCCTTCTTTAAGGCCCAGCTTTTGCAACATGCCATCCAATCGCTCAGAACCAAAAATCCGCATCAAATCATCTTGCAATGAAAGATAGAAACGTGATTGACCGGGATCACCCTGACGGCCAGAACGGCCGCGCAACTGATTATCTATGCGGCGGCTTTCATGGCGCTCCGTGCCAATCACAAACAGACCGCCCCCTTCAAGCACAGTGCGCTTGTGCGATTCAATCTCATCTTTAATTTTAGCAATGCGGCGCTCACGTTCAGCACCTTCCTTAATGTCGCCAAGCTCGGTTGCAATCCGCATGTCCAAATTGCCACCAAGTTTAATATCCGTGCCACGGCCCGCCATGTTGGTGGCGATTGTTACTGCACCAGGCGCACCAGCTTGGGCAATGATTGTTGCTTCTTGCTCATGGAAGCGCGCATTCAAAACACTGTGTTCAATGCCTTGCTCTTTTAGAAGCGCCGAAATTTCTTCTGATTTTTCAATCGACGTGGTGCCCACCAACACAGGCTGCCCACGCAAACGGGCTGCGCGAATAGTATCGCTGATCGCTGCATATTTTTCCTTGGCCGTGCGGTAAACTTCATCGTCTTCATCAAGCCGCGCAACAGACACATTGGTTGGAATCTCAATCACTTCCAAACCATAAATATCTTGGAACTCATCGGCCTCTGTTAAGGCAGTGCCAGTCATGCCAGCGAGTTTTTTATACATGCGGAAATAATTTTGGAACGTGACTGAAGCCATGGTCACATTTTCCGGCTGAACCGTCACATGCTCCTTGGCTTCGATGGCTTGATGCAAACCATCAGAATAACGACGGCCCGTCATCATGCGGCCGGTAAATTCATCGATGATCACCACTTCATCGTCTTTAACAATATAGTCTTTGTCTTTTTGAAACAGCGTGTGGGCACGAAGCGCTTGTTGAATGTGATGCACAATACCGATGTTGGCGGCATCATACATGGAGCCACCCTTCATCACACCAGCAGTGGTGAGCAGTTGCTCAAGATGTTCATTGCCAACTTCAGTCAAAGTCACCTGACGTTGTTTTTCATCAAGCTCAAAATCAGCAGCAACCAACATTGGAATGAATGGGTCTAATGAATTGTAAAGTTGTGATTGATCTTCCGACGGACCAGAAATGATCAGCGGGGTTCTGGCTTCATCAATGAGAATTGAATCGACTTCATCCACAATCGCAAAATGGTGGCCACGCTGCACCATTTCATTCAAATGATATTTCATATTGTCGCGCAAGTAATCGAAGCCCAACTCATTATTGGTGGCATAAGTCACGTCACACGCATAAGCGGCACGGCGCTCAGCATCATCCAACCCATGCACAATAACGCCCGTGGTAAGACCCAGAAAACCATAAACATTGGCCATCCAAGCCGAGTCGCGCTTGGCGAGGTAATCATTCACCGTCACCACATGAACGCCCTTGCCTTCAAGAGCGTTTAAGTAAACGGGCAATGTGGCAACCAAGGTTTTGCCTTCGCCAGTTTTCATTTCTGAAATCATGCCAGAGTTTAAAACCATGCCACCCACCAGCTGCACATCAAACGGGCGAAGACCCAAACTGCGCTTTGCCGCCTCACGAACCGCAGCAAAAGCCGGAGCCAAAAGATCATCAACCGTCTTGCCGCCTGCAATCTCAGCCTTAAACTGGGCTGTTAGCTCTTTCAGCTCAGCATCGCTCATCGCTGCGTATTGTGCCTCTAGGGCATTGATCGCTGGCACGCGTTTTTGAAAACTGACCAATTTACGGTCGTTGGTTGTGCCAAAAATCTTTGCGGCAATGGTGCTCAATCCAAGCATATGATTCGTTCCTTTTGGGCAATAGACCCCGTTTTGGCGGTCTTCTAGCCTAGCCCATGGTGCGGCGTAAACATTTCAATTTAGCAATGTTCGCTATTCCAATGGCCAAAGCATGATCTGGTTTCTAGCGAGATAAGGTGAACCTGCGACATTTTCAACCTGTTGCATTGCCGCAACAGCACGCCAAAAGGCTTATTCTTGCCTTGTTTCCAAGCCAAGGGCTCAATATAGCAAATAGTTTAGGCGAAAAGACAACCGATGGAATTCATGCCACGCATTCACAAACTTTTGAAGTCATCCCTCTTTGCTTCGGCATTTGGAGTAGCTTTTGCACTTTCTGCCCCAGTATTTGCACAATCATCAACGGCTGATGCGCTCACTGGCGAAGACAAAGCCGTGGCAGTCGTCAATGGCTATGAAATCAAAACTTCGGAAGTGCGAATGGCTTTTGATGATGTGATTGGCCAATTGCCAAACATGCCAGCAAAACTACGCTTTCCATTCGTAGTTGAGTTTCTGATTGAGCGCCATTTGCTTGCCCAAGTGGCTGCAAAAGATGGCATTGGCGAAAGTGAAGATTACAAGCGCCGCTTGGCTGCCTATCAAGCCAAAGCCTTGCGCGATTCTTATTTGGCTCAGAAAATTGCACCTGCTGTGACTGAAGAAGAAATCAAGGCTGCCTATGAAAAAGAATCGGCCAAGGTTAAGCAAACTGAACGCGTTCGTGCGCGTCACATTCTCGTAGCTTCTGAAAAAGAAGCGACTGATATTGAAGCAAAGTTGAAGGCTGGTTCCAAATTTGAAGATCTGGCTAAGCAATATAGCTTGGATGGCTCCAAGGATTACGGTGGCGATCTTGGTTACTTCACTGCCCCTGAAATGGTTCCGGCTTTTTCAGATGCGGCCTTCAAGTTGACGGTTGGTGAAATTTCGGCCCCTGTAAAAACTGATTATGGTTGGCACATCATTCGCATGGATGATCGCAAGATGGGTGCGGCCCAGCCTTATGATCAAGTGAAGGGCGCCATCCGTAATGTTCTGGTGCGCGATAAAGTGCAAGCCTTGTTGGCAAGCCTTCAAGGCACAGCCAAGGTAGAAATTCTTGATGAAGATTTGAAAAAAGCTCAAGACGCAGCCGCGGTCCAACGCAAGCTTATTCAAGATAAACAAAAGAAAGAAGCTGGTGCGGCAGTCTCAGGCGATCAACCTGCAGAAGGTGCAGTGATTGATGAAGGCGGCAAGGGCGATTTGGCTTTGCCGGATGCTCAATAATAATAATAATTTCTAGGGGGCATTGATGGCCAATCTGGTTTCGCCACTGGCACCAACAGAGTTTCCGGTTTTGCCGGAAATTGCGGGTGTAAAATTAAGCTCCGCCGCAACTGGTATCCGCTACAAAAACCGCGCCGATGTTTTAGTCGCACTTTTAGACAAAAACACCACAGTAGCGGGCTGCCTGACCACCTCCAAATCTCCATCAGCGCCAGTTGATTGGTGTGTGGCCAACTTGAAGGCCGGCAAGGCGCGTGCCCTTGTGGTCAATGCCGGCAATGCCAATGCTTTCACGGGCAAAGCTGGTGTGGCGACAGTCAAGGCGGTGGCCAATGCGTCAGCCAAGGTTTTTGGCTGCAAGCCAAGTGAAGTGTTTCAAGCTTCAACAGGTGTTATCGGTGAGCCTTTAAATCCAGCGCCCATTGTAAACGCGCTTGCTGATCTCCATAAAAACGCCTCTGCGACTGAGTGGGATGAAGCAGCCCGCGCCATTATGACCACCGATACTTTTCCTAAATCCGCCACCGCAAAAGTGAAATTCGGCAATCAGACAGTTACCATCAATGGCATTGCCAAAGGTTCAGGCATGGTGGCCCCTGATATGGCAACCATGTTGGTGTTTATTTTCACTGATGC
This sequence comes from Hyphomicrobiales bacterium, assembly GCA_031385245.1. Classification (GTDB taxonomy): domain Bacteria; phylum Pseudomonadota; class Alphaproteobacteria; order Rhizobiales; family Aestuariivirgaceae; genus Aestuariivirga. The sequence goes on along the minus strand of JANNBH010000094.1, from coordinate 21,226 downwards.
CAATATCCCAGCCCGCATTTTACAAAAATTGCTAAGCCAAGCCGTGCCCGCCAGCTTCAACTGCATCACCGTTGATAGCGACACCTCAACATCCGACACTGTTCTGCTCTTCGCTACGGGCAAATCAACTGCGCTCAAAGATTTGAAATCTGCTGAGGATGCAAGATTAAAACCTTTCGCCAAAGCCCTCTCAACTCTCTGCCTCGATCTTGCACATCAAGTGGTGAAAGATGGTGAGGGCGCAGAAAAATTTGTCGAGATAAAAATCACTGGCGCAGAATCTGCTGCGGCCGCCAAAAAAATCGGCATGAGCATTGCCAATTCACCCTTGGTTAAAACCGCCATTGCCGGCGAAGATGCCAATTGGGGCCGCATTGTTATGGCCATTGGCAAATCTGGCGAAAAAGCCATCCGCGATAAGTTGCGAATTAAAATCGGTGGCATAGTGGTGGCAGCAAAAGGCATGAAAGATGCCAATTACAAAGAAGCCGACATTATGCCCCACATGAAGGGCCGCGACATTAAAATCGAAGCTGATATGGGCGTGGGCAAGGGCACGGCAACTGTGTGGACCTGTGATCTTACCCACCGTTATATTGATATCAACGGCTCCTACCGCAGCTGATGAAAAGCGTTTTTGTCGTAGCTGTTGCCTTGATCGACCCCGATGGCCGCATCCTCTTATCTAAACGTCCCAAGGGAAAATCGCTGGCGGGCCTGTGGGAATTTCCGGGTGGCAAAGTTGAAGCTGGCGAACGCCCAGAGCAAGCCCTGATTCGCGAGCTTAGGGAAGAGCTTGGCATCAATGTTGAACAATCTTGCCTCGCACCACTAACTTTTGCCAGTCATTCCTATGAAGATTTCCATTTGCTCATGCCGCTTTATGTGTGCCGCCGTTGGAAGGGCATTGCCCAAGGTTTAGAAGGCCAGGAGATTAAATGGGTGCGTGCAAAATCCTTACGCGATTATCCCATGCCACCTGCTGACTTACTCCTCATCCCACATTTGCAAGAGCTGCTTTAAGCCGCCCCCGCATAAGCAATGCTGGCCATCATGCCGGAATTCATGTGATAAAGATGGTGGCAGTGAAAAGCCCAATTGCCAGGATTATCGGCTTGAAATTGAATGGTCACTTGCTCGCCAACTGGCACCAAAACCGTATCGCGCACCGCACCATCTATGCGCTTGCCGCCAATGCCAACCACTTTAAAATAATGCCCATGCATATGCATTGGGTGGGCCATGCTGGTCATGTTGCGAAGCACAACTTCAACCCGCTCACCTTGGCGCACATTAAACAGCACATCATGCATCATAGATTTATTGTTGAACCCCCAAGCATAATTCTCAGCACCCCCAGTTAACTCTACAAGTTCACTGTGGGTGGCAGGTTCATCCAAAAGTTTGGCCAATGATTTAAGTTGCGCCTCCATGGCGAGATCAACCACATCTCCAGCTTCTCCTTGATCACTCAATTTTACAACCTTCCCATCGCCCGATTGCAAAATAATGCCGGAGCGCAAGGTGCTGCCTTCCGATTGAAATAAAATCGGCCATGCCCCAGAACCTTGAGGCACTTGCAACCGAATATCGGCGCGTTGCGAAACCGCAAGCGGAAAGCGCTTTGCTTTAAATGGCAAAACACTATTGCCATCAACTGCGATCAAATCACCCTGCAATTCACCTAAATCAATCCACAAGTTTGTAGCCGCACAGCCATTGATAATCCGCAACCGAACTGCACCATTTTTCGAAACCCGCAAAACTTCAGGATCATCTAATGTGCGGTCATTGGCCAGCATGGCATCATATTCAACATCAGCCGCCATCATCCGCATCATGCTGGCATCCATTTTCTCTGCACCCATGTTATGCATAGCATGAGCGCCACCGCCACTTTTGAGTTCGGCAAGAATTTCTATGGGATCGCGAAATGTGAAATCATGCAGCATCACCACATGCTCTTGCTCATCAAAAACCGGCGTCGCAGTTTCACGTACGATCAAAGGCGCTGCCAACAGGTTTTGTTCCTGCAAGCCCAGATGTGAATGCATCCAATGGGTGCCAGCTTTTCCATTTTCAAAATCATAAATGCGGGCTTCACCAGCTTGAAGCGCTGAAGCTGATAGATGAGGCACGCCATCAAGCGCCGTTGGCGGCGTTAAGCCATGCCAATGTATTGCGGTCTCTTCAGCCAAATCATTTTTAAGTTCAACAGCAAAGCGCTCACCAAAAACCATATCAAGGCCAGGCTTGCCCGTGGGCCCCACAATGCCAAACACTTTTGCGGCCTTGCCCTTCACATCGAGAATGCGCGACCCGATGGTGAGGCGAGGATAGGGTGCTGCAAAACTTGGAGCCGCCATTGCCATCGCACCAGCCGCCAAAAAACTGCGCCGTGAAAGATTTTTCATTTAGCACCATACTTATTGTTCAAAACATATACGCGATGGGCTGCATTTTGGACTAATTAAAGGCTGCGCCCAATGCTCAAAAATTTCTCGCGCCTTTGCGAGCGAATAACATCTGGCGACAATCCGCTAAAAGCCTGCAAGGTTCGAGCAATGGCTTCGCTCACGGCATTCATGGCTTGAGAAGGCATTCTGTGTGCGCCACCCATGGGTTCGGGCACAATCTCATCAATCACGCCATATTTTTTCAAATCTTGCGCTGTGATTTTAAGTGCAACAGCCGCATCCTTGGCCCGCGCCGGATCACGCCATAAAATTGATGCCGCTCCTTCAGGTGAAATCACGCTATAAATGGCATGTTCCAACATCAACACAGTGTTTGCCGTGGCAATAGCAATGGCCCCACCCGAACCACCTTCACCAATGATCACTGAGACCATCGGGACACCCAAGCTCAAACAACAATCAGTGGAGCGCGCAATGGCTTCGGCCTGACCGCGTTCTTCGGCATCCACACCTGGGTAGGCACCCGACGTGTCCACAAACGTAATCACTGGCAAGCCAAAACGATCAGCCATTTCCATCAGGCGCACGGCCTTGCGGTACCCTTCAGGTTTAGCCATGCCAAAATTATGCTTAAGCCTGCTTGCCGTATCAGAGCCTTTTTCTTGGCCAATCACCACAACAGCTTGGCCTTGAAAACGCCCAAGCCCACCAACCACCGCTTCATCTTCCGAAAATTTACGGTCCCCCGCTAACGGCACATAATCAGTAATCAAATGCGAAATATAGTTAAGGGCATGTGGGCGATCAGGGTGGCGCGCCACTTGCGCCTTTTGCCACGGGGTTAAAGCCAAATAGAGATCATTCAGAATTTTACCCGCTTTTTTCTCTAGTGATTTCACATCATCAGCAATAGAAATTTTGGCATCGCTCTGTGCCATATTGCGTAATTCAGCAATTTTGCCCTCAAGGTCGGCCACTGGTGCTTCAAAATCAAGAAATGCAATCATAATCCCTCGGAACTCTTTTTGTGGCGGCGTTTCTGGCAATGCGAGCGGGCAAAGTCAACTTGAACCTTTTTTAGAAAGCGGATGAAATTTTTCAACCACTTCTTTTAGGCGCTCCGCTTGAACATGCGTATAAATTTGCGTGGTCGAAATATCGGCATGGCCTAGCATTTGCTGAACGCTTCGCAAATCGGCACCATGGGCCAAAAGTTCACTGGCAAATACATGGCGAAGCACATGGGGAGAAACTGTGGCGGCATCAAGCCCTGCAACGCGTGCCAGCGTTTTAAGCTCAAGCGCAAAATGCTGGCGCGTTAAAGCCCCACCTGCGCCGTGAGACGGAAATAAAAACTTCGGTTCCTGATCAGTTTCAGCCTTCAGCACTTTCACATAAGCTGTGAGAAAGCCCCGCGCCCGATCTGATATAGGCACAATTCGTTCGCGCCCACCCTTGCCTTTAATGGTGAGAAACACATCATCTGTAAGTGCTGCACGATATGAAAGCCCCACCAATTCCGAAACCCGAAGCCCGGTGGCGGCCAAAAGTTCAAGCAAGCATTGCATCCGCAAGGCTTTAAACAGCCCCTTGCCCTCAGATTTCTGAACGCGCTCCTCAGCCGCTGCGAGAAGCCCCACCATTTGCCCGTCGTTGAGCATTTTGGGCAAGGGCTTTGCCGCCCGCGGGCCTTCAACAATCACAGCCGGATTATGAGCGCAAACGCCCTCAGCCTGCAAAAACCCATGAAACTGCTTAACCGCTGAAAGCCTGCGTGCTGCTGTCGTGCGAGCCAAACCCAAATGCTCAGCCTCAGCCAAAAAACCACGCACGTCATCAGTTGTGGCGGAATTGAGCGGGCTGCCCACGCCTGCAAGATATTCTAAATAAGATTGTAAATCCCGGCCATAAGCAGTGAGTGAATTGGCCGCCGCACCGCGTTCAGCACTCATCATATCCAGAAATCGCGCGATATATCGCGATTCAGAGGGGCTATTGGGCGCGGAGTTTTTCATGCGGCAGGGGCTTTATAATCTCACTTTGCTCTGGCGGAAAACTGGAAAGCGCCAAAGCACCGCCATAAACCGCGCCAACGATAACCCCCACCACAAACAAAAACCTTAACGTATCCGGCACGGCACCAAAGCTCCAAAACCCATTGCAGTTAAGCATAGACTGATCAATCGCATTTGCCAAACAGGCAAGCTTTGCGATTTTACTCGCCTTCAGTTAAAAGCCCACCAGACATCATGGCCAGAAGATCAATCGCAAGAGACGCCGAATTAGCCAAGCAATTGCTGGGCAACAATCCTATTGTTTTAGTGGGCTTGATGGGGGCTGGCAAAACCAGCGTGGGCCGCAGACTTGCCGAAAAACTAGATATTCCCTTCGTCGATGCTGATCACGAAATTGAATCCGCCGCCGGAAAATCCATCGCTGAGATATTCGCGGATCATGGCGAAGATTATTTTCGCGAGGGTGAGCGCCGCGTGATTGCCAGATTGCTTGAAAATGGCAAACAAGTTTTGGCCACTGGTGGCGGAGCCTATATGAATGAAGAAACCCGCAAGCGCATTAAAGCCCACGGCATTTCAATATGGCTGAAGGCCGATTTGGAATTGCTGCTAAAACGCGTAAGCAAACGCAATGACAGACCCCTGCTGCGCGAGAACCCTGAAGCTGTGATGAGAAACCTGATGGAGAAACGCTATCCAACTTATGCTGAAGCCAATATCACCGTGGACAGCCGCGATGTGCAGCACGGCCAAATGGTCAATGATGTGATTAAAGCAATTGTCGATTGGCAGGGCTGGGACGAAAACACCGATGAGTAAAATTTTACACCGTGCTCCTGTCGCATTGGCTGAGCGCAGCTATGACATTTTGATCGGCCAAGGTTTGTTGCAGCAAGCTGGCGAATTGATTGAGCCACTGCTGAAGCGCAAATTCGTGGCTATTGTGACCGATGAGAATGTAGCCTCGCACCATTTGAAAACTTTGGAAGCAGCCCTCACTGCAAAAAATATCACATTCAAATCTATCATCCTGCCCGCCGGTGAAAGCACCAAGAGTTACAAATATCTGGCTGAACTCTGCGATGGTTTAATTGCGGCTGGTGTAGAACGCCCTGATTGTGTAATTGCTCTGGGCGGTGGCGTGGTTGGTGATCTCACTGGGTTTGCTGCCAGTATTTTGCGCCGTGGCGTGAACTTCATTCAAATTCCCACCTCGCTCTTAGCCATGGTGGATAGTTCAGTGGGTGGTAAAACCGGCATCAATTCGCCGCTTGGAAAAAACCTCATCGGCGCATTTCACCAACCCGTCTTGGTGCTGGCCGATCTCGATTTGCTCACCACATTGCCACAGCGCCAACGCGCTGCCGGCTATGCCGAAATTGCTAAATATGGCTTGTTGGGAGATGCAAGTTTCTTTGAGTGGCTCGATAATAATCTCGAAGCTGTGGTTGAAGGCGGAAATGATATTTCCGACACCGCTCACGCCGTTCGCGTGAGCTGCGAAATGAAAGCCCGCATTGTGGCGGAAGACGAAACCGAAACAGGCGTTCGCGCATTGCTAAATCTCGGTCACACATTCGGCCATGCGCTTGAAGCGGCTTGCGGATATTCTGATCGCCTGCTGCATGGCGAAGCGGTGAGCATTGGCATGGTGCAGGCCTTTAAATTTTCAGAACAACAAGGCCTCTGCGCCAAGGGTCTGAGTTCAAAAGTTTCTAAGCATTTGCAACGTGCAAAACTTCCCATTCATGCCAGTGAAATTTCTGGCTCATTGCCGCCGCCAAATGATTTGCTCGAACTGATGCGCCAAGATAAAAAAGCACTCGCCGGAAAACTCACATTCATTCTGGCAAAAAATATCGGCGAGACTTTTATCGCCAAAAATGTGGATGACAGTGCCGTGCTGTCGTTCCTGCAAGAGGATCTCACATGACCCTGGACTATGAAGTTGCGGTGGCCTTAGCGTCCATTGTGGCCCTCATCATTGTATCAGCTTTTTTCTCTGGCTCGGAAACCGGCCTCACGACTGCCTCTCGCGCTAGGCTGAGTGAACTTGAACGCCGTGGCAATAGCCGCGCAAAAACTGTGCTTAAACTTACCTCAATGAAAGAGCGCTTGATAGGATCACTACTGCTCGGCAACACATTGGCCAATATCACCGCCTCAGCCGTGGCCACTGCCGCATTGGTCAAAGTGTTTGGTGATAGTGGTGCAGTCATTGCCTCCGTAGCGCTCACAGTTATCATTCTGATCTTTGCTGAAGTCATGCCAAAAACCTATGCCATCGCGTACCCCGAACGCGTGGCACTGGCAGTTGCACCCATCATGCGCCTCATCGCAGCTGTGCTTGGCCCCATTGTGATGACGGTTGAATATATTGTGAAAAAAACCTTGATGGTTTTTGGCGTCGATACTAGCAATGTTGAAGGCATTTTATCTGCCCATGATGAAATCCGTGGCGCCATTGATCTTCACCAAAAAGAAGGCACCATCGTAAAAAAAGACCGCGACATGTTGGGTGGCATTCTGGATTTGAAAGATTTGGAAGTGGCCGACATCATGGTCCACCGCACCAAAATGAAAATGATTGATGCGTCCGAACCGATGACTGATATTATTCAGCAAGTTTTGAAAAGCGGCCACACACGCCTGCCTGTCTATAAAGAAAACCCAGACAACATTATTGGCATTCTCCATGCCAAAAATCTTTTCGCAGCCTCCCAGGAAAGTGGCAAGACAGCTGCCAATATGAAGCTTGATGACATATTAAGCCCCGCTTGGTTTGTTCCAGACACCAGACCTCTCACAGATCAGCTCAATGCGTTCCTGCGCCGCAAAACTCACTTTGCCATTGTGGTGGATGAATATGGTGAAGTGCAAGGCCTCATCACACTGGAAGATATTGTTGAAGAAATTGTGGGCGACATTAAAGATGAGTTTGATGCTGTAACCACTGGCGTGCGGAAACAAGCAAATGGCACTTATAACATTGAAGGGGCTGTGCCCTTGCGCGATTTAAACCGCGCTCTCGACTGGTCATTGCCGGATGAAGAGGCCACAACTATTGCAGGCTTGGTTATCCACGAAGCTCGCATCATCCCAGATGCTGGCCAGGTTTTCACATTTCATGGTTTCCGTTTTGAAGTGTTGAAAAAGCGCAAGCAACAGCTCGCACTTATCAATGTCACCAAACTTGAAACTCCACCAAAAGAACTGGCGCTGCGGACTGAGGCATGAAATATGCCAACCTCCAATTGCTCAGAGCCTTTGCAGCCATCAATGCAGTACTATTTCATGCCATCGGCACTGCAAATGGCTATGATAGACCTGCAAAGTTCTTTGCGCCTTTGCAAGGTTGGGGAGCCAATGGGGTTGATATATTCTTTGTGATTTCTGGTTTCGTTATGGCGCAAATGGCCTTGCATAAGAACTTAATTCCCCTCGAATTCTTATGTAATCGCCTTAAGAGAATTTGTCCGACCTACTATGTCTTGACGCTCGTGATGCTGTTGGTGAATTTTTTTCTTCCGCAACTCATGCGCCACCAAACTATTAGTCCAATGCATTACATCAGTGCAGTCTTTTTTGCATCTCAAGCTATCACTGGCAACATGCCTCCCATTTTTGTAGGCTGGACACTTGAATATGAAATGTTGTTTTATGTTGCATTTGCTGCCGCACTGTTCATCGGCAACACGAAATATGCGCTGATCACAGTTTTAGGTATGCTGGTGACTATCGCGGCGTCAGGTCAATGCAAAATTTTGGTTTTAGAATTTGGCTTTGGCATTGTCGTTGCAATGTTCACAAAAGCCAATATGGCGATAGACCATCAGCGCTTGGGCAAAACATTCGCTCTAATTGGCACCATATTATTGGCCCTAACAATTCCATTTAAACCAACTGAAGGCAATCAACTGGCGGCTCTGCTTGCTTATGGTTTTCCTTCAGCTTTGTTGGTCTATGGGTTGGTGAATATGCCACAAGCGAAAACGCGGGTTTGGGAGTTTTTGGGCGATGCCTCCTACAGCATTTACCTTATCCAGACCTTAGCTCTCCTCGCATGTTTCAAAGCGGTCGGGTTTCTCAGTCGCTTTCTCGATTTGCCAAACGATCTTTGGATTGTGCTCAGCGTCATTCTCACTGTGATCTTGGGACTGATCCTATATTACGTGATCGAATCGCCAGCCCGGCGCTATTTTTTAAAGCCTATGCCTAAACTTTAATTTCAATAGCCAAGGCATGAACCCGCTGTTTCAATTCAACAGCCAAAACTTCATTCACCAATCTGTGTTGAGCCACGCGCGATTTGCCCTTGAAAACCTCGGCGGCAATCCGCACTCTATAGTGGCTCTCGCCTGATGGATGTGCGCCACTATGTCCATGATGTTGGTTTGACTCGTCAATCAGCTCCAAATATGAGGGCTTTAATGCATCTTGCAGCTTGGACTCCATGATTTTTCCAATTGGCCCTAAATCCATTTGCATTTTTATCACGTTCCCAGTTGCGAAATTTCCTCCCATCTAGCATAATCAACACCCCATGACACTTGAATCCAAATGACACTTGAATCAAAATATTTCGATAAAATCCGTATCAAATCTGTTTCGGCTGGCAAGCGCGCGCCCGAACCCGATGTGTTGATGTGCGAATGGTTGGGCTGCGATAAGCCAGCAAAACACAAGGCCCCCAAAGGCCGTGGTGCCGAAGGCCTGTTTCACAATTATTGCACAGCCCATGTGCAGCAATATAACAAGACCTATAATTATTTTGACGGCATGAAAGATGAAGATCAGGCCGCTTTCCGTAAAGAAGCGCAAACCGGCCACAGGCCCACATGGAAACGTGGCCAAGGGGCAGCGCCTAATGCGGGCGCTACGAGGCGGACAGCCCATGACATCAACGATCCCTTGAATGCGTTGCTGCAGGAAAAAATCACCACCAATGCTAAGCATGGCCGCAGATTGCGCCGCAATGAAATTGATGCGCTGCAAGCTTTAAGTCTTCCAGAGGATGCAACACCAGCTGAAGTGAAGTCTAAATATAAATCACTGGTGAAAAGACTTCACCCTGATGCCAACAATGGCAGCAGAGCCAATGAAGCCACTCTGAATGCCGTGATCAAAGCCTATGACACGCTGCGCGCAACCGGATTCTGCTAAGCTTGCCCTTCTGATTTCAAACGTTTAGAAGCCGTCTCACAATTTTGTAAAAGAGTTAATCACAATGTCTGCTCCTGCGCCTGCGTCTCTGACAGCTCTGCCCGATCAAAAAGTTTCCGTAAGTCAACTTTTCGGTTTTGAATCCAACATGGAAGTGCTTGGGTTTTCTGAAACCTCTGAGCACGTGCCAGAGCTTGACCCTGATTATCTCTTCAACAAAGAAACCACTTTGGCCATTCTCGCAGGCTTTGCCCATAATCGCCGGGTGATGATTACGGGTTATCATGGCACCGGCAAATCCACGCATATTGAACAAGTGGCAGCACGTTTGAACTGGCCGTGCATCCGCATCAACTTGGATAGCCATATCAGCCGCATCGACTTGATTGGCAAAGATGCCATTGTGCTGAAAGACGGCAAGCAAATTACCGAGTTTAAAGAAGGCATTTTGCCGTGGTCATATCAGCATAATGTTGCTTTGGTGTTCGACGAATATGATGCAGGCCGCCCTGATGTGATGTTCGTGATTCAGCGTATTCTGGAATCATCGGGCAAGCTTACTTTGCTCGATCAATCCCGTGTCATTCGCCCCCACCCTTCCTTCCGTTTGTTTGCTACGGCAAACACAGTGGGCCTTGGCGACACCACTGGCCTTTATCATGGCACCCAGCAGATCAATCAAGCCCAGATGGATCGTTGGTCTATCGTCAGTGCACTGAATTATTTACCACATGCACAAGAAGTGGGTGTGGTTCTGTCTAAGAATAAATCTTACCGCGACGATAAAGGCAAAAAGATTATTGCCAACATGGTGCGCGTGGCGGACCTCACCCGCAATGCTTTTATGCAAGGCGATCTTTCCACGGTGATGAGCCCCAGAACTGTAATCACTTGGGCGCAGAACGCTGAAATTTTCAGCGATGTAGGCTTTGCCTTCCGCCTTACGTTCTTGAATAAATGTGATGAGTTGGAGCGCGCCATTGTGGCTGAGTTCTATCAACGTTGCTTCGGTGAAGATTTGCCTGAATCAGCTTCGCGCATTGCGATAGCTTAATTTAGGCGGCACCCACATGGCCGCAGAAAAACCAGACCGCGCGGAACGCTTCAAGGAAGCGCTGAGTACGGCCATGAAATCAATGGCCCTTGACCCTGAACTCACTGTGAGTTTCGGCAATGAGCAACCGCAACTGGTTGGCCACAAAATAAAACTGCCACAAATTTCAGGTAGCGCTGATGCAAGAGACATTGCCATCACCCGCGGCCTTGCTGATAGTTTTACGCTGCGCCTTTCCAATCACTCTGAATCGGTACACGGCAAATATCGCCCTGAAGGTAAAAACGCCCGCGCGGTTTTTGAAGCTGTGGAACAAGCCCGTATTGAAGCCATCGGTGCCAGAGCAATGCCCGGTGTTGCCAATAATCTGTCTGCGATGATGGATGATCGCTATAGCAAAATGGTGGTCAACCGCTCAAGCAATCGCAAAGACACGCCACTGGAAGAAGCCGTTGGGCTGATCGTGCGCGAGAAACTCACAGGCCTTAAACCTCCGGCCTCGGTTTCTGCTTATGTTGATTTGTGGCGTGGTTGGGTGGACGAAAAAGCTTCGGCGAAAATTCAAACGCTTGATGAAGCCTTGCATGACCAACAAGCCTTTGCGAGACTTTCGCGAGATCTCATCGCAGCTCTCGATATGGCTGATGAGTTGGGTGAAGACCCAGATCAATCAGACGAGAATGAGGAGCAAGAAGCCGAAGAAGACCAAGGCGAACGCAACGAAACTGGTGAAGGCGAAGAGCAGGAAAGCGAACAGCAAGCCGCTGAAGAAGTAGACAGCACCGAAGGTGAATCCGAAGGCGCTGAAATGGAAGCCCAGCAGCTTGAAACTGAAGATTCGCCTGACGATTCGGATGGTCAAGAACAGGAAGATGGTGAAGAACCATGGCGTCCACAATTGCCGTTTTCTTCATTGGCCAATGATAACTTCTACAAAGTATTCTCCAATCAATTCGACGAAGAAATCAGCGCCGAAGATTTATGTGATGCCGAAGAATTGACACGCCTTCGTGCCTATCTCGATAAGCAACTGTCAAACTTGCAAGGCGTTGTGGCCCGTCTCGCCAATCGCCTGCAACGCCGCTTGATGGCGCAGCAAAATCGGTCATGGGATTTTGATTTGGAAGAAGGCGTGTTGGATGCAGCACGGCTTACCCGTGTGATCACCGACCCGCTGCACGCCCTGTCATTCAAAGTGGAACAAGACACAAAGTTCCGCGACACTGTAGTCACACTGCTGCTGGATAATTCTGGCTCCATGCGCGGGCGGCCCATTACAGTGGCTGCCACCTGCGCCGATATTCTTGCGCGCACCTTAGAGCGCTGCGGTGTGAAAGTTGAAATTCTCGGCTTCACCACAAGAGCGTGGAAAGGTGGCCAAGCACGCGAAAAATGGCTGGGCGCGGGCAAGCCCACTAACCCGGGCAGGCTTAATGATCTGCGCCATATCATTTACAAATCCGCCGATGAACCGTGGCGCCGCGCCCGCAAGAATTTAGGCTTGATGATGCGCGAAGGTCTGCTCAAAGAAAACATCGATGGTGAAGCCTTGATCTGGGCTCATAATCGGTTGTTGGGCCGCCAAGAGCAGCGCCGCATTTTGATGGTGATTTCTGATGGTGCGCCGGTGGATGATTCGACCCTCAGCGTCAATTCCGGAAATTATCTCGAACGCCATTTGCGCCAAGTAATTGCTGATATTGAAGGCCGTTCACCCGTGGAACTGATCGCCGTTGGCATTGGCCATGATGTGACGCGCTATTACAAACGCGCCGTCACCATCATTGATGCTGAAGAGCTTGGCGGTGCCATGACTGAAAAACTTGCAGAATTATTTGAAGAAACGACTGACGTGAAGAAATCCGGTCGCGTGGCCCCTAAACGCAAATCGGCATAACAAAGAAGTGAGACTGATGACTGAAGCTGAAAAAATCCGTGACGAAATTCTGGCCAAGCTAACTTATGCCATTGGCAAGGACCGTATTGTTGCAAAATCCCATGATTGGTTAGCTGCAACAATCCTCGCTCTGCGTGATCGCATTATTGATCAGTGGATGGAATCAACGAGGAAATCTTATCAGGCCAAAGCCAAGCGCGTTTATTACCTCTCTTTGGAATTTTTGATTGGCCGCTTGCTGCGCGATGCATTGAGTAATCTTGAACTCACTAAAACTTTTAATGAGGCACTCGAAAGCCTAGGCGTTGATCTTGATCTCACCGAGGCCTTGGAGCCAGATGCGGCCCTTGGCAATGGTGGTCTTGGCCGTCTTGCCGCGTGCTTTATGGAAAGCATGGCCAGCCTCGATATTCCTGCTTATGGGTATGGCATCCGCTATAATCACGGCCTGTTCCGTCAAGTGATTAAAGATGGTTGGCAAATTGAGTTTCCTGAAAACTGGTTGGAAAACGGCAACCCGTGGGAATTTGCCCGCCGTGAAGCCGCTTACAAAATTAGTTTCGGCGGCGCTGTGTTGTCAGTCACCCAAGTCGATGGCAGCCACACACCATTTTGGAAAGTTGGCGAAGAAATTTTGGCCACAGCATTTGACGTGCCCATGGTGGGGTGGCGCGGCAAGCGTGTGAACACACTTCGTTTGTGGTCTGCCCGTGCACTTGATCCAATCCAGTTGGAAGCCTTCAATACTGGCGATTACACAGGTGCGCTTTCCGGCAATAACCGTGCCGATATTTTAACGCGCGTGCTTTACCCATCGGATTCCACCCCAGCTGGCCAAGAATTGCGCTTACGCCAAGAATACTTTTTCACGTCGGCCTCATTGCAAGACATTCTGCGCCGCCATCTTCAGCAATATCCAGATGTTTCGAACCTTGCTGATAAGGTGGCCGTACAAATTAACGACACGCATCCAGCAATCGCTGTTGCTGAACTTATGCGCTTGCTGATCGATTTGCATGGTCAATCTTGGGAAAAGGCTTGGGAAATAACTCAAGCTGTCATGTCCTATACCAACCACACATTGTTGCCAGAAGCATTGGAAAGTTGGTCGCTAGAATTGTTTGAACGCATGTTGCCGCGCCATTTGCAAATTATTTACAGCATCAATGATCAACTTATTGTGCGGGCACAGAATGTGCTGAACGCATCGCCCGAAACCATTCGCTCAATTTCCTTGATCGATGAAAATGGTGGCAAACGTATTCGCATGGGCCAATTGGCTTTTGTGGGCTCACACAGCATCAATGGTGTATCAGCACTGCACACCGAGTTGATGAAGAAAAGTGTATTCAAAGATTTGAATACCATTTTCCCGGGCCGCATTAACAACAAAACCAATGGCATCACACCGCGCCGCTGGCTTCTGGGTGCCAACCCAAAACTCTCTGAACTGCTCACTGAAGCCGCTGGCAAGGATTCGCTTGATAACGCTGAATTGCTTGTAAATGCGGTGCCTAAATCCAAGGATGCCGCATTTGTTAAACGCTTTGCCGCCATCAAACTAGAAAACAAAGGCAATCTTTCAAACTTGATCAAAGCGCGGATGGATATTGATGTTGATCCAACCGCAATGTTCGATGTGCAGATTAAGCGCATCCACGAATATAAGCGCCAACTTTTGAACATTCTCGAAACCATCGATCTTTATTTGAAAATCAAAGCCGAACCAAATCGCGATTGGTCACCCAAGGTTAAAATTTTCGCTGGCAAAGCAGCCGCAAGCTATGCCCAAGCCAAACTCATCATCAAGCTCATCAATGAAGTGGCCAATGTGGTCAACAATGATACGACTATTAAGGACTTGCTGAAGGTCGTCTTCATTCCAAACTATAATGTGAGTTTGGCTGAAGTGATTGTGCCAGCCACCGACTTGTCTGAACAAATCTCAACTGCCGGCATGGAAGCATCTGGAACTGGCAATATGAAGTTCGGCTTGAATGGCGCACTCACCATCGGCACTATGGATGGTGCCAATGTGGAAATGTTTGAACATGTGGGTGCTGACAACATTTTCATCTTCGGCCTCACTGCACAAGACGTCGAAGACCGCCGCAAGCTTGGCGTTGATGGCCATGCTGTTGTTGAATCTTCGCTGCGGTTGCGCGCCGTGTTGCGAGCTCTTGCTCAAGGCCTGTTCTCCAATGGCGATGCCAGCCTTTATCAACCCATCATCGGTTCCATCTATAATGGCGACTACTTTATGGTCGGTTCCGACTTTGATGCTTATGTGGCAACCCAGAAAAAACTTTCTGCTCTCTGGAAAGAACAAAGGGGCTGGACGAAGCACGCAATCCATAATAGCGTTCACATGGGCTGGTTCTCATCTGATCGCACGATCAAGGAATATGCCCGCGAAATTTGGAACGTGCCGACCAATTGGCCGGCAAACTGAAAGATAAATGGTATGGCCGAACCAAAGTGGAAAACTGGCGGCCCTGAAATCGAAGCCATTATAAATGGCAGGCACGCTGATCCTTTTAAGGTGCTTGGGCTTCACCCAATTGGAAAATCTTGGGTGGCCCGCGCCTTCATTCCCGGCGCACAATCAGTTGAAGCCCAAAGCCTTGATGGCAAAGGTCTTGGTCCCCTTGAGTGCCGCCATGATGCTGGTTTCTTTGAAGGCAAAATAAAAGCCAGTAAACAAGAGCCCTTGCGTTTCGTGTGCGCCAATGCAAGTGGCCGCTGGATTGTCTCTGATCCTTATTCCATAGGCCCTGTGCTCGGTCCTCAAGATGATTACTTTATGGCCGAGGGTAATCACTTGCGGCTTTATGATAAATTGGGCGCGCACCCGCTGACTATGGATGGTGTAAGCGGTGTTCATTTTGCCGTGTGGGCACCTAACGCCGAACGTGTTTCTGTTGTGGGTGATTTCAATGACTGGGATGGCCGCCGCCATGTGATGCGAAAGCGCATGGACGTGGGTATTTGGGAAATCTTTGTGCCTGAAGCCACTGAAGGCCAAGGCTATAAATTTGAAATCATCGACAAAAATGGCGGCTTGCACTTGAAGTCTGACCCCTATGGTTTTGCCGCTGAACTTCGCCCCAACACTGCGTCAAAAATTACCCGCACTGATCAATTTAAATGGTCCGATGCTGAATATCTTAAAGAGCGAATAGCGCCCGATAAACGCCGCGTGCCAATCAGCATTTACGAAGTTCACTTAGGCTCGTGGCGTAAGAATGATGGCGATGCTTTCCTGTCTTATGACGAGCTGGCCGAGCAACTCATCGCCTATGTGAAGGACATGGGCTACACCCATATTGAATTGCTGCCTGTTAGCGAATTTCCCTATGATCCGTCTTGGGGCTATCAACCTGTTGGCCTCTTTGCACCCACGTCGCGCTTTGGTGATCCCACTGGCTTTGCGCGTTTTGTCGATAAAGCCCATGCCGCAAATATCGGCATCATCTTAGATTGGGTGCCAGCGCATTTTCCTGTTGATCAACATGGATTGGCTAATTTTGATGGCACAGCGCTTTATGAACATGCTGATCCGCGCCAAGGCTTCCACCCCGATTGGAATACGGCGATTTATAATTTTGGCCGCAAAGAAGTGCAAAGCTTCCTGCTTAACAATGCGCTGTTCTGGCTCGAGCGTTATCACTTAGATGGCTTGCGTGTAGATGCTGTGGCCTCCATGCTTTATCTCGATTACTCCCGCAAAGAGGGCGAGTGGATTCCCAACCAATTTGGTGGCCGTGAAAACTTGGAAGCAATCGCCTTCCTGCAACGCATGAACCACGAAACTTACGGCCAGCACCCTGGCATTATGACCATCGCCGAAGAATCAACCGCCTTCCCCGGCGTGTCTAAACCCACCAGCACCGGCGGCCTTGGTTTTGGTTTCAAGTGGAACATGGGTTTCATGCACGATACGCTGCAATATATGCAGCGCGAGGGTGTTTATAGAAAACACCATCACAATGATCTCACCTTCGGCTTGCTCTATGCCTTCACCGAAAATTTTGTGCTGCCGCTTTCGCATGATGAAGTGGTGCATGGCAAAGGTTCATTGCTTGCTAAAATGTCTGGTGATGATTGGCAGAAATTTGCAACCTTGCGCGCCTATTTTGGGTTCATGTGGGGCTACCCCGGCAAGAAACTTCTGTTCATGGGTCAAGAAATGGCACCATGGACCGAGTGGAACCACACCCAAAGTCTTGATTGGCATTTGCTCGAACATGCACCCCACAAAGGCATGCAATCTCTGATCCGTGATCTCAACCACATCTATGCCAAACACCCCGCCCTCTATGCGCGTGATTGTGAAAGCGAAGGCTATGAATGGCTGATTGGCGACGATGCTGAAAATTCTATCTTTGCTTGGGCCAGACATTCAGGCGACGGCAAACAACCTGTTGTGGTCGTTTCAAACTTCACTTCAGTGCTGCGCGAAAATTATGAACTGCCCTTGCCAAAAGCCGGAGTGTGGCGTGAAGTCTTTAACAGTGACGCCGAACAATACTGGGGAACTGGAAAAGGCAACCAAGGACAAATTACCGGACTTGAACAATCATCACACGGAAAACCAGCCTCAGCACGCATAACAGTGCCCCCGCTGGCCACGTTATTCTTCGTGAGTGATACATAAATAAACCGACTGCTGGATTGGGAGTAGCAGCTATGAGTGAAAAAAGAAGAACAGCACCTTTGGCCCGTGATGCTATGGCCTATGTTTTAGCTGGAGGGCGCGGCAGCCGCTTGATGGAGCTGACCGACCGCAGGGCAAAGCCAGCCGTGCCCTTTGGCGGCAAATCGCGCATCATCGATTTTGCCTTGTCCAATGCCATGAACTCCGGCATCCGCCGAATCGGTGTGGCCACGCAATATAAGGCCCATAGTTTGATCAGACATCTCACAAGGGGCTGGAATTTCTTCCGCACTGAGCGCAACGAAAGTTTTGATATTTTGCCAGCCAGCCAGCGCGTGTCAGAAGATCAATGGTATGCGGGCACAGCTGATGCGGTTTATCAAAACCTCGACATTATTGAAACTTACAATGTGAAATACAGCGTTATTCTCGCTGGCGATCATATCTACAAGCAAGACTATGAATTGATGTTGCAACAGCATGTGGATTCAGGTGCTGATGTCACCATCGGTTGCCTTGAAGTGCCGCGCATGGAAGCCACGGGCTTTGGCGTTATGCATGTTGATAAAAATGATCGTATCATCGAATTCATTGAAAAGCCCGCTGATCCTCCAGGCATTCCTGACAATCCTGAAATGGCTCTGGCCTCGATGGGTATTTATGTTTTTGAAACAAAATTCTTGGCAGGTCTCTTACGCCGCGATGCTGCCACCAAAGGCTCAAGCCGTGATTTCGGAAAAGACATTATTCCTTATGTTGTGAAAAACGGCAAAGCTGTTGCCCATCGCTTTACAAAATCATGCGTGCGCTCACCGTTGGAAAAGCAAGCCTATTGGCGCGATGCTGGAACCATTGATGCTTATTGGGAAGCCAACATTGATTTAACGGATACTTTGCCGTCGCTTGATCTCTACGACAAGGACTGGCCAATCTGGACTTATGGTGAAGTGACTCCTCCAGCAAAGTTCGTCCACGATCTTGAAGGCCGCCGTGGCAGTGCTATTGCCTCGCTGGTTTCGGGTGGCTGCATCGTTTCAGGTGCATCAATCAAGCGGGCATTGCTGTTCACCAATGTGCGCGTCAATTCATTTTCCAATCTTGAAGATGCCGTGGTTCTGCCCAATGTTGAAATTGGCCGCAACGCCAGCCTCACCAAAGTGATCATCGATTCGGGTGTTCGTATTCCTGAGGGCCTTGTGGTGGGTGAGGATCCGGTTCTAGACGATCAGCGCTTCCGCCGTTCAGAGAAGGGCATTTGCCTGATCACCCAACCGATGATTGACCGTCTCACCTGATGCAAGTTCTATCGGTCACATCTGAACTCTATCCGCTGATCAAAACCGGCGGCCTTGCTGATGTGACGGGCGCATTGCCTAGCGCACTCAAATCGCATGGCGTGACCATGAAAACTTTGGTGCCAGGTTATCCGGCAGTGCTGTCTGCTTTAGAAAGTGTTCAAACTGTCCATGAGTTTCCAAATCTTATGGGTGGCAACGCAACTTTGAAATCTGGCAAAGCCAAGGGGCTTGATCTCTTCGTTTTGGATGCGCCTCATCTTTTTAACCGTGCGGGCAATCCTTATCTCGGACCAGACGGTAAAGACTGGCCAGACAATCCGCAGCGTTATGCCGCCCTTTCGGAAGTAGCAGCAGATTTAGCACGTGGCGCACTTGGAAATTACAAGGCCGACGTTTTGCATTTGCATGATTGGCAATCAGCCTTGGCTGCTGTCTATGTGCGTTATCGCGGTGGCCCAAAAACCATTATTACCGTTCACAACATTGCCTTCCAAGGCCAGTTTCCGGCAGGTTATTTCAATGTGCTCAATCTGCCACCACAGGCCTTCGCCATTGATGGTGTAGAGTTTTATGGCAATGTGAGTTTTCTTAAAGGCGGCCTCACCTGTGCTGATGCGATCACCACAGTTTCACCCACCTATGCCACTGAAATCTGCACGGCAGATTTTGGCATGGGTCTGCAAGGCCTGCTGCAATCACGCCGCGCGCAATTAAGCGGCATTGTGAATGGCATTGATACTGATGTGTGGAACCCCGCCACTGATAAAGCCTTAGCCGTAAACTTTTCAGCAAATGATTTCAGCAAGCGCGTGGGCAATAAACGCGCCATTGAAAAGCGCTTTGGCTTGGAAACGGGTGATGGCATTATTCACGGCGTAGTCAGCCGTCTCACCTGGCAAAAGGGCTTGGATATATTTGCCTCATTGCTCGATTGGTTAGTTGAATCAGGCGCAAGGTTGGCTCTCATCGGCACAGGTGAAGCAGCAATTGAGAACGCAGTTAAGGAAGCAGCAAGCCGCCACCCCGGTCGCATCGGTGTAGTCACTGCCTATGACGAGAACTTGTCGCATCTGGTGCAAGGCGGCTGCGACACCATGCTGGTGCCCTCACGGTTTGAGCCTTGCGGCCTCACCCAGCTCTATGGGTTGCGCTATGGCTGCGTGCCAGTTGTAGCGCGCACTGGTGGACTGGCCGATACAATCATTGATGCCAATGACGCAGCTTTAGCGGCAGGTGTAGCCACCGGCATTCAATTCTCGCCTGTGGATGGCATAACGCTACAAAATGCCTTGGCCCGCACCCATAAGCTTTACGACAACAAAACAGTATGGAAGAATCTGCAAGCCCGTGGAATGGCGACGGACGTGTCTTGGGATCACAGTGCTGCTGAATATGCAACTCTTTATAAAACGGTTACGAAAAATGTTTGAAACAATTTCAACTATACCATTTGAAGGCCAGCGCCCAGGCACATCTGGCCTCCGCAAAAAAGTAACGGTGTTCCAACAGCCCCATTATGCCGAGAATTTTATTCAAGCGATTTTTAATTCACTTGAAGGCTTTGCCGGCAAGACTTTAGTGATCGGCGGTGACGGCCGTTATTACAATAAGGACGTTGTGCAAACTGCCATGCGTATGGCAGCAGCCAATGGTTTTGGCCGGGTGATTGTGGGTCAAAATGGTTTGCTCTCCACGCCTGCCGCATCACATCTCATTCGCAAAAACGCAGCTTTTGGCGGAATCATCTTATCCGCAAGCCACAACCCCGGCGGCCCAGACGGCGATTTTGGCATAAAATATAATGGTGGCAATGGCGGGCCAGCGCCTGAGAAAATTACCGAAGCTATTTTCGCCATCACTAAAACCATCACTTCGTATAAAACCACAAAATCTACTGACGTGGATTTGAACAAAATCGGCACCTCAAAAATCGGCGACATGGTTGTTGAAGTCGTTGACCCTGTCACTGATTATGCAGCCCTCATGCAAACCCTGTTTGATTTTGAGGCTATTAAAGCCCTGATCAAATCTGGCTTCACCATGAAGTTTGATGGCATGGGCGCAATCACTGGGCCCTATGCTCACCGTATTCTTGAAGACCAATTGGGCTTTGCCAAAGGCACCGTGATGAATGGGGAACCCCTTCCCGATTTTGGCGGGCATCACCCTGATCCAAATCTCGTTCACGCCAAAGACCTGTGCGACATGCTCCTGATCAACAAGACCTATGATTTCGGCGCAGCTTCTGATGGCGATGGTGACCGCAACCTCATCGTAGGCCGTGGCATCTACGTCACCCCTTCCGACTCACTCGCCATCATAGCTGCTAACATGCATCTGGCCCAGGGCTACAAGGGTGGCATAACAGGCATCGCCCGCTCCATGCCCACCAGTGGTGCAGCAGACCGGGTGGCGGCCAAAATGGGCCTTAAATGTTACGAGACCCCAACAGGCTGGAAATTCTTTGGAAATTTGCTCGACGACAACATGGCCACCGTCTGCGGCGAAGAAAGCTTCGGCACCGGTTCTAATCATGTGCGCGAGAAGGATGGTCTTTGGGCAGTTCTCATGTGGCTCAACATTTTGGCCGCCCGCAAGCAATCAGCGCTGCAAATCGTCACTGAACATTGGAAAGAATTTGGCCGCAATTATTACACGCGCCATGATTTTGAAGAGGTTGATCTCGATAACGCTAACCTGATGATGAAAAATCTACGCGAGCAAT
>JANNBH010000085.1:0-11617 GCA_031385245.1 Hyphomicrobiales bacterium | reverse complement strand
AAGTTCGGCTCACTCGGACATGGTGCGGGCGGAGGGACTTGAACCCCCACGAGTTTCCTCACAAGAACCTAAATCTTGCGTGTCTGCCAATTTCACCACGTCCGCGTTGCACTTAGGCTTTTGGCCCCGGGGCATTTCAGTGGCGGTGCTTTAGCAGAGGGTTTTCAAGATGGGAAGGGAAGATTTCAGTGATCTTTGCTCAAGGTTGACGGAAGTGGCCCCAAGTTGAAAATGCAATTCCAAGTACTACTATCCCTGCCCCTAGCCAGACACTTAGTGGATAGGATTCGCCTAGATAGCCAACCCCAATAATCAAACCAACTGCCGCTGCAACATAGCCAATTTGACTAAGGTAGGTTGGCCCGCCGATTTGTTGAAGGCGGAAGAACATAAGGAACATGGTTGTGGAGACGGCGAGTTGCAGCGCTATCAGGCCCGGGATTTTTAGAAGCGGTTGCAAATTTAGAGTTCCACTCAGAAATAGCGTTATTGCAAGTAGAAATGGCACAGCGGCAAGGTTGGTAAGGCTTGCCAAACGGCGGGGGCTTGCGCCTTTGGGCCAAGCCCACGTGCGATAGACATTGCCGAGACCGAGAAATAAGGGAATTAGCAGGGCTGCAAAAAGCCAAGGTGATGCGCCAGCTTCAATGCCGGCATTGCGACCAAATATAATGATCACTGCTCCAATGAGACCGAAGGCTATTCCTATTATGCCGAATTTATTTGGTGGCCAGACTTTAAGAATAATGGAGAGCAGCGCCGTAACTACTGGCGACAAGGCAAACATAATTGCAGCCATGCCACTGCCAATTTTAGGGATCGCGGCGAAGGTTAAGAAGTTTGGGATTACATAAGATAGAAAACCGGAGATAACTGAGAAATTTACAATTGCCTTTGGTCTTTCGCCGTCTCTTTCGAAAACTGTTGTAGTGGCGAGCAAGGCAAGGCCCGCACCCAAAGATATGACAGCGGCCCAAAGGCCGGGACTGAGGCCTGCCGCAAGCGCCAATTTTCCAATTGGAAAATTGAGGCCAAGCATTGTGCCAGTGCCAATAAGCAGAAAAAGCGGGCGGTTCATTGTGGTCGCCGCCTATGCCACCTAATGCTTCACATCAATCTTTTTGCCTTTCGGCTGGCCTATTTCTTTCAACAAAGCGCTAAACCATTTGGCCTTTACATCAAATTCCTTGCCGCCTTTAATGCGCGGGAATTCGATGGCGCGGAGTTGGTTTTTCTTGCCTTCATCATGGCCAATCACGCCGGACACGCCTTTGAGGGCGTTCTTCACGGCTTCTTTCACCATCAGCTTGATCAATGCCAAATCTTCTTTGTTGGCTTTGGATGATCTTGCGAAATAACCTGATTTCTGCACCAGTGTTTTTTCCGCACCCACCATGCTGGCAAAACGTTTGGCAAACCATGCGCCGGGGTTGATCTTATCAATCTGCACATGGCCGAACGCATCACGATCTGGGGCTTCACCCCGTGCTGTCATTTCAGCCACAATGTCGTTAATGCCAGCGCCTTCGCTAAGAAAAATCGTCACGCAATCCTTCTTATCCATAATCTTCTTCAAGCGCTTGGCTTCGGCTTCAAGATCAATAGCAATCTCTGGCAAATAAACCGCATCAATATCTTTATGCGCCATCGACAAATTAAAGTCGGGCACGAACTTCAATTTCTTGAGGCGCTTGCGATAGGTTTCGGCTGTTGCCGCGGTCAGCCAACCACAGTTGCGGCCCATCACTTCATGGATCAATAACATGCGCGGATTGGTGGATTGTTCGTTGATGCAGTTTTCAAAGAATATCGCTCCCTGCTCTGCTGCTGTTACTGCACCCAAGGTTTGTTTAATGGGGATCACGTCATTGTCCACCGTCTTGGGCAAACCCACCACAGTAAGATTATAATTATTGGCTTTGAGATAAGCCGCCAAATCTGCAGCTGTGGTGTTGGTATCATCACCGCCGATGGTGTGCAGAATAGTAATGCCATCTTTCACCAATTGTTCAGCGGCAACCTTCAGTGGGTCTTGCCCTTCCTTCACCAATCCGCGCTTGATGCAGTCTTTAACATTGGTCAATTTAACGCGGCTATTACCGATAGGTGAACCACCATGGGCGAGTAACACAGCAGCGCTTTTACGCACGGCTGGCGTTACTTTAACTGACCAGCCTTTGAGCAGACCCATATAGCCATTGCGATAGCCAATGATTTCGGCCTTTGGGAGTTTTTTTGAATACTCCATGATGAGGCCGCCAACAGCAGCTGATAGGCATGGAGCCAAGCCACCTGCGGTTAACATTGCAATTTTATGTTTCTTTTGTGCCATGATGTGCGCTCCTCAGAATCTGAATTTGCAACGTTACTAGATCAACCCTGCTAGTTGAGCAAGTTGCGCGGTAATGCGGCGGAATCGTACAGGGTGTCAAAAATATAAGTATGCCATACTTGACACTTGGTATAATAAACTATACTTAAAGATAAGAAACTCATACTTAAAGCAGGTGAAACCATGTCATTTGAAGAGCGCAACGCCGTTTCTAACATTCTCGTTAGCTTTGTCACATGGGCCATTATGCTCATTGTTTTGATGAAAAAATCTGCAGCCAGAATGTTTGCTGGCGCGGGCGGGCTGGAACATTGGGCGCAAACTGTGCTGTGGTTGATATTGATTGGAATTGGCATTGCCATAGTCATCACCATTTTATTCAACATTGCCTATGCCATGATCACTGGTGAAAAGAAGACAAATTTCTTGCGTGATGAACGCGACACATTGATTGGGCTGCGCGCCATGCAAGCCACATTGATTGTCATTAACATCGGCATCGTTGCTGCGATTATTTCATTGGCTTTGGGTGCATCAATTCTTGCCGTGCTGAACATGATCTTTGCCAGTTGCGCGCTCAGTGGCTTCGTCAGCGAAATAACCAAGCTCATTCTTTATCGCAGGGGCATATAGTTTGTCCCGCCCAAAAATTACCAATCAAATCCGAAGGCTTCGTTTTGATGCAAGTGAGATAACGCAAAAAGATTTGGCTGAGGCTGTGGGTGTGACGCGCCAAACTATCATGGCCATCGAAAACGCCAAATATTTTCCAAGCTTGGAACTGGCATTTCAAATTGCCAAACATTTTAAAAAACCATTGGATGAGGTTTTTCAGTTCGAACATATTGACTGAAACATAACTTTAAAGGAATACAATTATGACACGTTTTTTTCAACGGCCGATGACGCTTGCCCTGTTGCTCTTTGTAGCGACCTTCATACCCATCATTTCAGCACCTTTACGCATGTTTCAAATTCTTACTGATCAACTGCCGTCCGACTCAATTAGATTTAACGCTGTGCCATGGGCACTGTTTTTGCATTCCTTAGGTGGAATGGCATTTGGCATTCTGGGACCAGTTCAATTTTCCGGCGCAATGAAAAAGCGTTTTGGCAAATTCCACCGCATTAGCGGCAGGATATTCGTGATTGCCGGAATGATGCTCGGCCTGTCAGCAATTCGCTTATTGGTCGAGTTTCCCGATGCTTCAACCTGGGTGCTGGTAACCGCACGAGCAGTGGCGGGCTTGGGTTTAATTATGGCCCTTACCTTGGCGCTTCTTGCAATCATCAACCGCGATATTGCGCGACATCGCGATTGGATGATCCGCGCCTATGCAATAGGAATGGGTGCCGCCACTATCGCATTTATCCAGCTCCCAATTTTTCTGATCAGAGGCAAAGCGCTTGAAGGCTATGTTGCAGATATTGCGTTTGTTTTGTCATGGGTTATCAATTTAACAATCGCAGAACTGGTGATCAGGCATATAACAACCAAAGTAAAAGTGCTGAGGTAACATTTGTGATGATGGTTTTTAAGTTCGGCAAATTGCCCAATCTAACAACGGCTTCGGCAAGTGGTGCTCAATAGATTTCAAAAACCATAAGGCCCAAACTGGAGTGGCAATGTGAATAAGCGCTTAAAGAATTTGTTTCATATAAAAATTTTAGCTCAAAGACCAACCACACTTGTTAAAGATTTTTAATGTAGAACTATCCATTGCCCGATGGCTCTGCAAATTTAGCTAAGGCAGTTTAGACATTTCTGATTTGATTGTTGCAATCATTTGGTCTGCGGTCACAGTAAGCTTACCCTTTTCTTTCATTTGAAGGGCAAGTTCTAAGGCCTTTTCATAATGAGCCTTGCTCTCTTTGCCGGTTGCAGCGAGGCGAATATGAGCCACAATTTGATCGCGTTGCAGTTCAGCGTTTTCGGGATCATTGGCCACCAATTGATCAAAAATTTCTAGCGCTTTGTTCAAATGCTGCAATGCAGTTTCGATTTCACCGGTCTCCGTGAGAAGCCTGCCAATGTTGGTATCAATCAGCGCTAAATTGCGGGCTACATTTAGATCGGTGTTATCTTCATTTAATAATTCAAGAAACTTCGTCCTTGCTTGGTCAAAATATCCATAAGCTTCTGGACCTTGGCGTAATTGATATTTCACGTCACCAAGCTTGCTCAAGCCGGCTGCAACATTTTGCCGAAAACTTTTGCTGCGGTTATCCATTTCTAAAAGTTTGTTTGAGAGCGCCAAAGCCTCTAAATAAGATGTTTCAGCGGAAGTCGTGTCACCAGATGCAAGGGCTAAATCTCCAAGGCCAAACAAACTGACTGATACAGATTGCATTGCTGCCTTGTTGTTTGGATATTTTATAAGTCGCTGCCGGCTAATCACAAGGCTTTCTTTTTGTCTTTCAATTGCTTTTTCACCACGCCCCAAAACCCCTAAGACCAAAACCTGCTGATCGAGATAGCGCGCAAGTGCCTTTTGGAAACTGTCGTTCTTGGGCTGATTATTAGCCAGGCTCTGCATAATCACCAAGGCTTGCTCTTCAAATTCTAATGCCTTTTCCGAAAGCCCTTTGCGTGAAAGCAAATCTCCCATGCTGATAAAAACTTCGCTTTGTTCGCGCAGCCAGCTCAAGTTTTGTGGGTCAGCTTCAATCAATGCGTGATAGGTGTCTAAGCTTTTTTGCAAGAGGATTTCAGCAGTCGCTATGCCACCTAGCTCCAATTGAAAATCGCCCGCCTTGTAATTGGCAAATGCTAAATCGCGACGCCACTGGCTGTTTTCTGGATCAGCATCAGCAATTTGTTGAGCGAGTGTAATGGCTTTGTTATAGATTACGATGGCTTGCTTGTTATCGCCGTTTGCAGAAAGGCTGTCGGCAATTTCAAAACTGAATGCGAATTTGTCGCGCTTAAATTCAAGATTATTGGGGTTTTCTTGGAATACTTCATCCACCAATTTTTCGGCAGAGCGATATTCGCTCAAGGCTTCGCCATGTCGACCAAGCGTGTCCAAAACATTGCCACGGTGAACCATTGCCACGGCCAATGCCCGTTTCCATTTCCACTCTTTTGGTTCTTTGGTACGAAGTTTTGCACGCACATCAATTGAGCTGTCATAGAATTTAAGTGCGGCCTCATAATTTCCCTGCGTCGTTTGTATGTTGGCCATGCGCTCAAGGCTAATTGAATAATCCGCCTGCCACTCTGTGTTGTTGGCATCCTGCGTGGCTAAAGTTTTGGCTTGCTCATAACTTTTCGTGAAGAGTTGGTTGGCCTCGGTCGCTTTCCCTTGCAGGTCTAAAATAGCTCCTACTGTGTCAAACGTAACACCCTGATAGCGTTTCCATTTATTGTTGTTGGGTTCGGCTTCTACCAATTTTTGCACAATGGCCATTGACTCATTGGCTGCCGATAGAGCTTCGCTGGTGGCGCCTTGGGCTTGATAGGTTGTTGCAAGTTCATTTAATGCAGCGGCCTCATCACGCTGCATATCTAAGCTTGCGCCGCCTGCCTTGCCCAGTTCAGTTTGAAGACTGCGGGCTTTATTTAAAACTTTTTTGATTGTGGCCAATGGCACGCCTTCCACATTGCGAAACTCCTGCGCCATGTCGAAGACCAAGCTGTGCGAAGTTCCCGAGGCAGCAGTCAAAACCTTCTCGGCTCGGTCTCGTTGTTGTTCAGCAACTTGCCGTTGGGCCACGGCCTCCTTTCGGTTGATCTCACCCCAGAAAGCGAGCCCAGCCGAGACGATGGAAACTGCAATTGAACCAGCAACCCAATTGCGCTGGCGTCCGGTGGCTGCATTTCGGCTTGCGGCTATGAAGGCTTGCTGAATTTCGGTGGGTGAAGCTGCATCTGTTGGCCGGTTGGCCAGCCAACGCTCAGCATCCAACAAAGCATTGCCACGCAAAACCTGTGATGTGTTCTCACTTTTATTTTCCCAAACTTGTGCAAGTTCAGAAAGACGCGTGTGTTCTCGCACCCATTCTAAATTTGTATTCAGGGCCGAAACTAAATCGGCAATGCCAAGGTCGAACTCACGTTTTAAAAATGAAATGAAATTCAAACGCGCCAGTTCTGACGGAACATCAGCATCCAAAACTTTTGCAATGAGAGCAGGCAAAATACGTTTGCCCAAGCGCGTCGCTTCTTGAACCTCCCAGGCGCACACGGTAGAGGCAGTGGAATGCGGCGAGAGCGTAAACACCACAGCATCGGCCTCATGGATAAGCCTGCCAAGCCTTGCTTTCCAATCTTCGCCGGGTGCTATATCTGTGCGATCAAGTAGAACATCAAAGCCGTGCTCTTCTAAAGCAATATGCAAGCGCTCAGCGGTTTTAATGTCCTTTCTTGAATAGGACAAAAACAATTTGGTTTGGTCTGATCGAGCAGCGGAGCGTTTGATCATAATTATGGTGCGCTTTCACCCCAGATTTTTGTACGACGAAATTTATTGATAACCATGATAGACTCTCCGTTAAGTGACTATACCGAATGAAGCGGTGATCACAACTGTTCTGAAGGTGAGCAAGATATGGAAAATAACATCGACAATTCTGTCAAACTTTTAGCGCAACGCCTCATGGAAAAAGACTTCACGGAAATTCCAGCCCGAGAGCGCCGCGTGATTGAACGCGTGGCCAAGCGAGTGGCGATATCTCGCGATACCAATACCGAGCATGAAGGCACTATGACTTTTGGCGATAGGCTGGCCGACCAAGTGGCAAGCTTTGGCGGCTCGTGGAAATTTTTGATTTTGTTTGCAGTGTTTATAGCAGCGTGGGTGCTGCTCAATTCAGTGATGCTGATTGGTGGGTTTGACCCCTACCCTTATATTCTGCTCAACCTATTCATGTCGATGCTCGCTTCAATCCAAGCTCCGGTGATTATGATGAGCCAGAACCGGCAAGCCGTGAAAGACCGCCTTGCCGCCGCGCATGATTATGAAGTGAACCTGAAAGCGGAAATTGAAATTATGGCACTGCACGAAAAACTTGATGAAATGCGAGCCAAGGATTTGGCGGAGCTGTTGCGGCACTTGAAGAAGAATTAATTCGCGCGATTATTTAACGCAGAAATCACCGCATCATGTGGCAAGGCGGGAGATCGGTTACCGTCTCGCCCTATCATTTCAGAATTGGCAACCAGTGAGTTTAGAACCGCCTCTTCAGTGGCCTGCACAACTGCAGTATAAAAATCATCCATGTAGCCCCATGGAATAAAATCTATGTTCTTATAGCTTTGATCGGTGGGTGGACCATCAGGGAAGCGACTATCAAATGCTCCAGCGTTTGCTGTTGAGAATGCAATAAAAATATCACCTGAAAAATGGGAACCTGCGGTGCCGGTGCGGGCCAAGCCCATAGACACGCGGCGCGCTAAGGCTTTGCATTGGCCTGGAAGCAAGGGTGCATCGGTTGCCACCACACCGATGCAGGAGCCAGCACCGGGTGGATGATTGGGATGGAAACTATCCATCGGATTATCAGCCGCTAACATGCGGCCGATGGGCAAACCCGCTATGTTTAATTCGTGACGGGCCCCGAAATTAGTTTGCAGAAATACTCCCAGAGTGTATTTTTTGGAACCGTATTCGACACTGCGCGAAGATGTGCCAGAACCACCTTTGTAGGCATAACAATTCATGCCGGTGCCGCCGCCAACCGAGCCTTCCTCTATTGCGCCACCCACAGAGTTTTCAATGGCGCGCTGCACGTAATCAACGGTCACGTGTGCGCCATTGATGTCGTTCAAATAGCCATCCCAAGTTTCAGCAGCCACTGGTAAAAGCCATTGATTAGCGAGTGCTGGCTTATTCTTCACCACCCAATCAATGCTGCCCCGATGGCATGCTCCAATGGCGTGGGTGTTGCTGATGAGAATTGGCAAATTGAACCCACCGGACTCCTCAATCCAGGCTGCTCCTGTCATCTCGCCATTGCCGTTGAAAGAATTTATGCCCGCTGCACAAGACACGCCCACGTCTTTTTTCCCGCGCGGTAAAATCGCTGTTATACCCGTGCGGATAGGGCCCTGCCCTGTGTGCAAAGGTCCATTTCCGGCAATGAGCGTAACATAGCCAACTTCAACACCAGCCACATCGGTGATGGAATTCAGCAAACCCGTTGTCCCTTCAAAGGGAATGCCCAAAGCGCGGGCACGCAGTTTTCCAGTTGGGGTTATCTGGTTCATAGAAACGCACTCCTACAGATCAAGAATTCAATGGCGCAAGGCTGCTGCCGGTTGCCATTTCAGCATAGCTAGTGAGAATCGCCCGTGCTGCCTGTTGATCGACAGCGGGCACAATGTTGACCAGATGCAAACCCAGACCATCTTCCAACACCACGAGGCTACGGGCGATTGTGTCGCTGCTGGTTTTAAGATTGAAAGCACCCAAGGCCGCACCTGCTTCAAGGATGCCAACGTAGATTGTTACCTGCCGTTCAAATAGAACAATGTGGCGGGCTGCATAGCCAGCATCAGACCGCGCATAGACTCCGAGTTCGAGAAGCAAACGGCACAGTTGATCATCTTGACCAGACGGCAAACCATTTTCAATCATGGCCCGAAGACGTTGGCGTGGGTCTTTAATGTGGGCTGTGCTGGTCGCGCGCTGCGAACAGAAGCGCTCCACCGCTTGTTTTTGCACATCATCAAGCAGGTCTTTCAGACCTGAATAGTAATAGAGCAACGCATTGGCACTCATGCCCGCTTCATTGGCTATACCACCCAAAGTGACCGCCTGAAGGCCATGTTTAGCTATCATGGTCTCAGCTGCAGAGATCACAGTCAAACGGCGATGCGTTTGGTCTTTTGGTCGCGCCATTAATTTTTATCCAATTAAACTTACTCTTCAGAATTGGCAGATGAAGTGCAATTTGTCTACAAATATATTGACTCGTTATATAATAAGCGTATTTCTAAACGTGTTAAGTAATTTTAATGTAATAAAAATAAAGGGGAGAATCATGTCTGCAAAAACTGTAAAACCAGCAAGGCCAGTAGGACTCAATCGCGTCCTCGGAGCACTTGGCACATTATTGATTGTATTGTCGGCGGTCACACCCGCTTCATCGGTGTTCATCATTGTGCCGGGTGTTATTGCGCTTGCTGGTAGCGGCTCATTTTTGAGTTTTGTGATTGCTGCCGTCATCGGATTGTTCATGGCCTATGTTTATGCTGAACTTTCATCGGCCTACCCCACGACGGGTGGTGAATACACCATGATTGGCCGCACGCTGGGCCGTTTCTGGGGTTTCCTAACTCTGTTTATGAATTTCATCACACTCATCCTCATCGTGGCCGTTGTGGCCCTTGGTGTAGGAACTTATCTTGGCGTGATCATTCCCAACCTTGACCCAAAAATCATCGGTGTGGTGACCATCATTATCTCGTCCATCGTTGCTATCCTCAAGATTAAATTAAATGCGGTTGTGACAGGTGTATTTTTGGCTATCGAACTCGTAGCATTGCTGGTTCTTACAGTGTTGGGCTTTGCCAATATCGAGCGCCCGCTCAGCAGTCTGTTCTCCTCTCCACAAATTTTGGACGCAACCACCAACAGTTTAGTGAGCGCTCCCTCTGGCCTAATTTTAGCGGCCACCGCCGTGGCCCTGTTTGCCTATAATGGTTATGGTTCCGCCGCATTCTTTGGTGAAGAAACCCATGATGCTAAACGCAACATTGGCAAAGTTGTTTTGTGGGCCTTGGTCATTACGGTGATTGCTGAATTGGTTCCACTCACTGCCGTATTGTTGGGCGCACCTGATCTATCTGCTTTGATCGCCGCGCCACAAAAAATTGAATACTTTTTAGAAGCTCGCGGTGGACATACATTGACTGTGTTTATCAGCCTTGCCATTGCACTGGCCATTTTGAATGCAGTTATAGCCATCATTCTGCAAGCGGCACGATTGTTGTTCAGTTCTGGTCGCGATCGCACTTGGCCCGCACCTCTTAGTACTGCTCTGGCATCTGTTCACAGTAAGCATCAATCACCGTGGATTGCTACCATTGTTGTGGCTGTTCTCAGTGCTGGTGCCTGCTTTATTGATTTAAACTTATTGTTTGTGGTCACCGGAACATCGCTGGTGGTGCTTTATATCTTGCTCTGTGCGGCAGTTATTGTGGGTCGTCATAATGGCACTACCAATGGCGGCCATTACCGTATGCCGTTCTTCCCCATCCCCGCTGTCGTTGCTTTGTTGGCGCTGGTTTACATCGCTTACCAAAACTTCCTCGACGAAGCCTTCGGTCGCCCCAGCCTCATTGCAACTGGCCTGATGCTGCTGGCTGGTGCTGTTTACTACGCCATCTTCCTTGCCCGTAGTTCCGATTGGAAACTGCACGGACCGGATGACCTTGCTTCCTGAGCCTAAATAAAAAACAATACCCCCCGCAAACTTGGTGGCAAGGAAACTTGTCACCTTTTTTATTTTAGCCTAATCTTTAATCACTTCGCCTAATTATTAATCAACCCATACAATGCACAAGCATTAATGAACACCTAAGCCACTGAAATCATTATCCAACGCAACTGGCACGGGCCATGCAACATCGCGGTCATACATTGAGGTATCACATGAAGAAAATTGAAGCCATCATCAAGCCGTTCAAGCTCGATGAAGTAAAGGAAGCCCTACAAGAAGTGGGCATTCAAGGCATTACTGTAACTGAGGCCAAAGGCTTTGGCCGCCAGAAAGGCCACACCGAACTTTATCGTGGGGCTGAGTATGTGGTGGATTTTTTGCCGAAGGTGAAAATCGAAATCGTGGTTGCTGATGAGCTTGTTGATAAAGCTGTTGAAGCCATTCAAAATGCAGCCCGCACCGGCCGCATTGGCGATGGCAAGGTCTTTATTTCCACCATCGAACAAGCTATCCGCATCCGCACGGGCGAGTCCGGCAACGACGCGCTTTAAGAATTATAACCGTTTTAAACAGACGCCAAGCAGAGGACTTACCCATGGCTAAAGACAATAAAGATATCGCCGCCGCCCTTGAGATGATCAAGGACAAGGATGTTAAATACGTTGACCTGCGCTTCACTGATCCGCGCGGCAAGATGCAACATCTCACCATGGATATTTCCCAGATGCATGCTGATGCTTGGGAAGAAGGTTTGATGTTTGACGGCTCATCCATTGCTGGCTGGAAGGCCATCAATGAATCCGACATGATTTTGATGCCCGATGCAGCATCGGTTCACATGGACCCGTTCTATGCACAAACCACCATGGCTGTGTTCTGCGACATTATTGATCCAGGCAC
>JANNBH010000080.1:0-12768 GCA_031385245.1 Hyphomicrobiales bacterium | reverse complement strand
CAATCGACAAGCGCTAAAACAAACACGAAACTTATGAAGACCAATTCAACCATGCTTTGCAACATGATGTTATTTGCGTTGAGTGGGCCGGTTTCAAAAACTGCTTCCAGAAGATTGATCGCTCCGATGGCCGCAATGGTGGAGGCTAGTTTGAACTTCAACGCGCCGAAGCTGATGGCGGAAAGCCATGATTGATTGTTTGTATCGTCTTGATTTTCAACGAAGGAACTGAATGATGACAGCATCACCATCACCACAAGGCCAGCGACCAAAGCTGCATCAATGAGACCCAGCATTTTTAGCAAAGCATCCACTTCATCCATTGTGGGAACGGCCATCAGGAACTTCAGCGTTTTCATGGCGAAGACCGCGGCAAACCCACAAAGTGCTGCGGCCAAGCCGAAGCAAAAAACCAACATCAACCAGCGAAATTGAAGCAGGACTTTGAATATGGATTTTGCTGACATAATGGCTCCTTAGTTCGAAAGTTTATACCCGCACCACAACCACTTTGCACACTGGCTTTTTGCCCCAGATATTATCAGCCTCGCGGCGCACCGCGTTTCGCAAAGTTTCAGCTACGGTGACATCATCCTTGCGGCGCGATCGTGGCATGGAATCAAATGCTTTCTCGGCGGCTTCGGCTAGATCTTCATCAAGCCCATCTGGTATGCCATCAGCCAACAACACGATATCATCATCAAGCTCGCTCTTTTCGGTGACCACGACTGTCAGAAACACAATGCCTGCGAATGAAAGTTTGCGGCGCATTTTGGCTGGGCCATCTTCGGAATCAACAATGAGTTTGCCATCCAAATGTAAACGGCCACCCGGGGCCTCATCAATAATTTCGGCAGGGCCAGGGCAAAGCCTTGCGATTTTTAAATCTTCAAGGATCAAGGTTTCTTTGATGCCTTTAGATTTTGCAAATTTTGCATGGGCAAGAAGATGGCGAGGTTCGCCATGCATGGGAACAAGTATGCGCGGGCGCACCCATTCATACATCAAGGCCAACTCACCCTGACGCGGATGGCCGGAAGAATGCACCAAAGCATCATCCGCCGTGAGGAGATCAACTCCCAGCTTTGCTAGATTGTTGTGTACTGCCGAGACTTCCTTTTCATTGCCGGGAATTGTGCGCGCCGAGAAGATCACCAGATCGCCGCCTTCCAATGCAATGTTTGGGTGATTGTCTTCACCGATGCGGGCGATGGCGGCGCGGGGTTCGCCTTGGCTGCCGGTGCAGAGCAACATTATTTTATCGCGGGGCAAATATCCAAAGGCATCTTCATCTAAAAATTTTCCAGCGTCTTTGAGGTAGCCACAATTGCGCGCCGCTTCGATGGTGTTTCGCATCGCCCGGCCCGCTATCACCACTTCGCGGCCAGCACTGCGGGCTGCTTTTACGGCAGAGGAAATGCGCTCAACATGCGAGGCAAATGTGGTGACGGCCACGCGGCCTTCGGCACTTTTAATTATGTCATCTAAAGATTCGCTCACGGATTTTTCTGATGGTGACAAGCCTTCGCGCAGCACGTTGGTGGAATCACAAACCAATACGTCAATGCCCTTATCGCCCAATTCGCGGAAGCGTTGTTCATTGATGGTTTTGCCTAGCACGGGGGTTCGGTCAATTTTCCAATCGCCCGAATGCAGAACTTTGCCATGGGCTGTTTCGATATAAAGCGCGCAAGATTCGGGAATGGAATGTGTGACGTTGATGAATTCTAATTTAAAGCCGCCAAGCTCAAATGGCTTCAACGGCGCGTGAATGACCACTGGCACATCTTCATCAATTCCGTGCTCAATGAATTTGAGTTTAAGAAGTTCTGCAGCAAAAGCGGTGCAATGGACTTCGCATTTCAACTGCGGCCATAACCATGCCACGGCACCGATATGATCTTCATGGGCATGGGTGATGAAGAGGCCAGCAAAGCGTTTGCGGTTTTTCGTGATGAAACTCACATCTGGCATAATCACATCTATGCCGGGGTCGCGTTCGTCACCGAACTTAACACCAAGATCAACCATCAGCCATTCGCGCGCATTGGCGGGGCCTGCGCCGTAGCAATAACAATTCATGCCAATCTCGCCAGTGCCGCCTAAAGGCAGAAGCACCAGTTCATCAGCATCAAATCGGTTTTTCTTTTTCGCGTTCATTCAGTCTCTCAATATGCGAACATCGCCCGCATGGTGGATTGTGGTTGTTGAATTGTGATTTAGGACGAGGCCGCCATCTGGCGCTAGACCTACGAAGGTGCCGTGCAGCAAGCCGCGCCCCGTGTCAAGGCTCATAGGTTTTCCGATGGCCGAACAACGGGCTTCCCAGCCGCGGTGAATATGTTGGAAGCCACGGGATTCGTCCCAAATTTGCAGCCATTTTTTTAGTTTGAGTTGGAGTATGGTCAAAACTTCAGCCACTGCTGCGGTGCTGGCGTGCGCGGCGAGGCTGGTGGCCTTGTAAGGCATATTCTCCGGCTCATGTAATACATTAACTCCCATACCTAAGATCATGTTGCCTTCATGCATCTCAGCCAGAATACCAGAAAATTTCGCGCCATCGATCAGACAATCATTGGGCCATTTCAATGAGATATCGGCTCCGGTTATGAAACTGGTTGCAACATCTTGAATGGCAAGAGCAGCCACGAAGGAAATTTGGCTGGCGGTGTTTGGTGGAGCCTTGAATGGGAATGCGAAGGTGGAATAGAGATTGCCTGGCTTTGAAACCCAGTGCCGCCCCAACCTGCCCCGCCCTTCTGTTTGCTCATCAGAAATCACCCAGAATGGCGCTGGTTCACCAAAGTCTAAACGGCGGCGGGCTTCGCTGTTGGTGGAGTCGACGGTTGTGAAGTGGTGGATGGGCGTGTTCATCACCCTCTAAAACAGTGACCCCCCAGCGGAGATTGCTATGGCTAAAAGCGGCTGCGCGAACAATCCGAACAATAGCACGAACAGGCCTGAAATATAGACTACCCATTTCACTTCGCCATCCATCGCGTCAAAAGCTTCGGCTGGTTCATCGAAATACATGATCTTGATGAGGCGGAGATAATAATAAGCGCCCACAACAGATGCGACCACGCCGATGATGGCGAGGGGCCAGAGGCCAGCTTTTACGGCGGCTAAGAATACGAAGAGCTTGCCGAAGAAACCTGCCAAAGGTGGGATGCCGGCAAGCGAGAACATAAGCATTGCCAGCATGAAGGCATGGCCCTTGTTGGTTTTGCCTAGGCCCGCAAGATCAGAAATCTTTTCTAAATAAACCCCGTTGCGGCGCATGGCCAGCACGCAAGCGAATACGCCTAATGTGGTAACAAGATAAATGAGCATGTAAACCAAAACGCCTTGCACGCCTTCAACCGTGCCAGCGGCAAGGCCAACAAGCGCAAAACCCATATTGGCGATTGAGGAATAAGCCAACAGGCGTTTGATGTTGTTTTGGCCGATAGCGGCAAAGGCACCAAGCACCATGGAGGCAATGGAAATGAGCACCACAATCTGCTGCCACTCATGGGTCACATTGGCAAAGGGGCCTATCATCACGCGTGTGAATAAGGTGATGGCGGCAATTTTTGGCGCTGCTGCAAAGAAGGCGGTGACTGGCGTTGGCGCACCTTCATAAACATCAGGCGTCCACATGTGGAACGGCACGGCGGAGACTTTGAAGGCAAGGCCCGCAATGATGAAAACAATGCCGAAGATGATGCCTAAGTTGGAACCCGTGAGGGCCAGTGCTTTGGCAATATCAGCAAATTGGGTGTGGCCAGTCAGGCCATAAACCAAGCTTGCGCCATAGAGCAACATGCCAGATGAGAGAGCGCCGAGTACGAAATACTTCAAGCCAGCTTCGGAAGATTTGGCACTGTCGCGGTTGATGGCGGCCACCACATAGAGGGCCAGTGATTGCAATTCGATGCCCATATAAAGCGAGATTAAATCATTTGCGCTAATCATTAGCATCATGCCGACGGTGGCGAGCATGATGAGGACTGGATATTCATTGCTGTCCATTTTAGTGCGGGCCAAATAACGGCCAGACATGTTGAGTGTTACGGCTGAACCCAGCAGGGCCAGCACTTTCATAAAGCGGGCAAAATCATCCACCACGAATGCGCCATCGAAAGCATAAACGCGGGCGGCACCGGTTTTCCATACGACCATGGCCGCTACCACAGCGAACGATGCAACGGCGGCCCAGCGGATTGCGGCGGATGTTACACGGCGGCTGAACACACCTTCCAGCAAAAGCACCATGGCCAAAATGGCGAGGCAAATTTCAGGAAGGGCGGCGGCTGCGCCAATGGCTTGGAAAAATGGGATCATCATATC
This sequence comes from Hyphomicrobiales bacterium, assembly GCA_031385245.1. GTDB lineage: Bacteria > Pseudomonadota > Alphaproteobacteria > Rhizobiales > Aestuariivirgaceae > Aestuariivirga. The sequence goes on along the minus strand of JANNBH010000080.1, from coordinate 8,436 downwards.
ACCGCAAAAGATTCAAAATTGCTTCGACTGGTGTGCCGAATACATCGAGCAGCGGCGCAGGATAAATGCCGAAGAATAATGTGAGCACAACAAGTGGTGCCATCATGGCAAGTTCACGAGGAGTCATATCCACGATATGCACCAACGCTGATTTTTCCAACTTGCCTAACAGCACACGGCGATAAAGCCACAGGGCATAACAAGCTGAAAGGATCACGCCAAAGGTTGCAAAGAAGGCGACCCAAGTGTTGTCTTGGAAGGTGCCGAGCAAGGTGAGGAACTCACCAACGAAGCCGGAGGTTCCGGGCAAGCCCACATTGGCCATGGTGAAGAACATGAACACGAAAGCATAAAGCGGCATTCGGTTGACGAGGCCGCCATAGGCCGCGATTTCACGTGTGTGAATACGGTCATAAACCACGCCAACGCCCAAGAACAACGCGCCGGACACGAGACCGTGGCTGACCATTTGGAACAATGCGCCATCAATGCCTTGACGCGTGAAAGAGAAGATGCCCATGGTGACGAAACCCATGTGCGCGACGGATGAATAAGCAATCAGCTTTTTCATATCTTCCTGCATCAAGGCCACCAATGATGTGTAGATGATGGCAATGACCGACAGCGTGTAGACGAGCGGTTGGAAATAATGCGACGCATCGGGGAACATGGGCAGCGAGAAGCGCAAGAAACCGTAACCACCCATTTTCAAGAGGATTGCCGCAAGGATAACTGAACCCGCAGTTGGTGCTTCAACGTGTGCATCAGGCAACCAAGTGTGAACCGGCCACATGGGCATTTTCACGGCGAAGGATGCAAAGAATGCGAGCCACAGCCAGGTTTGCATGGCGGGTGGGAAGGCTCCGGCTTTGGTCATCATGGCGATATCAGTTGAGCCCGTGTGCCAATACATTGCGATGATGGCCAGCAGCATGAGCACGGAGCCGAGCAATGTATAAAGGAAGAATTTGAAGCTGGCATAGACGCGGCGCGGGCCGCCCCACACGCCGATGATCAAGAACATTGGGATGAGGCCTGCTTCGAAGAACACATAGAATAATACGATGTCAGTGGCGCAAAACACGCCGATCATCAAAGTTTCAAGCACGAGAAACGCGATCATATATTCGCGCACGCGGGTTTTCACGAACCAGCTGGCGGCGATACAAATGGGCATAAGGAATGTCGTGAGAATGACAAAGGGCATAGAAATGCCATCCACACCCATGCGGTATCCCGCGATGGAACCGAGCCAAGGGTGGGTTTCCACCAATTGATAACCCGCTTGCCCGCTCACGAAGTTTTTCAAAATCAACAGCGAAATAAGGAAGGTGATAATCGTCGTCCACAAGGCCGCCCAACGGGCATAGCGGCTTGCTGCTTCATCTTCGCCACGGGCAAAGAGAATGAAGGCTGCACCTAGCAGCGGCAGGAATGTGACGACAGATAATAGAGGCCAATTTTGCATTTAGTGCGCGCCCCCGAACGAGAACCAAGAGATAACAGCCGCAACACCAATCAGCATGGCGAAGGCATAGTGATAGACATAACCGGTTTGCAGGCGATTGACCTGAACAGTGACGCCGGCAACCGAAGCCGCTACACCATCTGGGCCGAAGCCATCAATCACTGCGCCATCACCAGTCTTCCACAGGAAGCTACCCAACCACATGGCAGGGCGCACGAAAATGAAATCATACAACTCGTCGAAATACCATTTGTTGAGCAGGAATTGATAAAGCGGCTGGTGCATGGCAGCGAGACGCTTGGGAATAGAGGTGTCGCGAATGTAAAACAGGAGGGCCAATGCTAAACCAGAAAGCATGGCAATGGTTGCGGACCATTTCACCAAGGTTGGAACTTCGTGCATGTGGTGCAAAATTTCATTTTCGGGCAAGCGATAAAGTGCCTTGCCCCAGAACAATGCTTCCTCGTGGCCAATAAAAAATTGCTCAAAATACCAGCCTGCAAATACTGCACCCGCCGCCAATACATAAAGTGGCACCAGCATGACAGGAGCACTTTCATGGATGTGCGAAACTGTTTCCGCATCAGCATTGGTTTTGCCGTTAAAAGTCATAAAGGCCAAGCGCCACGAATAGAATGAGGTGCAGAAGGCTGCGATGACCAGAAGGCCATAAGCATACGTGGCGGGTGAGGAGCCTGCGGCATATGCTGCTTCGATGATGGCATCTTTAGAATAGAAACCAGCAAAGCCACCAACGCCCGGAATGCCAACACCTGTGAGCGCAAAGGTGCCAATGAGCATCATGGCCCAAGTCAAGCGGATATGGGGCGCAAGGCCGCCCATTTTACGCATGTCTTGCTCGCCCGACATGGCGTGGATGACCGAGCCTGCGCCTAAGAACAACAGCGCTTTGAAGAACGCATGGGTGAAGAGATGGAATATGCCAGCGCCATAAGCGCCCACACCCATAGCCACAAACATGTAACCCAGTTGCGAGCAGGTGGAATAAGCAATCACACGCTTAATGTCGTTTTGTACGAGGCCCACTGTGGCAGCGAAGAACGCTGTTGTTGCTCCAACAATCACCACCACATCGCGGGCGATGGGGGCGAGTTCAAACAAAGGCGACATACGGGCGACGAGGAATACACCAGCGGTCACCATCGTGGCGGCATGGATCAAAGCTGATACGGGCGTTGGACCTTCCATCGCATCTGGCAGCCACGTGTGGAGCAGGAACTGCGCGGATTTACCCATGGCACCCATAAACAGAAGCAAGCACAGCGTTGTGAGTGTATCCCAGTCATGGCCGAGGAAATGGATGGTTTTGCCAACAGCGGATGGGGCATTGTCGAAGATGGTTTGGAATTCAACCGAACCATAGATCATGTAAACGCCGAAGATTCCTAAAGCGAAACCGAAGTCTCCCACACGGTTGACCACGAAGGCTTTGATGGCGGCGGCATTGGCGCTTTCGCGCGTGTACCAAAAACCAATCAGTAGATAAGAAGCAAGGCCCACACCTTCCCAGCCGAAGAACATTTGGATGAGATTGTCGGAGGTGACCAGCATCAACATCGCGAATGTGAAGAGCGAGAGATAAGCGAAGAAGCGCGGTTGGTGTTCATCGTGGCTCATATAGCCGAGCGAGTAAACGTGGACCAAAGCGGATACAGTGTTGACTACAACGAGCATCACAGCGGTGAGCGCATCTAAACGAATAGCCCAGCTTGCGTTCAAACTGCCGGACGAAATCCAGCGCAACAATTCAACGCGGGAATCATGGCCTTCATGCAAGAAGCCCCAGAAGATGATCCACGACAGAACCGCACCAAGGCAAAGCAACCCAGTGGTTAAATACATAGGCCACACTGGGCCTTCATAATGGCCATGGTGATCATCATGGGCATGATCATGCACGTAATTTGAATGATGATCGGCATAGGCTTCAGCATCGCTGCCAAGCTGTTTGAATGCCTTTGTGCCAAACAGCCCAGCGATTAAAGCGCCGAGCAGCGGCAGGAATAAGATTGCCTGAACCATGTGTGCGCTCAGCCCTTCATCAAGTTAATATCTTCAACCGCGATGGAGCCACGGTTGCGGAAATAGGTGACTAAAATTGCCAGTCCAATGGCCGCTTCGCCAGCGGCCACGGTGAGAATGAGCAGTGCAAACACTTGGCCCACAAGATCATGCAAACTTGCCGAAAACGCCACGAGATTGATGTTCACAGCAAGCAGCATCAACTCAATCGACATCATAATGATGATCACATTTTTGCGGTTGAGGAAAATACCAAGCACGCCAATTGTGAAGAGGATGGCGGCAACGACGAGATAATGTGTGAGGCCGATCATTGAAGGCCCTCCCCTGATTTTACGTCGCGGATTTCGATTGATGTGGCAGGGCCACGGGCCACTTGGTCGGCGATCACTTGGCGCTTCACATTTGGTTTGTGACGCATGGTAAGCACGATGGCCCCGATCATGGCGACCAGCAAAACCAGACCCGCAGTTTGGAACCAGAACACATATTTTGTGTAGAGCACTTCACCAATGGCTTGTGTGTTGGTGATGTCTGTTGGTTGTGGAGCGGAGACATGGGCGATTAAATCCGGCGAGAGGTTCCAGGTTCCGAACAGCAGAATGAGCTCGACCAAGAGAATGAAACCGATCACACCGCCAATGGGCAGATAGTTTAACATGCCGGAGCGCAGCTCTTCAAAATCTACGTCTAGCATCATCACCACGAAGAGGAACAAGACGGCGACTGCACCCACGTATACTACCACCAAAATCATGGCGAGAAATTCAGCGCCGAGAAGCACGAACAATCCAGCGGCGTTGAAGAAGCACAGAATTAAGAACAGCACCGAATGCACAGGGTTGCGCGCGGTGACAACCAGCACTGCCGAAGCGATGGCTGCGATTGAAAATAAGTAAAAGAAAAATGGAATTGCCATGATGCGAGCCCCTCAACGATACGGCGCGTCGAGCGCAATGTTGCGGGCGATCTCGCGTTCCCAGCGATCACCATTGGCCAGTAATTTATCTTTGTTGAACAAAAGTTCTTCGCGGGTTTCAGTGGCGAATTCAAAATTCGGGCCTTCGACAATGGCATCCACTGGGCAGGCCTCTTGGCAGAAGCCACAATAAATGCATTTCACCATATCAATGTCATAGCGCGTGGTGCGGCGTGTGCCATCATTGCGGCGTGGGCCCGCTTCAATGGTGATGGCTTGGGCCGGGCAAATGGCTTCGCACAGCTTGCAATCAATGCAGCGTTCTTCACCTTTGGGATAACGGCGCAGCGCATGTTCGCCCCTAAAGCGCGGTGACAACATGCCCTTCTCGTGCGGATAATTCAGTGTGGCTTTGGGGGCCACCAGATATTTGAGGCCAAGCCACAGGGCGGATACAAATTCAGCCAAGAACAATGAACGGGCGGTTTGTGAAAGTCTCATGTTGGCAACCATCCCATATAAACAAGCACGCCAGAAGTGAGCACTACCCACACAAGCGAAATTGGTAAAAATACTTTCCAACCGAGGCGCATCAATTGATCATAACGATATCTTGGCACAACCGCCTTCACCATGGCGAACATGAAGAACACGAAGACCAGTTTGATCACAAACCAAATAACGCCGGGCACCCAGTTGAAGGGGGCCACATCAATGGGAGGCAACCAGCCGCCGAGGAACAGCACAGATGTCATGGCGCACATCATGGTGATGGCCACATACTCGCCGAGCATGAACAGAAGATAAGGCGTGGAGGAATATTCCACCATGAAGCCGGCCACGAGTTCTGATTCAGCTTCCACCAAATCAAACGGAGGGCGATTGGTTTCCGCCAATGCAGAAATAAAGAAGATGATGAACATTGGAAACAAAGGAATGAAATACCAATCTAAGAGAGACGCCGGTGCGCCAAGTTTGGTGCCAAGGCCATGATTTTGGGCAAGCACGATATCTGAAAGATTGAGCGAACCCGCACAAAGCAACACGGTGATGATCACAAAACCAATCGAGACTTCATAGGACACCATTTGTGCAGCGGAGCGGAGCGCCGAGAGGAACGGGTATTTCGAATTTGAAGCCCAGCCACCCATGATCACGCCGTAAACACCGAGTGACGAGAGCGCAAAAATATACAAAATTCCAACATTGATGTCGGCAATGGCCCAACCATCATTGAGTGGCAGAACGACCCAAGCAGATAGAGCCAAAATGGCCGTTACCATTGGGGCGATTACGAACACGCCTTTGTTTGAGCCATCGGGAATAATCACTTCTTTGAGGGCGAATTTAATCAAATCGGCAAAACTTTGCAGCAAGCCCCAAGGACCAACCACGTTAGGCCCCCGGCGCATTTGCACGGCGGCCCACACTTTGCGATCAAAATAAATCAGAAAGGATACGACGATCAGAACAGCCACCAGCAATGCAACTGATTGCAGAGCGATCCAAGCGACTAAAACGAGAATTTCAAACATCGTTTACTCCGCCGCCTGTCGTTTGAGTGGATTTTTCAGCGCGGAACAATCCGCCATGATTTTAGAGGCCCGCGCAATTGGGTTGGTGAAATAGAAATCCTTCACTGGCGATAAGAACGGATCGTTCGAGGCTTTGCCTTTCACGCTGCCGAGTTCAGCAAGGGCTGCGGCATCGGCTTTGTGAACTTGATCCAAGGAAGTCAACTGCGGCGCTATTTTATACATAGCAGCTCGCAGTTCTTCCAAGTTGTTCCACGGTAAAGTTGCTCCGAGTTGATCGGACAAGGCGCGAATAATGGCCCAATCTTCGCGGGCATCGCCAGGAGGGAATGCGGCACGCGTGGTCATTTGCGGGCGACCTTCGGTGTTCACATAAGTGGCGGATTTTTCAGTGTAGGCAGCACCCGGCAAAATCACATCAGCGCGTGCAGCTCCGGCATCGCCGTGGCTCCCCATGTAAACCACAAAGGTGGTGCCAAGATTAGTCGTGTCGATTTCATCAGCACCAGCGAGGAACAGAACGTCCAAATTTTTCTTGGCAGCAGCGGCCAGCATTTGTGTGGCGTTCATCCCACCCTCGCCGGGTAGCGCACACACATCAAGCGCACCTACGCGACCTGCAGCGGTGTGCAGAATATTGAAGCCGTTCCAGCCTTCCTTAATCACGCCGATTGAAGTTGCAGCCTTATAGGCCATGGCTAAAATCGCAGCGCCATCGGCCCGACCTAAAGCACCCTGCCCGATGATGAACATGGGTTTTTGCGCTTGTGACGGTGGATGATCCATCATCTTTGCCAGGCTTTCAGGGCCAGCACCAAGATAGGCGTATTTATAAGTAAGATCAGCCTGTTCGCCAACCACACCAATAATGCAGCCACCTTTTGAAAGGCGCTTGCGAATGCGTGCGTTGAGCACTGGAGCTTCGAGGCGCGGGTTGCAGCCGATCAGCATAATCGCATCGGCTTCTTCAATGCCTGCGATTGAACTGTTGAACAGATAACCAGCACGGCCACCATGTTCACCCAATGGGGAACCATCTATGCGGCAATCAATATTATTGATTTTGAGTTGCATCGCCAAAGTTTTGAGCGAGAAGGCTTCTTCAACCGAAACCAGATCGCCAACTAAAATGCCTACCTTATCCATCGACGAAGTTTTCATTTTCGATGCAATTCGGGCCATGGCTTCAGCCCAAGTGGCGGCGCGGAGTTTGCCAAAATCGCGCACGTAAGGTTGGTCGAGGCGCTGGGTTTTCAGGCCATCCCACACGAAGCGGGTTTTATCGGAAATCCATTCTTCGTTCACATCTTCATGGGTGCGCGGCAAAATTCGCATCACTTCGCGGCCACGCACATCCACACGAATGTTGGAGCCAATCGCATCCATCACATCGATGGTTTCAGTTTTGCGAAGCTCCCATGAACGGGCCTTGAATTCATAAGGCATCGACGTGAGGGCACCCACTGGGCACAGATCAATAATGTTGCCTTGAAGCTCGGATGAAATCGCCTTGTCGAGATAGGTGGTGATTTCCATATCTTCGCCACGGCCTGTGGCACCCATTTCTTCAATGCCAGCCACTTCCGTGGTAAAGCGCACACAGCGCGTACACTGAATGCAGCGGGTCATTTCAGTTTTGACGAGCGGACCTAGATATTTGTTTTCAATGGCGCGCTTGTTTTCTTGGAAGCGATTGGTGGATTTGCCGTAAGCCATGGCTTGATCTTGCAAATCGCATTCGCCGCCTTGGTCACAGACAGGGCAATCCAATGGATGATTGATCAGCAAAAATTCCATCACGCCCTCACGGGCTTTTTTCACCATCGGGGTTTTGGTGAAAACTTCGGGTGCTTCTCCGTTTGGCCCGGGGCGCAAGTCATTAACTGACATGGCGCAAGAGGCTTGTGGCTTTGGAGGGCCACCCTTCACTTCAACGAGGCACATACGGCAATTGCCAGCGATGGAGAGCCGATCATGGAAACAAAAGCGCGGCACTTCAGCGCCAGCTTGCTCACACGCCTGCAAAAGCGTGAGGCCGTTTTCCACATCAAGTTCGACGCCGTCTATTTTGATTTTAGGCATTAGGAGAGCTTCCTTTGCTCGAGGTATTGAAAATCGAATGCGGCATCGGAAGCGCCATTGGTACGTAAAGTTTCGAGCTTCGACAAGCCTTCACCGAGCGTTGGAATATGTCCCGCGAGAATGTTCCAAATGACGTAAGTCTTTTTGCCGAGCGGAATAAACCAGTTTTCGCGCCGCTTCAAGAAACCACCGTGAATTGTTTTGTGAACAAAAAACTCAAAATCTTCGGGCGTTTCCCACACTGACAGGGTGAAAGTGGCACGCGGATCGCCGTCAAAGAAATTGATGCCTTCTGCGGCAATGGCAGAATGTTCATCAACGCAGCGCCACACAAACCCTTTTGACCGTTCGGCCAGTGAATTGACCCGAGGCACATTATTCACGAACTC
>JANNBH010000074.1:0-35875 GCA_031385245.1 Hyphomicrobiales bacterium | reverse complement strand
TGACATTGGGCGGTGGCCGTGATGGTTCGCTCTCTGGCAATGGTGAAGGCTTTGATGGCCGTTGCTCTTGCAACTATGCTGGCGGCCCATCAGGTGATGGTTATGGCCTCGGTGACGTTGCTCAAATGCGTTTGAGCTATGCTTCTGGCCCAATCGCTGCTGCTGTTGCTCTTGAAGATGGTGTTAACTATGGTTACACAGATTCAAACTTCGGCGTAGCTGGCGATATCAAGTTCTCTGGAGACAGCTTCGGTGTTGAATTGAATGCTGGCATTCAAAACAACCCATCACCAGAAGATGCTTGGACTGTGAACGCAGGCGCACATTTCGCACTTGCTGATATGGGCACAATCTCTGCTGCAGCAGGCATGGGTTCAGGCACTGGCTCAGCTGATGACTACACCAAGGCAAGCGCTTGGGCTTCGTTGAACCTCAGCGATGCAGCACATGTTGAAATCGGCGTGAACCATGTTTGGAACACACAAGCTCCTAACACAAACGGCGACGTGACAGGTTACGGCATTGGCATGTATTACACACCAGTATCGCAATTGACACTTGGTTTGGAAGGCAGCTACAGCACTTCAACTACAAATGGATCAGCTACAAGCGCTGCTCTTGTGACAATTTTCAGCTTCTAAGTTTAGCTGACTATCGTCTAACGAACGGCCCGCTTCGGCGGGCCGTTTTGTTTTGTGCTCCCTCACCCTGAGGTGCTGCGAAGCAGCCTCGAAGGGCTGCTCACACAATAATTGTCATCCCCAGCAACTCTCCCCATTGTCATCCCCGCACTTGTTGCGGGGACCCATGGCGGCAACACGTCCATCACTCGACCCGTTGCAAGATGGGTCGCCGGAATAAATCCGGCGATGACAAATATTGGATGTCATTCCATGAACGAGCTTTCCACAAAGCAGAGAAGAACTTCCAAACTCATTTCAGCCTTGTTCCGGCCCACATCATCGCCTAACAATGGTAGCTTGATTGACTGGGGTTTTCAGTGTTGCAATTGTTCAAAAATTTAGGTCTTCTCACCTTGGCGCTAACACTTTCAGCCTGCGTAACCGCAGACAGTGTGGACCTTGAAAGCCGCCCCATTTCAATGGATCAAAATGCTGAACCTGCGGGTGCTGCTGGCCAAGTGGCCTCTGCCTCTGTTGCCCAGCTTTTGCCCAGCACGGGGCCAACTTATGTCACCCTCACCGTGTCGCAATTGCAGGATGGTTCAGGCACCAGCGGCAGCGCCAGCTCTAAACGCGCCATAACTTCTGGCAGTGGCTTTGTGGTGTCTCCTGATGGCTATGTGATGACAGCGGCCCATGTGGCTGTGGCCAAAGGCAATGAAATTTCCGCCCGCGCCGCCAATGGCCGGGTTTATTCTGGCACCGTCGTCGGTATCAATCTCAACAATGATATGGCTGTGTTGAAGCTACGCGGCTTTACTGGCCACGCTGTTGCGCCCGCAGGCCCAGGCTGCATGGTGAAGGGCGATTTGGTTTATACTTTGGGCAAGCCCCATGGCGGCGGCGACACAGCCCGCGTTGGCGCCCTTGAAGCCTTGCATTTCGGCCGCCCCGTATCATATGGCAAATTCGGTTACCCTGATGCCATCGTGCTGCACATGGGAACCCAACGCGGAGAATCAGGCGGCCCAGTGTTTGATGGCAAAGGCCAATTGATTGGCATGGTGGTGAGCACCTTGTCCGACACCAATGGCCAATCCATAAATTTGGCTCATGCCATTCCCGCCAATACCTTGGCCAATTACCTCTGCTCACAAACCAGCTGCGCTGGTGCGTGGCCCACATTGGCAACGAAACAAACGGATAGTTGCAGCTAAGATCGGCTGGCTAATTTTTCCTTCAGCCGTTGAAGGTCAGCATAATGTTTCAAATATTTTTTATACCAATAATCGGCATATTTTTGCTTCAACTGAAAAATGTCCTCCGCACTGAGGGTTAACAGCGATAGACCCTCAAAATCCATGGCAGTGCTGCGGCTTAACATTTCTTCGAAAAGCAAACCGCTCTCTGCAACAAGAATATCAATGCCCTCTGACGTGGGAAATGGCTTAAACCGAAAATCGGCAGTTGCCAGCTTTGCGGCATCTTGAGCATCGCCTCCCTGAAGGCCAAAATCACGCAAAAGTTTACCGAGTGCTTTGGTAAAACCTACGGCACAATTCAAATCTGGTTTTAAAATCAATTCGAAGTCAAACGAGGATGGAATAATTTCACACCCCCGAAATTTTTCCGCAACTCTCCCTGACACCAGAACAGGAACACCAGCTTCAGCCAAGACCTCAAGAAGTTTTGTGTTAGAGAAATTTTCGCGTATTTTAGAATGAGAATCCGCCAATTCAAACAACCCTCGAAGAGGCGCTTTGCTTAATCAACTGTGCATCTCCCGTAAAATTTATATGTCGATTATAGTTAGATTCCACAGCATCTTGTTTCAATCTAATTAAATCTTGAAGCGCCAGAACTTTAACTTCCATCAACTCAATTCTCGCACTCACTGCATTTCGCATGTAGTCATTGAACACCGATGGCTTAAACATTGTTATAAAATCAATGTGAAATTGCACCGGATCCAAATTCATTTTTTCATTCAATTTTGCAAACTGCAGCGGTGGAAAAGAAGTTGTCACCATTTTGCCAGCAGCCCTTGCCGCAGCATTTACAGCAAGTGCAAAATTCTTGGAATGGGTTTCAGTTGGGCACAACAACACATCAATATCATCAAAATAAAAATCATCTCGACAGCCATGAAAAGCCACAGCCGCCCCACCAAAAATGATAAATGGCACTTTGTGCGTTTTCAAAAAACTCAAAAGCCAAGCATCAGGTTTTCGAATTCTATCTTGCCATCTCAATGTCAAACCCGACAACTCCCATTAGAATTTCGTTGTGTCTAATAAAACACAATTCAATTAGCAAGCTATGCATATTTTGTGCCTGAAACCAAACTGGAGTTTTCAATAAATTTTCAGTTCCTGAAGTCTTTTTAGATCACGCGACTTATAGTCGATCCTATGCTGCAAAAACGAAATTTGCTTCTCACTAGATTCTAATAAATCCGGTAAACCTGCTAACTTTATCAAGGGCACTCCAGCTGCAGCAAGTCTACCATAAATTTGCATTATATCATCCGACAGGACCAGTGATTTGTTTTGGATGGGAGTCCTAGAAATTCGTGTTTTGACAAGTTCCACATCAGCTTTATGTGTGGCCACAACTGTACTTAGCCACTTAATAACCAACTCAGTTTGCTTGATCAAATCTGCGAGAGAAGCAATCTTGATAGTCATCGAGCCGATAGTTGCAACTGTGGATGCTGCAAACCGCTTATTAAATTCCAATATACTAGTGGACGTAACAAAATCGATGTTAAATTGAGTCTTGTCCAAATTGAAAAGGACCTTTGGCTTTGCCAAGAGAAACTCCGGAAAGGATGAGGCCAGTTTCACTCCCGAAGAACGACCCATCGCGTCCATAGCTTTTGCAAATCGCCGTGAATTGGATTTACTTGGACCCAAATCAATATCCAAATCGTCAAAGTAACCCTCATCACGACAACCATAGTATGATGTAGCTGCTCCACTCACGATGATAAATGGAACTTCAAATTGCTTTAAAAAACCGAGCAGCCAAATATCAGCTGGCTTTATTCTACTTTCCCAATCCTTACCCAAAAGTGTTGCCCTACTCTATTATTGCCCTACTAACTGTTCCAATATCGGAGGCATCACTTTCAATAATCCCAACAACCTGAATATCGCACAATAAACGAGCATAGCAAATCTACAATAGAATGGGCTTTGCATAAAATGTGTTTGGCTTTAAGTTATGAATAAAGAACCCATAGTTGCTGAAAGCTATTGAAGTGAAACCCGAAGATATAACCTATGTTACCACTTGCAAGGGTAGACTTCACCATTTGAAGAAAACGCTCCCAAAAATAGTCAATCAAAGCTTGGGGGGCATGATCGTGGTTGATTTTGATTGCCCAGATGGAACTGGCCAGTGGGTAAAAGAAAATTTTCCTCAGGTGCATGTCATAAAAGTTAATGCACAACCAATATTTGATTATAGCCGTTCGAGACACATCGGTGGCCATGCTGTGAAAACAAAATGGATAGCGTTTTTTGATGCTGATGTTCTTGTTTCAGAGCATTTTTTTGAAAAAATGGCACCAAATCTTCGCGAGGGCGCTTTCTATACGCCAGTGAGTGATGATGGAAATACTTGGGGCTCCTGCTTCGTTGAAAAGAAACTTTTTGATCGCGTGGAAGGCTACGATGAAGCTATAAAACATTGGGGAGGCGTTGATACTGCGCTTTACAACGTATTAAGCTTTATTGGTGCTCGCAACGAATCCTACGATGGTAAGTTGATTGAGGCAGTTCAACATTCTGACGAGGAAAGACTGGTTTTCACAAATCTGAGAGACGTAAATTTTGCAAAGCAATTGGCCACAATCTATGAGATTTGCAAATTGGATATAATGAGAATTGAACAAACTTTACTAGATTTAGAGTTTCGGATTACCCTGCGGCAAACCACACATAACGCTTTGGTTCAAATGATCGAAAGCTCAAGTAAAACTACCAAATTTTCAATCGAACTCCCGTCAAAAACTCTAGTTCGACCAAGTCTTGGCAAGAAAATCACTCCAACTGTAAAACGTACTTTGAGTTTTGAAATTCAAATAGGTTAGTTATGCGAGAATTATTTGCCTGCCCAATCCTTAACCCACCAAAACCGTAACCCCAGTCGTTTTCCGCGCTTCCAAATCGAGGTGCGCTTGGGCCGCATCTTTCAAAGCATAGCGCTGGTTCACCTGAATTTTCACTTTGCCAGATTTTACCACGTCTAACAAATCCTGTGTTGTTTCTTTGAACTCAGCCGCTGTTGCAATGTAACTGCCCAATGTAGGCCTTGTGACATAAAGCGATCCTCTTGCCGCCAGCAACCCAAGATTCAGCGCCGACACTGGCCCAGACGCATTGCCGAAACTCACCAGCATTCCGCGCGGGGCCAAACAATCCAGCGATGTCATCAAAGTGGCCTGCCCCACGCCATCGTAGACCACCGGCACACCTTTGCCGCCTGTAATCTCACGCACGCGCGCCACCACATTTTCGGTTGATGAATTGATCACATGCGCGCAGCCATTGTTCAATGCCGTTTGCATCTTCTCTGCCGCTCCCACCACGCCAATCACTTTAACGCCCAGCGCCTTGGCCCATTGCGAGAGAATGAGCCCAACGCCACCCGCAGCAGCGTGCAACAAAATCGTTTGCCCGCGTTTCACCTTATATGTAGCCCGCAGCAAATACCGCGCGGTCATGCCTTTGAGCATCATGCCAGCGGCTGTCTCGTCACTGATGGATTTGGGAAGCTTTACCAGGTGTTGCGTGGAGAAATTTCGCTGCTCCGCATAAGCCCCAGGGCCGCCTGTGCCATAAGCCACGCGGTCTCCCACTTTGAAGCCTTTCACACCTTGGCCCAATGCTTCAATCACCCCAGCAGCCTCTCCCCCCAACCCACTTGGCAGCGGCACCGGATAAAGCCCGCTGCGATGGTAAGTATCTATAAAATTAACACCAATGGCCGTGTGCCGGATGCGAACTTCACCTGCGGCTGGTGGCGACAAACTCACATCTTGCCACTGCAAAACCTCTGGCCCGCCCACTTTCTCAAATCGAATAGCTTTCATGTAAGCGCCTCCTCAGCCAGCAAATCACGCATGGCTTGCACCAATTTATTCCAATCAAGATCTTCCAGTGCAATAATTTTAACATCCAAAACTGCGGCCTTGCCCATCAAGGCCACATAGCGTGGCGAGTCTTTTATTTCGTCAAACAAATCCGTGGTCACCAGCACCGCCACTTTTTCACCTTCACGGCCAAAATGGTCCGCCAGATTATCAGCTTCATGCACCGCATCCATCAAGCGGTGGCGGTGCTTGCGGTCATGCATATCAAGCTCAGACCGAAAGGCTTTGCACGAAACGAAACATAATTTTTCGCCTTTGCGGGCGATCAAATCAATTTCATTTTCGCCCTTAAAGCCTTTCACATCCCAGCCAATCACTTGGCCAAAGCTGGCTTCATCAGCACCTGCTTCCATGGCAGCCAGAAACGCCAATTCTTCCAACCAGCCACCTGAAAGATAGCGCCGGCTCTTCACATCGCAAATCCATTGGCCATGCTCAGTTATGTGAATCATATTAAGCTGCTTCAGCAAATCGACAATATCTTGATTGTCGATGGGTTCAGCTTCTGCATCAGCATTGTCGCGGCGAATATAGGCGTCTGTTGCCTTGAAATAATGATCCCTCACAGCTTCAAAATCCATATAGCGCGTGGCAATCATCCGCGATAACGGGGCTTGCGCGAATGCAATTTGCTGGTCCCCATGTTTGGTTTTCAACCAAGAATTGCGGCGTTTTAAAAGTGATTCAATTGAGGTGCTTTGCATCCACGCATTCTTGCCCTAAACATTTTCGCATTCCAAGGGGTTTGAGGTAATGAGCATTGAAATTTCACCATTAGTTGAACGCGTCGAATTTCCACCCATTGCTGAAGCAATGAGTTGGGTGAAAAAAATCCCCGGCAACCGCGAACTTTTAAACATGTGCCAAGCGGTGCCAAGCTATCCGCCAGCGCCAACACTGCAAGCTGAAATTGCAAGGTTAGCGGGTTTACCCGACATGGGCGGCTACACCGATATTTTTGGCGTGGCTCCATTGCGTGAAGCCTATGCCAAACACATGAGCATTGATTATGCAGCGCATATTTCAGCCAGCGAAGTGGCCATCACCACTGGCTGCAACCAAGCTTTTGCAGCTGCCATAATGGCCATTGCCAAAGCTGGCGACAATGTGATCATCCCCGCTCCCTATTATTTCAACCATCACATGTGGCTCACCATGATGGGCATTGAAATTAGGTCAATCCCGGCATTTTCTAACGGTAACAATCATCCCGATTCGATGGATGCCGCCGCATTGGTGGATGAGCGCACCAAGGCCATTATCCTCTGTACGCCGAATAATCCAACAGGTGCCATTTATCCCGCCGCAGTGCTCGAACAATTTTTTAACGTGGCGCAGGTGGCCGAAATTGCCTTGGTGCTGGATGAAACTTATAAGGATTTCAGAACCGACCCTGCCCCGCCGCACGGTCTATTCAACAAGCCAGCTTGGCAAAACACTTTGATTCAACTTTATAGCTTTTCCAAAATTTATGCTCTCGCAGGTTATCGCTTAGGCGCTATGATTGCTGGGCCGGAAATTATGCACCAAGCCGCCAAGATTTTAGACTGCATGACGATTTGCCCACCGCACATCACGCAGCGCGCTGTGATCTTCGGGCTCACTGAATTAGACGGTTGGAAGACCGAGAAAAAAGCCGTGATGCGTGAAAGGCTGGCCGCCATGCGCCAAGCCTTCACAACGCCCGGTCTCAATTATCAATTAGTCAGCAGTGGGGCTTATTTTGCTTATGTGAAGCACCCTTTTGCAGGTGAATTTTCAAAGTCGGTTGCCAAGCGCTTAGCTGGTGAAAATGACTTGCTATGTCTGCCAGGTTCCATGTTTGGCCCTTATCAGGAAAACTACCTGCGCTTTGCCTTCGCCAATGTGGAAGCAGCGCGCATGACAGGTTTGGCAGAACGGTTGATCGAGAGTCAACAATCGCGCTAGACTGACCGCATGGAAAAGATTCGCACCCTCGCTTTCGCCGTGGCTTTGGCCGCATTTTCATTCTCACCGGTTCAGGCCGAGCCTAAATATGGCATGGTGATGTTGGGGGAACCGGGCCTTCCCGCTGATTTCAAAAACCTGCCTTATGCTAACCCGGATGCGCCGCAAGGCGGCACCTTAAAACAGGCCATCACTGGCACATTTGACAGCACAAATTTATTCATCGTCAAAGGCAATGCGCCAGCAACGCCCGGCACCTTTGTGTTTGAGAGCTTGATGGGCCGCAATTGGGCTGAGCCATTTGCGCTTTATGGATTGCTGGCCGAAACGATAGATGTTTCCGAAGATCGCCAAACCTTCACTTTCAAGCTGCGCCCTGAAGCAAAATTTTCGGATGGCGGCCAAGTGACAGCGGCCGACGTGGTGTTCTCCATGGAAACGCTGCGCGATAAGGGCAAACCAAAATATAAAAACAACTATACTAAAATCACCAAGGTGGAAGCCCCTGATGATCGCACCATCATTTTCCACCAAGACAAAGGCGACCGTGAATTGCCGATGATCATGGGCCTCATGCCAATTCTCTCGAAGAAGTTTTGGGACGGCAAAGTTTTTGACGAAAGCATCGTTGCACCATTGGTTGGCTCCGGCCCTTATGTGTTTGGCGATATTAAACCCGGCGAAATGATTTCTTATAAAAAGAACCCTGATTATTGGGGCAAGAACTTAGCCTATAATAAAGGCCTGTGGAATTTCGATACATTCCGTTTTGATTATTTCAAAGACGCCAATGCCGCCTTTGAAGCCTTCAAAAAAGGCGATGCTGATGTGCGCTCCGAAGGCGATCCAACGCGCTGGAGCACTGGTTATAAATTTGATGCCGCCAATGAAGGCAAAGTGTTGCTGGAAGAAATTCCAACCAAAACCCCTGCCCCAGCATCCGGTTTTGCATTCAACACCCGCCGCAAGATATTCGAAGATGTGCGCGTGCGCGAAGCTTTAGGCATGGCCTTTGATTTTGAATGGGCCAACGCCAATCTGTTTGGTGGAGCCTATAAGCGCACTTATGGTTATTTCAGTGGCTCAGAACTTTCGTCCATGGGCTTGGCCATGGATGCAACCGAGCTTAACATCATCGGCACCACAGGCGGCGGTTTACGCTCTGATATGACTGATGGAACTTATAAACTCCCCGTAAGCGATGGCTCTGGCCGTGATCGCAAGGTGTTGAAACAAGCCGTCGATATGCTGTCATCCGCCGGATGGACAATCAAAGATCAAGGCTTAGTGAATGATGCAGGTGAGCAATTTGCCTTCACCATCACCATTCAAAATCCTGATCAAGAAAAAATCGCCCTGCACTATCAGCGCACACTCCAACAAATTGGTGTGAAGGTTGATGTGCGTACGGTTGATGCAGCACAATTTACTGCGTTACAAAAAACTTATGATTACGACATGATCCCCGTTGCGTGGTTCAATTCTCTTTCACCTGGTAATGAGCAAAACCTCTATTTTGGCTCGGCAGGAAAAACCACTGAAGGTACGAGAAATTATCCGGGTATCGCTGATCCTCTGGTGGACACAGCCATTGAAGCAATGCTGAAAGCTACCACCCGTGAAGAATTTGTATCTGCCGTTCATGCGGAAGATCGCTTGCTAGTAGCAGGGTTCTATATCATCCCGTTTTACACGGCCCCACAATGGGTGGCACGCTGGGCTTATATCGGCAGACCCGACAAACAACCTTTGGCTGGCTTTGAATCAACAACATTGTGGCATAATCCGTGATCACGATTGATGTTGTTTCGGATGTTATTTGTCCATGGTGTTTTCTAGGCAAGCGCAGGCTAGATAAGGCCCTAGCTTTGATTCCAGAAATCAAAACTGAAGTTGTGTTTCGTCCGTTCTTTCTCGATCCCAGCATTCCACTGGAAGGCTTAGATCGCTACAAATATATGGCCGATAAATTTGGTGAGGAACGCCTGAAAACCATCCACGATCCGCTGATCAAAGCGAGCCATGAAGATGGCGTGCCTTATCAATTCGATAAAATTACACGGACACCAAACACTTTGGATGCCCACCGAGTCATCCGTTGGGCGCAAGCAGCGGGCCGTCAAAGCGAAGTGGTGGAAGCACTCTTCGTGGCCTATTGGCGCGATGGCAAAGATGTGGGCGACCATGCAGTGTTGAACGAAATTGCAAAATCCATCGGCCTAGACTTGGCCGCCGATTTGGCCAGCGACAAAGATAAAAATGAAGTGATGCAGGAAACCGCGCGCGCTCAACAAATGGGAATCTCCGGCGTGCCCACATTTATCATCAACCAGAAATATGGAATTTCCGGCGCGCAAGGTGCTGAGATGTTGGCGCAAGCGATCAGGGATATCGCGGCGAAGTAAAATCACTCGTCCTATGAGGCCAGCTTCACCAAATTCTGCATCAATTGCCGTGTGCCCTTCAACCGTGCAGCAGCCGTGGTCCATTCGCGCGTTAGCACCAATTTCATATCAGCAGGCCGCAGCTTGGCCAATGTGCCCTGCCCAGCAATCCAATTCACCAGGGCAGCAGGATTGGCAAACACCCCACCTCTAAAGCCAATCGTGGCCCCCTTTGGCCCAGCATCGACGTTGGACACATTGGCTTTTCGACACAGCAACTTGATCGAAACGATTTCCAACAAATGATCAACCTCTTCGGGCCTGCGGCCAAAGCGGTCATGCAATTCAGCGGCAAAACCGTCCAAATCCTGTTGCTCCTGAAAATCCGCCAAACGCCGATAAAGCCCAAGCCGCACTTGCAAATCCGAGACATAGGATTCTGGAATCAAAACTGAAGTGCCAATGTTAATGGTGGGAGACCATGCGCCTTCATCCAACGCCTCATCGCCGCCTTCTTTCATCGAAGCTACAGCATCTTCCAACATGGATTGATAAAGTTCGAAACCCACTTCACGAATGTTGCCGTGCTGTTCTTCGCCGAGCAAATTGCCAGCCCCACGAATATCTAAATCATGGCTAGCCAAGTTAAATCCAGCGCCCAACGAATCCAACGACTGTAAAACTTTCAACCGCCGCTCGGCAGTTGGCGTCAAAGCTTTTCGGGTTTGGGTGGTAAGCAAAGCATACGCCCGTTGTTTGGAGCGCCCAACGCGGCCGCGCAATTGATAAAGTTGTGCGAGGCCAAACATATCCGCACGGTGAATGATCATGGTGTTGGCGGTGGGAATATCCAGCCCCGATTCCACAATGGTGGTGGAGAGCAACACATCAAAGGCCCGGTCATAAAAACCGTTCATAATGTCTTCAAGCTCGGTTGGTGCCATGCGGCCATGGGCGGCGCGGAATTTCAACTCAGGCACACTCTCACGCAAGTATTCGGCAATCTCATCAAGATCAGTGATGCGCGGCACCACATAGAAACTTTGCCCGCCACGGAAATGTTCGCGCAACAAATGCTCGCGCACAATGACCGGATCAAAGGGTGAAATATAAGTGCGTACAGCTAAACGGTCCAAAGGTGGTGTAGTGATCAAACTCATTTCACGCAGGCCCGACAAAGCCAATTGCAAGGTTCGCGGGATGGGCGTTGCCGTGAGTGTTAACACATGCACATTGGCGCGCATTTCCTTCAAGCGCTCTTTGTGCTTCACACCAAAATGCTGTTCCTCATCCACAATCATCAAACCAAGATCGCGGAATTTAACACTCTCCGCCAGAAGTGCATGGGTGCCGATCACAATATCAACGCTGCCATCGGCAAGGCCCTTCTTCACTTCATCAATGCCCTTGCGACCGACGAGACGAGAAGCTTGAGCTATGCGAAGGGGAAGTCCCTTAAAACGCTCGACAAAGTTTTTGTAATGCTGCCGCGCCAGCAATGTGGTGGGCACCATTAAAGCCACCTGCTTGCCAGCATAGGCCGCAACAAATGCAGCCCGCAGCGCCACTTCAGTTTTGCCAAAGCCCACATCACCGCACACGAGCCGGTCCATCGGGCGGCCTTTGCCCAAATCTTCAATCACCGCTTCAATGGCAGTCAATTGATCTTCCGTTTCTTCATAAGGAAAGCGCGCGCAGAACTCATCAAATGCGCCTTCGGGCGGCACCAGAATATCACCAGGTTTCAATTCACGCGCCGCTGCGGTTTTGATCAACTCACCGGCAATTTCACGAATGCGCTCTTTGAGTTTGGCCTTCTTGGCCTGCCATGCGCCACCGCCCAAACGATCCAGCTGCACGCCATCGGATTCAGAACCATAGCGCGTGAGCAATTCAAGATTTTCAACGGGGAGAAATAACCGCGAATTTTCAGCATAAATCAGCAGCAAACAATCATGGGGCGAACCTTGCACATCGATAGTTTTGAGTCCCTCAAAGCGCCCAATGCCATGGTCCACATGCACCATCAAATCGCCAGCGGAAATGGATGATAATTCAGTAAGGAAATCCGCGGCCTTCTTGCTCTTGCGGGCTTTTCGCACCAAACGATCACCCAGAATATCCTGCTCGGCAATCACCGCAAACTCGGGCGTCTCGAAGCCCTGCTCTTGCGGCAACACAATCATCGACACAATGCCAACGTCGTGCTTTGCAGCTTCTGCCCAATCCTTCGCCACCACCAAAGGCGCTAAATCATGGTCGCGCAAAATGGTGCCTAGCCGGTCCGCCGAACCTTCGCTCCAACAAGCAATCAGCGTGCGCTTGCCGCCTTTCCGCAAAGCCTCAGTGTGCAGGCGCACCGCATCATAAACATTGCCGTCAGCCTCAGCCCGTTCGGCTGCAAAGCTGCGGCCTTGCTTGCCTGAAAATGAAATCGCCGACGCTGATGGGTTTTCAAACGGCGATTGTTCCAGCACGGTGCGATCAGCACAAAGCTGTTGCCATTCTGAAGGTGTTACATAAAGCCGTTCAGGTTTAAGCGGTTTATAAGGTGCGGCTCCAAAGTTCTGCTTCTGCTGAGCCTCTTTACGGGCATCATAAAACTCAGCAATTTGTTCTTGCCGTGCAGCCATCGATTCCGTCGTAGAATGGGAAAGAGATAAAACAGCTTCCGGCACATAATCAAAAATTGTGCCCAGCGAGGCGTGGAACAAGGGCAACCAATGTTCCATGCCCTGATAACGCCGCGCACTTACAACACTTTCATAAAGCGGATCATTCATGTCCATGCCATCAAAGGCTTCGGCATAGCCTGAACGGAAAGACGCTATTGAGACCGCGTTCAGCAACACTTCATTGGCCGGGTGCATCACCAGAGTCTTGAGCTGCGAAATAGAACGCTGCGACTGGGCATCAAAACTGCGAAGACTCTCCAGCGCATCACCAAAGAAATCCAACCGCACTGGGTCTTTTGCACCGGGTGGATAAATATCAATCAACCCGCCACGGACTGCAAAATCACCCGGGTCCACCACCGTGCCCACGCGTGAAAAGCCATTGTCGATCAGAAATTTTTGTAAAGCATCGCCCTTCACCCGCTGGCCAGGCTGAGCCGTGAATGTGCCTTGCGAAATCAAACTCTGCGGAACTGTGCGCTGCAAAATTGCATTTACAGTCGTGAGCAAAATAAAGGGCGCACCCGTTGGCTTCACCAACCGCGCCAGCACCGCCAAGCGCCGTGCTAAAATATCTGCCGATGGAGAAACGCGGTCGTAAGGCAGACAATCCCATGCCGGAAAGCGCAGCACTTCAAGCGTTGGCGCAAAATATAAAATTTGATCTTCAAGTGCTGCCATGTGCTGATCGTCACGGCACACATGCATTAACCCGCCAACGCCCGCAGCCAGCGCAATCTCCGGCAGCACCATCGCATCCAAACCATCTGGCAGAGCCGAAAGCGTGGTGCGGCCCGGCATGGCGAGGCGCGGTTTCAATTCATCCAAAGCACTCATGTGAACAGCACCGGACGATATGAAATCAATTCCAGCAACAGCTCAGAACGCAACTCGAATGGCACTTCAAATTGCTTGGTGGCCCATGAGAGCAAATCTTGATCGGGTAATTCCAAAATATCGGCAAAAGCCAAAAGCTCTGCTTCAGACATGGCCGGAAGACGCGCCGCAGCAAAGCCGCCCGCAATTAAATCCATTTCCTTAATACCGCGATGCGTGGCCCGCCACAGCAGGCGCTTGCGCGTGATTTCAGTTTTCTGTGAATGATCTACCATGTTGCAGGGGTCATAACCCTTCATGGCCTTGCGCCGCAATGTTTTAACGGCGAAACTATCTAGTATGCGACCATCAATCCTCAACCCACTTTTTGCCACAGTCACCACCATCAAGGGCATAGGCGAAAAAATTGCCAAGCTTCTCGGCAAGCTTTTACATGTGGAGGAACCGCGCCTGATTGATGTGCTGTTTCACATTCCAACAGGAATGATTGACCGCCGATTCCGCTGCACCATTTCGCAATTGCCAGTGCAGGGCATTGCCACTTTGGAAGTGACCATTGGCAAACATCACGCCCCACCACGCGGAGTTAAAGTGCCTTATCGCATTGAAGCCTTTGACGATACTGGGAGTATGACGTTGGTGTTCTTCACCACCTATGCTGACAGCCTGTTGCGGCAATATCCAACTGGTGAAAAGCGTTTTATTTCGGGCGAAATCAGCTGGTTCCGCTCCGAAGCCAAAATGACTCATCCGGATTATGTTTTGAACGCCGAAGACCTCGGCAAAATGCCATTGCTCGAACCGGTCTATCCGCTCACCGCTGGTGTAACATCCAAAGTTCTGCTCAAGGCAGCCCAAGCGGCATTGGCCAAATTACCGGCGCTGCCAGAATGGCAGGATGCTGCTTGGTTGCAGCGCCAAGGCTGGCCTAGCTTTAACGCAGCACTTTCCACCATGCACAAACCGCCAGAGCCTTCTGTGCATGCCGCAGACGGCCCACTTCGTATGAGATTGGCCTATGATGAATTGCTGGCCAATCAATTGGCGCTGTCTTTGGTGCGAAACCAAATGAAGCGCGCCTCTGGCAGGCCCATGGGTGGCAACACAACAAAGCGAAAGCAGATTATCGAAAACCTACCCTATAGCCTTACAAAGGCTCAACAAAATGCCATAGTTGAGATTTTACATGATATGAGTTCCAGCCACCGCATGATCCGGCTATTGCAGGGGGATGTGGGCTCTGGCAAAACTGTGGTGGCGCTTTTGGCACTGGCCGCCGCCGTAGAAAGTGGATTCCAAGGGGCGTTGATGGTGCCAACCGAAATTCTCGCGCGCCAACACATGAGTGGCCTTTCTAAGCTTATTGAAGGAACAGGGTTACGCCTTGCCATTCTCACTGGCCGCGAAAAAGGCAAGGCCCGCGATGAAATACTTGCAGCGTTGGAAGCCGGAGAAATTGATATTCTCATCGGCACTCACGCCTTGTTTCAAGATGGTGTTTCCTTCCGTGATCTGGGCTTGGTGGTGATTGACGAACAGCACCGTTTCGGCGTGCACCAGCGTCTCGCGCTGCAAGCTAAATCTACCAACACAGATTTACTGGTGATGACGGCAACGCCCATTCCCCGTACATTAGCTCTCACAGTTTATGGCGATATGGATGTGTCTAAACTCACAGAAAAACCAGCAGGCCGCCTTCCCATCGATACGCGCGTGTTGCCTACCACACGGCTTGATGAAGTGGTGGCAGGCTTGCACCGCAGTTTGGCATCTGGGGCTCGCGCCTATTGGGTGTGCCCTTTGGTGGAGGAAAGTGAATTTGTTGATCTTGCCAATGCTGAGAAACGCTTTGAAGCTCTCAACGCCGAGTTTCCCAAAAAAGTGGGCCTCATCCATGGCCGCTTGAAGGGGGCCGAAAAAGATGAGGTGATGGCCAAATTCAAATCAGGTGTACTCTCCATTTTGGTCTCCACCACGGTGATTGAAGTGGGTGTGGATGTGCCTGAAGCCAGCATTATGATTATTGAAAATGCCGAACGCTTTGGCCTTGCCCAGCTTCATCAATTGCGTGGCCGTGTGGGCCGAGGCAGTGCCAAATCAAGCTGTCTGTTGCTTTATCAAGAGCCACTTGGCCAAGTGGCAAAATCGCGCCTTGCTATCATGCGTGAAACTGAGGATGGTTTTCGTATTGCAGAGGAAGATTTGAAATTGCGCGGTGCCGGCGAAATGCTCGGCACACAACAATCGGGCCTGCCGCTATTTCGTCTCGCTGATTTAACCCTTCATGGTGATCTGCTGGCCACAGCGCGAGACGATGCCGGATTGATTCTCGCCCGTGATCCCAAGCTCACATCGCAGCGCGGCGAAGCCCTCCGCACCCTACTTTATCTCTTCGAGCGTGACGAAGCGATTAAGCTTTTGTCTTCCGGCTAGCTTTCTTCACAGGCTTTGCCACCAGCAGTTCGGCTGCTGCATTCAAGGGCGCATCAGGAAACACCAGCCCCATTGAAATCACCAGCTTCAAGCCATCCTCAACACTCATCGTGAGAATTTTAACATCCGCCACATCAACAAAGAACACATAGCCTGACGTTGGGTTCGGCGTGGTTGAAACATAAACCGAATGCATGGCCCTGCCCTTTTCCAAGCCAATGGTGCCGCCATCCACATCGCGCGAAATAAACCCTATCGACCATGTGCCCTTGCGCGGCCACTCCACCAAGCACACTTGCTTGAACGATGATCCTTTTTCAGAAAAAATCGTTTCGAATATCTGCTTCGAACCTTTGTAGATTGAGCGCACCACAGGTGTGCGGTTCAACAAATTATCCCACCAGCCCAGCAGAGTGCGGCCCACCAGATTAGCACCTAAAGCCCCAACCAGTGTGATGAAAGCCAGAGCAAAAACTAGACCGTAGCCTGGAATTCTAAACGGCAAATAATTGTCGGGATTATAGACATAGGGAATCAGCGGCTTCACCCAGCCATCAAAAGAACTGATCACCCAAAGGGTGGCCCAAATGGTGATTGCCGCCGGAGCCGTGATCACCAGCCCAGTAAAAAAATAGGTCCGCAACCGCGACAACATTGAGTTGCGCGGTGCGGTTGGTTTTATAATTACGGGCTTTTCAGTCATAACGCTTGCTTGCCCCAACGCCACTTCACTTGCAAGTTTCTTCGGTTTAAACTCTATTCGGCTGGTGCCGGGTTTTCTTCATCCCACACGCGCGCACGAGCTTCGGCCTCAATTCTTGTTTCCTGTGTTGCGCCAAAGCGCAAATCATTCATCCGCGCAGATATCATGGGAAACTCCCCCGCAGGTGCAGCTTCAGCCGCAATAATATACCACATCAATGCCCGCGTTTCATCAAACCGCACAATTTTGCCAGACACATAAAGCTCGGCCAAATAAGCAGCTGCTTGCGGGCTGTGCTTCCGCACGGCTGCGTTTAGCCACTTCAAACCCTGCTGTGGATTCTTCTTCATGCCCTCGCCTTCGATGCTCATCACACCCAAAGCATAAAGCGCGCCGGGGTGGGCATAAGCGCTGGCAAGGCGCAAAAATGTGCGTGCTGCAAATTGTGGGTTGGCTTTTAACTGTGCATTGGCAATTCCAACACGCTGATAATTCGCCAATTGCAACTGGCTATCAACGGTCACGCGCAAGCGATTTTTGTCAGGCTCATCAGCATCAAAATTTTCGGCAACGCGGCTATAATAGGAAAAAGCCACAGCCTGATCCATAGCCACGCCACGGCCAAGCCGATACATATGGCCTAAATACCAATCTGCAATGAAATTGCCATCATCAGAAGCGTTGTTGAAATACTTCAACGCCTTTTCATAATTGCCTTTGTTGTAAGCTTTCTTTGCGGCCTTAAAATCATCTGTCCAAAACGGAACAATATCAATTTTTGGCATCCGCAGTTTTGGCGGTGCTGGAAAATATGAAAAAAAACCACCTTCACTGTCATCGGCAAAAGCTACAGTGTTGGGTCCGGCCATAAGCATGGTCATCATAACAACCAAAATACGCAAAAACGAAATAATCGGCGAAACACTCACCCGAAGCCGACCCTCTCTGCGTTGAACCTGTGACACGAAGACCTACAATCAAATTATAAATAAGTGCTAACCGCCTCAAAATCGTAGGGTCAGTTAATCCAAGTCACTCAAATACTTGGCAATTGCGGCAGATCATGGCTCAATAAAGGGCACAAATTGGTTGCGATCACAAATCTTGTGACTGTGATAAAGTTGCAACAGACCTAACAATGCTTCGAGGCGCGGTTCCCGCGCTCCTCAGCATGAGGGAGCTTTAACACCCTCACCCTGAGGTGCCCGCATAGCGTGCCTCGAAGGGCTGCTCAGGTTAACCTTCGCCCTCAACGCCTGCATCTTCACTAATGCTTTCCACGGAAACCACATGTTCCTCATCTGCAGTGTTGATGAGGCGCACACCTTGGGCGTTGCGGCCAGTTTTGCGAACATCGGCAACAGGGCAACGAATCAATTGGCCGCCATCCGTCACCAGCATAATCTCATCGCTATCCAGCACAGGGAATGAGGCAACCAGCGGCCCATTGCGCTCATTCACAACCATCGCGGTAATGCCTTTGCCGCCGCGATTGGTGATGCGGTAATCATAAGATGACGAGCGCTTGCCGTAACCATTGGCTGAAACCGTAAGCACCATTTGCTCGGCTGACGCCATGACGGCAAAACGTTCGGGTGAAAGTGTGACTTCAACTGTTGCTTCCTCATCGGAAACAACTTCCTCTGCATCAACTGCCGCACGTGACATTTTAATATAGGCGCCACGTTCATCAGGAGTTGCTTCAATGTGATGGAGGATTGACATGGAAATCACTTTGTCATCTTTCTCCAACCTGATGCCGCGCACACCGGTTGAGCCACGGCTCATAAACACACGCACATCGGTAACCGCAAAGCGGATGGATTGGCCTTGGGCCGTAGTCAGCAGCACGTCATCATTATCGCCGCAAATATCTACACCAGCAATGGCGTCGCCATCTTCCAGCTTCATGGCAATTTTGCCACCCCGGTTGATGCTTTCAAATTCTGAAAGCTCATTGCGGCGCACATCGCCTGAACGTGTGGCAAACACTATTTGCAGGCTAGCCCAAGTGGCTTGGTCTTCCGGCATGGGCATAATGGTGGTGATGCGCTCATCTTGCGCCAAGGGCAGCAAATTGATCATCGCCTTGCCGCGCGCTTGCGGGTTGCCAATGGGCAAGCGCCAGCATTTCATGCGGTAAACCATGCCCTTGGATGAGAAGAACAGAATTGGTGTGTGGGTGTTGGCCACGAACAGCTTAGTGACGAAATCTTCGTCTTTGATTTGCACGCCGGCACGACCCTTGCCTCCACGCTTCTGCGCGCGGTAAGCCGAGAGTGGCACGCGCTTCACATAACCAGAATGGCTAACCGTCACCACCATGTCTTCGCGCTGGATTAAATCTTCATCTTCAACTTCGCCCTCATTTTCCACAATCTCAGTGCGGCGTGGAGTGGCAAATTCAGATTTAATTTCGGCAAGTTCAGTTTTGATAATGGTTTGCACGCGGACGCGAGAACCCAGAATTTCGAGATAATCTTTAATCTCAAGTGCCAGCTTTTCCAGCTCATTAGAAATTTCTTCAAGGCCCAAAGCGGTGAGGCGGGCCAAGCGCAATTCGAGGATAGCGCGGGCTTGCTCATCGGATAATATGTAAGTGCCATCTTCACGCAGCGCATGGCGCGGATCAGCGATCAGCGCAATCAGCGGTTCCAAATCACGGGCTGGCCAAGCCCGCGCCATCAAGGCTTCGCGCGCTTCGGCTGTATCTTTCGAGCCACGAATAAGCTTGATCACTTCGTCAATGTTGGCAACTGCAATGGCCAAGCCCACTAACACATGCGCGCGGTCTCGCGCTTTGCGGAGCAAAAACTTGGTGCGCCGGGTGATCACTTCTTCGCGGAACGCAATGAAGGCTTGCAACAAATCCTTGAGATTCATCGTCTCAGGGCGACCGCCATTCAAGCACACATTATTGATACTGAAAGTGCCTTGCAGTGGTGAGAAGCGATAAAGCTGATTGAGAACAATATCAGCCACAGCATCACGCTTCAGCTCAACAACAACGCGCATTCCTTCGCGTGAGCTTTCGTCGCGAATATCAGAAATGCCTTCAATTTTTTTATCGCGCACCAATTCGGCAATGCGCTCCACCATCATGGCCTTATTCACCTGATAGGGAATTTCGGTGATGATCAACGCTTCGCGATCTTTGCGGATTTCTTCAACCGCCACACGTCCACGCATCATAATTGAACCACGCCCAGTGTGAAACGCAGACTTAATTCCAACACGACCCAGAATAAGCGCGCCCGTTGGAAAATCTGGCCCAGGAATAACATCAATTAAATCTTCAATGCCAATCTCGGGATTTTCCATTACGGCCAAAGTGGCATCAATCACTTCACCCAAATTATGCGGCGCCATGTTGGTGGCCATGCCCACGGCAATGCCGCCAGAACCATTAACCAGCAAGTTTGGAAACTTGGCCGGAAGCACTGTTGGTTCGCGTTCGGAATTGTCGTAGTTGGCCTGAAAGGCCACTGTGTCTTTGTCGATGTCATCCATCAACGCGTGGGCGGGCTTTGCCATCCGCACTTCGGTATAACGCATCGCAGCTGGCGGATCACCATCCACCGAGCCAAAATTGCCCTGCCCGTCAATCAGCGGCAACCGCAGCGAGAAATCCTGCGCCATACGCACCAGCGCATCATAAATCGATTGGTCGCCGTGCGGATGATATTTACCGATCACATCGCCCACAACACGGGCAGATTTACGATATGGCTTGTTAAAGTCATAACCGTTCTCATTCATCGAGAACAGTATGCGGCGATGCACCGGCTTCAAGCCGTCGCGCACATCAGGCAAAGCCCGACTGACGATGACGCTCATCGCATAGTCGAGGTAACTCCGGCGCATTTCCTCTTCGATGGAAATGGGCGAAATTTCATGGGGATTAGCTGGCGGAAGACCCGCCTTGTCATTATTTTTATCGGCCACGGAGACCCAAAAACCTTTATCTGAATTATGCGAAACGGCCAGCCTGCGAACCATAGAGATTCGCAATTAAACCTTCGCCAGATACTAGACTTTTAGGGGCCTTTGAGCAACGCGGGAAACAGGTTTTAAGGCTTTAAATCCGATGGATTGTGAAGCCATTTCCTTTGAAGCCATTGCCATCAGTAACAAGGCCAGAACAACGGTTTTTGCCATTCAACCACTTGGTCCAAGCAATGCACAGGCGATTGCCTGAGAGCTTCCAAGTGCCCGAATCTTTTTCATCAGCTGTTGTGCCTGACACAGTTCCATTTGGTTTCATAACCACTGTCATGCTCACTGCGTTATACAGTGTAACAACATAGCGGCCTGGGGCCAGCTGTTGAAGCTCGGATTTGCTCAGGCTATCAGCATGTGCAAAGGAATTTACGGAAAGAAGCAGCGCGGCGGCGGCTAGTACAGATTTCAAGCGATTCATTTTTTGCCTCAAATGATTTATGTTGCAGCGCAACAAACGCCTAAATGTGGGTAAATTATGACGATCTAGTTAAGTTTCCCACCAACAATTACATCAATAGGGTCAATTTCTTCATTGTAGGTGGGATCGGCTTGAAAGCTCATCAAAATAAACTCGCCATGGTCAAACTGCCACGTGCCATTGGATGAAGCATCGCCAATGCCCCGCCACTTGTTGAATGATGTAATTGTTTGAGATTTTTCATCAACTTCCGAGTTTATCAGTTCAGTGGTCGAAGTGAACCCGACAACTTTCATCGATTCCAATGCCTTGCCTTCATCGTCGCCCTTGGCACGCGTAATTACTAAATTCGGCTGAGCAAAGCTGAGCAGATGAGTGCCAATCACATCATCGTGGACATAGTAAACTGTCGAAGCGTTATAGGCAAACAGTGAACAGTTGAAGGCAAACAGGGTGACCAAACGCTCAGGATCCTCGGCTGTGGCACCTTCGTCCTTATAATTGAACTTATAGACATCTGGTTCGTTGACACCGCCCCGCGTATCTTCAACCTTGTCGCAAAGCCCCAGCTGGCTGCCCACAAACATGGCCTTGGCTTTTTCGACTGAGGCATCTGCAACAGGGTCAGCCGATTCGCCCTCCCCACATTTGGGCAAAAAGCTGGCCGAATAGTCATCCGCCTTAGCGGGCTTCAAGGCACCCTTTTCAATATGCAAAGGCCGAAATGGCGGCTCTTGAATCGAGGCGTTAACGGCGCGCACAGTATAGCAACCTGCGAAGTATTTCGTGCCGCCTTTTGAATCAGTGGCTCTGATGGCAGTTGGCACCGAGTAATAAATGCTACCCGCCGCACCATCGCTAAAAACTTCGCCTATGATCACATCCACACGCGCCGTATCAGTAAAGCCCTGTTCATAAGTGGCATAGTCTTTGGCGGGCGGTTGCGAGAAATAATCATAGGCTCGCGCATATTCGTGCAAATTGATCGCATTATAAAGCGACCTCACAAGTTCAGCCGCAGAGCTTCGATCGTCTTTATATGTATCAGCAAAACCAAAGTTCGCAAACGCAACCAAAAAAACTGCAGCAAGAAAACGAACCATGGTCTTAGACCTTAAAACGGAACTTCATCATCCAAATCGCGGGCAAAGCTTGCAGGCTTGGCTGCAGCGCGTGGGCGCTCCATGGGGCTTGAAGAACCAAACTCATCACCACCGCCATAGCTATCGCCACTGCCACCGCCGGGCTTGCTGCCCAGCATAGTCAATGTACCGTTGAAATTTTGGAGAACAACTTCAGTGGTGTATTTTTCAGCGCCATCCTTGTCGGTCCATTTGCGGGTTTGCAGTGAGCCTTCAATGTAAACTGATGAGCCCTTCTTCAAATACTGCTCCGCCACTTTGGCAATGTTTTCATTGAAAATCACCACACGGTGCCATTCGGTTTTTTCTTTGCGTTCGCCCGTCGATTTATCACGCCAATTTTCCGACGTGGCGATTGTTAGGTTTACAATCGCCTTGCCATCTTGCGTGTGGCGCACTTCCGGGTCCTTGCCCAAATTGCCCACCAAAATCACCTTGTTGACCGAACCTGCCATAATAATCTCTCCCGTTTGAACATTGCTTAGTCCATTTCATTCACAAGCGCACGGTCTGGCTTCACACCGTCCACAGTTCCTATGTTCGCTTTATGTTCTATTTTTGAACAAAAAACAAGGCCCAAGAAAACTCTGGGGCCTTACTCTTTTGTTAGGCGCGTGCGAGCAAAGTTACGAGCTTGCTAAAGCGACCAGCGCTCTTCTTCTTCGCAACTGCAGCAGGCTTCACATCAAGCATCATTGCAGTGCTGTAAGCATCTGAATAAGCGTTTAAAATCCAACTGTTCATGATATTCTCCTTCGGTCTAAAATCTCTTACACCTTATATACCCTTCGCACGTGCTAACTACAAACTGCTTAACCTGACATGACACGTAACAAAATGTTACGCACATTCCTAACAAATGGTATATAAAGCGCCATGGCCCGCCGACTCCCCTCCCTAAATGCACTCAAAGCCTTTGAGGCTGCCGCCCGCAATGAAAGTTTCACGGATGCGGCAGCAGAGCTGTTCGTCAGCCACGCTGCCATCAGCCGGCATATTAAGGAGCTGGAAGAATATCTGGGCACCCAGCTTTTCACGCGCACGGGCCGCGGTGTGGAACTTACCGAACCCGGTACAAGGTTTGGCGCGCAGCTCACCCCCCTGTTCGATCAATTGGCCGATGCCTCGCGCGAAGCAGCTGCGGTGGGCGATGTGCGCTCGCTCAATGTGTCGGTGGAACCTGCCATCGCCTCGCGTTGGTTGGTGGGCCGCTTGGGCCGCTTTAATAGCCTGCACCCTGATATTGAGCTTAAAATTGACGCCACTTCACGGCTGGTGGATTTCTATGCTGATGATGTTGAGCTCGGCATTCGTTATGGCTTAGGCGGGTGGGAAGATGTGGAAGCTTCAAAGCTTTCGGACGTGGTGATATTTCCCGTCTGCGAACCCAAGCTGATCAAAGATGATGCGGTAATCGTGCCCGCTGGCCTTGCTAAATATAATCTGCTGCATGAAGACCGCAAGCAATGGTGGGCGGAATGGCTTTTGGCGGCTGGTGTTTCAGGAGTTGAAGATTGGCGCGGCACCACATTCCAAAATCACTTGGCATTAGAGGCTGCCGAAGCTGGCCAAGGCTTTGCACTGGGCGACCAAATTCTCTGCACTGACAGCATTGTGGAAGGCTGGCTGGCGCGACCGTTTAATTTCGATATGAAAGACCACGGTGCTTATTGGGTTGTGCGGAAAAAAGGCAGCCGCGAATCCGCTCCGGCGCGGGCCTTTAGGGAATGGCTTTTGGGAGAAGTTGTGGAAACCAACAGAAAATTCCAACAAATCAAAGCCCAAGCCTTGAAGCCAACCGCAAAGTAAGCCACCACTAATTCAAAATGGAGCGAATCTAAAATGGCCGCAAAAGCAAAATATGACTGCCTGAAATGCCCCGGCTATTGCTGTTCCTATCCGGTGATTGAAGTTCACAAACGCGACGCTGAACGCATCGCCAAGTATTTTGAAATGCCCTTGGAAAAAGCTGAAAAGAAATACTTCAAAAAAGCCCATGGCTATGAGCGCATTATGCGCCGCAAGAAAGATACGATTTACGGAAAAATCTGCCAGTTCTTCGACACCGATGAACGCCGCTGCACCATCTATCATGCACGCCCCTCAACCTGCAGGGTGTTCCCCGGCGAAGGCCATTGCGGCTATTATGATTTTCTAAAATTTGAACGCGCGGGGCAAGAAGATGAAACATTCGTTTCGGTGACTGATCACAGCGACAATTGATCAGTACACGGCGCACCCTTCGAGGCTCGCAATGGCTCGCACCTCAGGGTGTGGTAATTTCAAACCCTCATGCTGAGGTGCGCGTAGCGCCTCGAAGCATCACTCAAAAACAATAAGCCCCGCTGCGACATATTCGCGCCAGCGGGGCCACTCGTATCGAGTTTTAGCTTGAAATGATCCGGATGAATCCGAACCTGTAAAAACGTAATAACGTTTGAATCGAAAATTACTTATTGTGGTGTGGCGTTTCAGTCCAGCGCTTCAGATATTCAATCGGCAGTTAGGCCGAAACGTGATCGCGATAAATCGTGATCTTTATTGGTACTTAGGTGGAGTCATAAGCTGCTCCTCACTGTTAATCTGAAGGCCCAAATCAGCGCCAATCACTGCTGCTGATGTATTAGATGTTGGACCTGTTGCCGAGAATGTCAAGGATGATTTGTGTTATGATTATTAAATCGTAAATGGAATTACCTACCCCGCACAAACCCCGTAATCTCCTTCAAAAACACCTCACCAAATTGTTCTTGTTTGGCTTCGCCCACACCATGCACTTCGCCGAAATCCCAGCGCGTGAGTGGAATTTTTGCTGCCATGTCGATGAGGCTTTTATCAGAGAAAATCACATAAGCCGGAACGCCGCGTGATTTTGCCAGCTTCATCCGCAGCGCCTTCAAACGCACCAGCAAGGCTTCTGAACGAGGATCAAAATGCGCGGTGGCCGTAGCCACGCGTTCTTTCCTCAGTGTACGGATGGTTTTACGGTCCCCGCTTTGATCAAACGACACATAGCCCAAGCAGGCATCGCAATTTTTACAAGGCTCGGTGGTCTCGCCAAAATATTGCAGCAGCACCTGCCTCCGACAGGATGATGCTTGTGCATAAGTCACCAAGCTTCGCAACCTTGCGTGCTGCATCTTGGCGTGGCGTTCATCTCCACCTTCTTGATCAATGAATTTGCGCCGCATCATCACATCTTGCATACCGAATATCATGTGAGCATCGGCAGCCTCACCATCGCGGCCCGCTCTCCCAATCTCTTGATAATAAGCATCCAGCGTGGCTGGCAAATCGGCATGAAACACAAAGCGCACATCTGGTTTATCAATGCCCATGCCAAAAGCGATGGTGGCGCAAATAATCACGCCCTTTTCTGCCATGAAAATTTCTTGGTTTTCCGACCGCACAGATACAGGCAAACCGGCATGATAGGGCAACGCCTTATATCCCTCGCCTTCCAAAACCTCGGCCCATTTCTCCACACTCTTACGCGAGAGAGCATAGATAATGCCGCTCTCGTCTTTATGGTTTTTAAGAAAATTCAATAGCTGTTTGGTGCTGTTGGTTTTAGGTTCCACGGCCAATTTAATGTTGGGTCGATCAAAGCCAGATACAAAAACATCGGCCTGCCCACCAAAAATCTTTGCCACCATATCTCGCCGTGTGGCTTCATCTGCTGTGGCCGTGAACGCGCCAATCGGAACACCTGGGAACGATGTCTTCAAATTTTGAAGCGCATCATATTCTGGTCGAAACGATGCGCCCCATTGCGAAATGCAATGCGCTTCATCAACGGCAATCAATGCAACGTTCAAACGCTGCAAGGCGGCAATCATACGTTCCGTCATCAAGCGTTCGGGTGCAAGATAAAGGATACGCGTGATACCCGCCGCTACGCGGTTCCAAATCTCAACATTCTCCTCTCGGCTGGCGGCGGAGTTAATCGTCTCGGCCGCAACGCCAGCAATCTTTAGCGCTGCCACTTGATCCTGCATCAGCGCCACCAAGGGAGACACCACAATGGTCAACGCGTTCTTCACCAAAGCTGGAATTTGAAAACAAAGTGATTTGCCACTGCCAGTGGGCATAACCGCCAGCACATTGCGGCCAGCCAGCAAGCTATCCACAATAGCCTCCTGCCCCGGCCTGAATGAGTCATATCCGAAAGTGTCACGAAGTATCTTATGTTTGCCCAAAATTGCTCACAGAACCTGATTAGAGAATCGCAGAAAAATCGCAGCTTTCACTTGGGCGTTGGCACGCTGCCAAGCAACACTGAAAGTTGGAGATGCTCTCGCTTAATCGGCAATCCAAACAACAGCCGTACAATAGTTACAAGTTTGCCGAAGCGCTAAAGTTGCAAGCTCAATATGTTTGCCAGACGTGGTAATATCATCAACAATCAAAACATTTCCCGAAATCTCTTCGCTCAAAGTGTAAGGCTTTAAAGTCGTGCTTTTTTTGGGGTGAGATTTTCCAACAGCAAGATCCTCGCCTACCAAAACATTTCTGCATGGCAGATCCAACAGTTTGGCAACTGCTTCGGCTATTAAAACTGAAAAACTCCGTTTGCGACCAGAGTTGCCGCCCGGAATTGGAACAACATGCGTGAAAAGATTGCCATATACTTTTTGCACTTGATCGACAATCTCAAGCGCAATTTCGTTAACGCAGACATGGTCTTCAGAAGCCTTAAGGGCCATTACAGCTTTAAGCTGATAAGGCTTTATTGGCTTACGCCATTGCCTTAAAGCCAAAAATGAAATGCCATTTCTTGCCAATAAACGTTTTTTTGGAATGAGTGTTTCGAAGAGAAAACTTGAGATGGGTTCAGAGTTGAATGAAGCTGCGTCTTCGGCGAAGCCTTCTAGGCGAGACTTTGGTTGCCGCGCGGGCAAAAGTTCCAACCGCCCCTTGAAGTTATTTTCAGCAAATTTTTGCGCTACATGAAACAACCTTTCAACCAATGATATTGCTTCATCATTGGTAAAAAAACTTGCTATTGGATTCCAAGCCACCATCATCCATCTGAACTGTGTATCTTCATGGAGCAGGCACCCCACCACAGATTTTGCATTAGGTATTGTGCGTGTATACGGATGGTCGAGAGCTTCTGGATATTTTTCCAGAGCCGGAATAAAAATTATAGACCTATCACCACTAAGCAATAGTGGCTTACCCTTCACATCAAAGGATTCTTTCTCACCCAAAGTTGAAGCTAATATGGTCAACACACTGGTTTTCTTATCGAGAGATAAGATATTCACGCGCCGTGACCCAGTTACTTCGCTAACTAGCGCGCAAAATTCCAGCCCCAACAATTCCAAGCCAGTACCCTCGATAACATATTTAACAGCGCCCCCAGATTGACGGTTTTACCCAAACCGACACTCAATGGGTCGCATGTTATCGGTAACTGTGCAACCACAAATGTATCACTATGAGGCTATAAATTTTCAAACTGCACTCATAGTTTGCATTTGAATAACGCCATGCAATTTTAGTTTATCAAGTATTTATTGTACTCGAATTTTTTGATTTTAATTCACGATCAACTTCTCATGACAAGAACAAATGTTGCCCAGTGATTAAAAATTGAGTTGTTGAGTTATCTCAAAGTAAAGTCTTCGTGATGATTTGATTCTTAAATATCCAAACCATCAGCATTCACAAACTGTGCCCGCTCACTGATAAAATTAAACCGCTCCTCAGGCTTGTTGCCCATCAGCTGTTCCACAATGCGGGCAGTTGAAGCCTGTGCGGCCACATCAGTGGTCACGCGCAACAGCAAGCGCTTGGCCGGGTCCATGGTGGTTTCTTTAAGTTGATGCGCCATCATTTCGCCAAGGCCCTTGAAGCGCCCCACTTCCACTTTGCCGCGCCCGCCAAAATTGGCCAGCAATTCATCCTTGTGCTGATCATTTCTAGCATAGGTGGTTTTGCCTCCTTGGGTGAGGCGATAGAGCGGTGGCACGGCCAAATATAAATGGCCATCATCAATCACCTTAGGCATTTGGCGGTAGAAGAATGTCATCAGCAATGAAGCTATGTGGGCTCCATCAACATCCGCATCCGTCATAATAATAATTTTGTCGTAGCGCAAATCTTCCTCACGGTATGAGTTACCCATGGCGCAGCCGATGGCTTGCACCAAATCTCCAATCTGTTGATTGGCAGCCAGCTTATCTTTGCCAGCATTGGCCACGTTCAAAATTTTACCGCGCAATGGCAGCACCGCTTGGTTCACACGGTTGCGCGCTTGTTTGGCGGAACCACCAGCTGAGTCGCCTTCTACGATAAAGAGTTCTGATCCTTCAGCCAGTGTGGCTGAACAATCCGCCAGTTTGCCCGGCAAGCGCAATTTGCGAACTGCGGTTTTACGGCCCACCTCTTTTTCTTGGCGGCGGCGAATGCGTTCTTCAGCACGGTCCACAATCCATGCCAATAATTTATCCGCTTGCGCCGGATGGCCGGTGAGCCAATGGTCAAAATGGTCGCGCACCGCGTTTTCCACAATGCGGGCCGCTTCCAGTGTCGCCAGCTTATCCTTAGTCTGGCCTTGAAATTCCGGCTCGCGGATAAACACCGAAAGCATGGCACCAGATTGCACCATCACATCATCAGCGGTTATCACCGCAGCGCGTTTGTTATTCACCATCTCCGCATAAGTTTTAAGCGAGCGCATAAGCGCAATGCGAAAACCCGCTTCATGCGTGCCGCCTTCTGGGGTTGGAATGGTGTTGCAATAGGATGACATGAAACCATCCTCACCACCAAACCACGCCACCGCCCATTCAACCGAACCGTGACCGCCAGCTTTCTCAATTTTACCGAAAAACAAATCATCAACCACGCGGGTCATGCCATCCAAGCGTTCGGCCAAAAAGTCTTTGAGTCCGCCTGGGAAATGGAACACAGCTTCGGCGGGCGTGTCTTTGTCTTTCAAATAAACTGGATCGCACTTCCAACGAATTTCCACCCCACCAAATAAATACGATTTGGAGCGAGCCATTTTATAAAGTCGCGCAGCTAGGAATGTAGTGTTGCCCTTGCCAAAAATCTGGTGATCCGGCAAAAATTTAACAGTGGTGCCGCGCCGCCCAGACACTTTGCCCAGATGTTGCAAGCCACCATCAGGAATGCCCCTGCGAAATTCCTGCCGATAAAGCTGGCTGCCACGCGCCACTTCAACAATGCAATGTTCAGACAAGGCATTGACTACAGAAACACCTACCCCATGCAAACCACCAGAGGTTTCATAAACCTTCGAGTCAAATTTTCCGCCCGCATGAAGAGTGACCATGATCACTTCTAAAGCTGATTTATCCTTAAACTTCGGATGAGGATCAATTGGAATGCCGCGACCATTATCTGTGACCGCCAAATAGCCATCAGCCATATACTCAACTTCAATGCGGCTGGCATGGCCCGCCACCGCTTCGTCCATGCAGTTGTCAATCACTTCAGCAAAGAGATGATGTAAAGCCTTTTCGTCCGTGCCGCCAATATACATACCGGGCCTACGGCGCACGGGTTCAAGCCCTTCCAACACCTCAATATCAGCAGCCGTATAGCTTTCCTCACCCCTGGATTTTGGGGGTGCTTTTGCTGGCGGAATTGGCTTTGGAACAACGGGCATTCCGCCAAAAAGATCATCAGGTTTAGACATATTTACTCATTTTCCGAATCAATCAGAGCAGTATGGCGAGGCCACACCGAAAGCTCAAATTAGGCGATGCTGATTTGCGCTGCTTCGTGTAGCATGGCCTTATCGCGGAGTTGCAAGAAATGTCTAAATTCATTTTTCTGCTCACAGCATGTTTGCTGGTAGCCCATGCGGCCGCTGCTGCCGAGGTTGCATTAAATGGAACTGAAATAAGCGCATTGCTCAATGATAGCGTGCTCTATGGCGAGGAGAATGGACAAGCCACAGACCAGATTTTCCAAAAAAATGGTGTGACTTATTATCACGTTGGTAGCGGCCAATCCCAAGGCAATTGGAAAGTTGAGGGTGATCAGTTTTGTTCGCAATGGTCACCCAATCCGGCTTGGGCTTGTTATGCTGTGACGCGCGAGGATCGGCATGTATTCTTCATTTCAAAATGGGGCGAACGCACAGATATGCTGCTTGCGAAATAGACTTTACTTGGACGAGCGAAACTAATACCACCACGTTGTTTTTAATATGCGTTTGGAGGAGAGTTCCATGGCGACACGTCCTAACTTTGCAACATGGAATGGCCCGATTGTAATGATCGGTTTTGGGTCAATTGGGCGCGGCACCCTGCCCCTGATTTTGCGCCACATTCGCTGTGATCGCACAAAAATTACCATCATTGATCCGAGTGATGAATCCAAACATATTGCCGACGCTGAAGGCATTGAGTTTTTAGCGCAAGCTCTCACCAAGCAAAATTACAAAACTGTGCTGAAGCCATTGCTTAGTTCCGAACACGGCCAAGCGCTGATAGTTAATCTCT
Organism: Hyphomicrobiales bacterium; assembly: GCA_031385245.1. Lineage (GTDB taxonomy): Bacteria > Pseudomonadota > Alphaproteobacteria > Rhizobiales > Aestuariivirgaceae > Aestuariivirga. Next base: position 5,088 of record JANNBH010000074.1, on the reverse strand, counting down.
CGGTGGACGTAGAAAGCATGGACATTATGCGGTTTGCGCGTGACATGAACGCCCTTTACATTGATACGGTGATCGAACCTTGGCCCGGCTTTTATTATAATGGCAAAGTGGATAATGCGTCGCGCACCAATTATGCTTTGCGCGAAAAGCTGGTGGCGCTGAAAGCTAAGCTTGGCAAAGGCCCGACGGCAGTTTCCTGCTGTGGGGCAAACCCAGGCATGGTGAGCTGGTTTGTGAAACAAGCCCTGCTCAATCTGGCGCGTGATATGGCCATTGAAGTCGCCGTTCCCAAAACCCGCGAAGGCTGGGCCAAGCTGATGAAAAAGCTGGGCGTTAAAGGTGTGCATATTGCTGAGCGCGACACCCAACGCGCCATTGACGCTAAGCGTTTGGGCACCTTCGTTAACACTTGGTCCGTGGACGGATTGATTTCCGAAGGCAAGCAACCAGCAGAATTGGGCTGGGGCACGCACGAAAAGAAAATGCCTCCCGATGGCCATCAACATAAAACCGGCAGCAAAGCTGCAATCTATTTGGAACGTGCAGGTGCTAACACCAGAGTTCGCACCTGGGTGCCCGATATTGGCCCGCAATATGGTTTCATGGTGACGCATAATGAAGCGATATCAATTGCTGATTATTACACCGTTCGAAAAGGCGACAAGGCGATTTATCGGCCCACCTGCCATTATGCTTATCACCCGTGCAATGATGCGATTTTGAGTTTGCATGAAATGTTTGGCAATGGTGGCGTGAAGCAACCACGCCAACATATTTTAGAGCCGCAAGAAATAGCCGACGGGCAAGATAAGCTTGGCGTGCTGCTCTATGGCCACAAGAAAAATGCCTATTGGTTTGGCTCGCAGCTTTCGATCAACGAAGCGCGAAAATTGGCCCCCTATCAAAGTGCCACGGGTATGCAGGTTACATCTGCTGTGCTCACCGGAATTGTGTGGGCCATTGAGAATCCAAATTCAGGAATTGTGGAAACCGACGAAATGGATTTTCAACGCTGCCTTGAATTGCAAATGCCGTATCTGGGGCCTGTGGGTGGAGTTTATACCGATTGGAATCCGCTCAAGAGCATTGATGGGTTATTCGTTGAGCCAATAGACAAGAAAGATCCTTGGCAATTTACGAATATATTGGTGCGATAGAGCAATCACAAAACGTAGCACCGTCATTCCGGCGGAGGCCGGAAACCATTCTTCTTTCATACTCAAAATTCAGAATGGATCCCGTCCTTCGACGGGATGACGGCGTACACTACAGACACACGTCAGCGATTAAGCCTGTGGTGCATTCCTGTCGGCCATGAAGCGTTCAAAATCTTCACGGTCTTTGGCGTGGCGCAGCTTGCTCAAGAACTCATCAAAGGCTTTGCGTTCTTCGTCGAGCTTACGGCGTTGCGCTTCAAGCTTTTCAATTTCAACTTTGCGATAATCATCAAAGGCTGCATTGCCGCTAAATCCTTGGCCGCGTTGCCAGCCACTAGCAAAGTTAGACACATTTTCAGAATGCTTCTGCCAATTGGCCCAAGGTGCTTGCATGGTTGATGCTCCGTTCCAAAGTTCGCCTTTTTTCATTTTCACAAACAGAGCAACAAGCCCCAATGGCCAAAACACTGCGAACGCACCAATGGTTGCGCCCACTTCATAAATTGACCACGGCTTCTTGTTCATGCGCCCACTACAACGGTGGGAATGTTCGTGGCGACCAAACTCATGTGTGGCCGCACCTGCGGTATCAGTCATTATATCTGCCTCCAGTTGTTAACGAACAACAGGTGGTGGGGTTTGATTGGATTTCAAGACCTATAGCGTAGCAGTGAACCAAGAATCTTGGCTACACCCACATAAATTGAAAACGTCTACTCCATTGGCTTTAAGCAAAAGGCTATGATCGACCCAATCGCTATCAGTAGCATTAAAAACAGGAACTTTTACCTTAGTTGAAAGGGCCGCAAATTTTCTGTCACTGGGGTCGAACCCCGAATTAACTATTGCGCTTGCAAGATCATTAAATTCGCCGTTTGCATCTTTTTCCAACTCTACCCGTATAATCCGAGTAGGCGCACTATGTAGTACTTCCTGATAAAAACGATCCCCCACACCAGGTTGACCAAATACATTTAGATATCGATGATACTCACCCTGAATCTCACCAGCAAGATCAACAAATATTTTCCCATTTTTTAGGACATCAATTAGAAAAGTTATTGCTGCTGCACGACAAGCCACTGATACAACTTTTCCAACATTATCTTCGCTACGACCATTAGCTACAATTGGCACATTTGTATCTACAATGTATTTTTTCATTCCGATGAGTTCATACGCTTTAGACGCGCCAATTCAGCAATAGCTGTTTCAGTAAATGCATCGCCCATAAATTTATTTGGCCAATTTCCGATGTTACCAAACATATCAATATCCAACTCAGTCAAAACTGAGTATCCTTTCAACGCGTCACAAAAATAGAGTTTTACGATATCGGACTGCAGCTCACTTTCGGCAATTCGCCTTTGCAACCTCAAAAGTAAATGTTCAGAATGGCTCTCCAAGATAATCTGCACATTACGATGGGTAGCCGCTTGAATAATCACATCGGCCAACCCCGCTTGTGCTAGCGGGTGTAAATGAATTTCTGGCTGCTCCAATATTACCGTTGACCCTTCTGGAACGTATTGTAGCAATGTTACAACAGGCAATACTTGTGAAATGCCAAATCCAACATCTGTGAGTAGAACTTCGCTCGCACCTGACTGAGTTTTTACCAGTGCCTGCCAACGATTTGAACCAGTAGCTATTTCTTTCATGCGAAAAGAAAAAATTAAACCCATTTCTCGCAACCAGTGCGCTATCATTTCCTGAAAAGCCATCAATCTTGCTTTTGGCTTTAGATTGCGTTTTTCGCCAGCTTCAGTTGCCGCCAATATGGCATCTATAGCCAACTCACCTTTCTGACCAACATCAGTGGGTTTAGAGCGGGCCCACAAATAATCTCGTTGGGGTGGCTCCCTTAGTGGGCCAAGATAGTAAATCTTGTCTATCTGGAGCTCATATTCTTTTTCAAGGACTTTCAGAAAGCCTGCGTTTTGAAAATAAGTTCTAGCTTGGTCCGGAAACGCGTAAGATTTGATTGGGCCAGGTAGTTTCCATATCCTCCCTTGATTTCGCAAGAAACGAAAAGGTGACTTTGACTTGTCTACGCTTAATGCTTTTAACTCAAAATCCGATGATTCTGATCGCTTCGGTGATAAAGAAAATATCATATTTCCAATTGTGTATGACAAAGAACGAGCTTCGGGTGAGTGATCATGCACTACGATTTCCGATGCAACGGTCAGTTGTTTTCCGCTGGCAACTGCAGGCACACCGTTCGATGATATATCTCCACTCGGATCTTCAATAGAAAGTACTTCAGGTAAATTAAACTTGATTGAAAAATTAATCGATCGCGTTTCATCTTGACGATGGATAGCATCCTTCAACACGCCAAGTTTTAACAATCTTCCGTTTAGTTCAATAGCAACGTTTCTGTCTGTCGCTTCCTTGGTCTGTTTTAGCAATAACAAAAACTGTAAAAGGCTTGTTTTTCCTGATGAGTTGGTGCCGAAAACACCTGTTATAGGAGCACAAGTAAGTTTTGCACTTTCCCACGATTTAAAATTTGTAAACCTTAGTTCACTCAACATTTTTTAAGAATCTCATTTTAAATCTTGGTTATATAAGAGCATACAGAAAGTTACCATGCAACCTGTCGATCTTTTGTGTTTTTGCGCTTTTTCGGCACTAATGGCGTAAGATGTTTCACATACAATTAAAATTGAGTTGAAATAAAACCAGCGCTTTCCCCCCACGCGTGAACCCGCTAAAAGCCCTTCAACATATTTTCAAGGAACTGACCCATGCCCGTTTATAAATCTCGCACCACCACCCATGGCCGCAACATGGCAGGCGCACGCGGCCTGTGGCGCGCCACGGGCATGAAGGATGGCGATTTCGGCAAACCGATCATCGCGGTGGTCAACAGTTTCACACAGTTCGTGCCGGGCCACGTTCATTTAAAGGATCTGGGCCAATTGGTTGCGCGTGAGATCGAAGCAGCAGGCGGCGTTGCCAAGGAATTTAACACCATCGCTGTGGATGATGGCATTGCCATGGGCCATGACGGAATGCTCTATTCCCTGCCCTCGCGCGAGATCATCGCGGACTCGGTTGAATATATGGTGAACGCCCATTGCGCTGATGCCATGGTGTGCATTTCCAATTGCGATAAAATTACGCCGGGCATGTTGATGGCTTCAATGCGCCTTAACATTCCAAGTGTGTTCGTTTCTGGCGGGCCGATGGAAGCTGGCAAATATATTGCTCCATCCGGCAAAATCAAAGCACTGGATTTGGTGGATGCTATGGTTGCCGCAGCCGACGATAAATACTCCGACGAAGAAGTTGAAACCATTGAACGCAGCGCCTGCCCCACCTGCGGCAGCTGCTCTGGCATGTTCACGGCCAATTCGATGAACTGCCTCACCGAAGCACTCGGCCTCTCCTTGCCCGGCAATGGCTCAACCTTGGCAACTCATTCGGACCGCAAGCGCCTGTTCCTTGAAGCGGGCCATTTGATCGTTGATATCGCCAAGCGCTATTATGAGCAGAATGATGAAAGCGTGCTGCCGCGCAATGTGGCTTCCTTCAAGGCGTTTGAAAATGCAATGACGCTGGATATCGCCATGGGTGGTTCCACCAACACGGTGCTGCACATTTTGGCAGCGGCCCATGAAGGCGGTATTGATTTCACCATGGATGATATTGATCGCTTGAGCCGCCGCGTGCCCTGCATCAGCAAAGTGGCTCCGGCAAAATCAGATGTGCATATGGAAGATGTGCATCGTGCGGGCGGCATCATGTCGATCCTCGGTGAACTTGAAAAGGCCGGACTCATTCACAGTGATTTACCAACCGTGCATTCGGCCACTTTGGGTGCCGCAATCAATCATTGGGATGTGACCCGCACCAACTCCCAGAGTGTCCGCGATTTTTTCTTGGCCGCCCCGGGTGGTGTGCCAAGCCAGACAGCTTTCAG
>JANNBH010000110.1:0-32829 GCA_031385245.1 Hyphomicrobiales bacterium | reverse complement strand
TTGGAGGCCTCGCCCAGAATCGAACTGGGATGCAAGGATTTGCAATCCTCTGCGTAACCACTCCGCCACGAGGCCTCACTGTGGGGTTCTATAGAGGAAGGTTCTTAATGAAACAACAGCGTTGAAGAAAATTTCCGTGCATAGACTTCGGTTGCGCGTTCAGCTAATTCCAACACAGAATTTAATGTTTATTTGGATGTTCCATGTTCGATTTTGCTCAAGCCCGCACCACTATGGTTGATAGTCAATTGCGCCCCAATGGCATTATGGATGGCCGCATTTTGCAGGCTTTCGAGACCATAGCGCGTGAAGATTTTGTGCCAGAGGCTGTGCGCTCGATTGCCTATATGGATGGCGATGTGGCTTTGGGTGGAGGGCGATATTTGGTTTCACCTATGGCATTTGCAAAAATGGTGAATGCGGCTGAAATTAAATCAACGGACAAGGTTTTGGAAATTGGCGCTGCAACAGGCTTTGGCGCGGCGGTGCTTTGCACTTTGGCGGCGCATGTTGTGGCGGTGGAGGCGGATGCTGCACTTATGGCCACGGCTCGTGAAAATCTTACAAATAAAGTCAATGTTTCGTTAAGCGAAAATAACTTGGCTGAAGGCTTCGCCAAGGGTGGACTATACGACGTTATTTTGATTTCTGGGCAGGTTGAAAATGTGCCGGAGGCCCTGTTTTCTCAGCTTTCTGAGGGTGGTCGCCTTGTTGCTGCGGTGGGCCAAGGCCGCGTTGCGCGCTGCTGTGTGTGGACACGCAGTGGGATCAACCACACGCAGAGGTGTGTTTTTGATGTATCGATTGCAACTTTACTTAGCTTTGGAAAACCTGCCAAGGGGTTTGCATTTTAACTATTTCACCCCTATATCGGATTGGAATAGGGGTACAAGCAGGATTGTCGATTCCTTTTGCTGGCTAACCAGTTGGAAGCGTTGTCGTTCTCGTCAAAAGATGCCCATATGGTTGAACAGGTCGGCAGAGGTGGGTGTGGTTTTGGGTCGTTTTACGAAGAATTATTTTCACGTTGGCCTGTTGGTCGGGGTTGCTTTTGGTGGGCTGGTTGCCAGTTCTGCGGCGCGTGCTGACACTTTGGCTCAAGCTTTGGTTGGGGCTTATCGCAGCAACTCCACACTTAATGCCGAACGGGCCCGCCAACGCGGCACCGATGAGCAAGTGCCGCAAGCCCTTTCAGGCTGGCGCCCAACGATTACAGCGCAGGGCACTGCGGCTCATCAATGGTCGGATACGAATGTTTCTGATCTTACAGAAACTGACCCTGTTAATTTAAGCATTTCACTCAGCCAGCCACTGTTTCGCGGCTTTAAGACGATCGAAGCAACTAAGGTCGCTGAAGCCAATGTGCAAGCGGGCCGCCAGCAGCTTTTAGGCGTTGAGCAAACCACGCTTTTTAATGCGGTTCAGGCCTATATGAATGTGGTGCAGAACCGCCAAGTTTTATCCTTGCGCCGAAAATTTGTGGGCGTTTTGCAAAAACAACTTTATGCCTCTGATGCGCGCTTTAAAGCAGGTGAACTTACCCGCACGGACGTGGCGCAATCACGCGCCAGCCTGAAGGGTGCAGAAGCGACGATGGCTGTTGCTGTGGCCAATGTGAAGGCAGCTGAAGCAAATTATCAAACTGTTATTGGCAAAAGCCCCGGCAAATTGGCATCGCCAAGTTTGGCCAAGCGCCCAAATAGTTTGGATGCGGCCTTAAACATTGCCCAAGAAACCAACCCCAACATTTTGCTTTCGGCTTATGTTGTTGAAGCCGCAGAACACCAGATTGAAGTTATTAAAGGCGACCTCTTGCCAACTCTCAGTTTGAACGGTTCATACACTTATAGCCATGAGCCGTCTTCAAATGTTGAAACCGCACAAAACGCTCAGATCCAAGGTGTGTTGACTGTGCCGCTTTATGAAGGTGGTCGCACATATTCAGCGGTTCGCCAAGCCAAACAAACCGCCAGCCAAAACCGCATTCAAGTGATCAGCGCCACGCGCAGTGTTCGGGAAAATGTGACGAATGCTTGGAATAATTTGATTGCGACAGGCCAAAGCCTTTCTGGCGTTGGAGCGCAAGTTTCAGCATCGCGGCTTGCGCTGGATGGTGTGCGCCAAGAATATGCAGTGGGCTCACGCACCACTATTGATGTTTTGAATGCAGAGCAAGCTTTGCTCAACGCGCAAATTTCAAATGTGGTGGCGCAGCATGATCAAGTTGTTGCTTCATATCAGTTGCTCACCGCGATGGGCCGCATGACGGCGCAACGCTTGCAGCTTGGCGAACTTTATGATCCGTCGGTGCATTATGATGACGTGCGCGGCAAATGGATTGGCCTTCGCGCGGAAACCCTTGAATAAGTTTTAGTGCTGTCGACTTTTTTGATTCTTTAATGTATGAGCGAAGGGGAGCTTGGTTGTAGTTCCTTAACGTGATCAAAAAGGCCTGTTGCCCCGTGACTGTTGAACCCCGCGTTGAAGATTTGTTGGCGTCCATCCGTAAAGCCATTGATGATGATTTGGGTGGCGACTCTAGCACGTCTGGAAATTCGCACGGCACCTTGATGCGTGGTGCTCTTCGTGAAATGCGCGTGAGTTATGATGGCGACGTTAAGCAGCGCGAAGCAGACACAGAAATTTCTAAATTGCGTGATCGTATTGGCCGCAGCCGCATTCAATCAGCTATTGCTGATCCACACCCGTTGCCACCCCGCTTTGCGAACGCAGCGCCATCGCTGAAGCCCGCACGGAATGGCTTTAGTTCGATACTATCTGGCGAGGGGCGTAATTCTCCGCCAGTTTTGCGCCAGACACTTGCTGATGATGAGCTTTATGACTCTTTAGAAACCGAACAGGCACAAGGATTTTCTGAGCCAGACCCGCAAGAGATATGGGCTGAGCCGGAACCTGCCTATGTGCCGCCGCCATCGCCTTATTATCCACCAGAGGCCTACGCACCGCCGCCGCAAGCTGCATTGGTTTCGCCACAGACTGCTTATCAGGCACAAAATTCTTTTCAAGATTTAGCCGATTCTATTATGGCGCGGGCCACGGGGGATCGTGGTTTGGAAAACATGACGCAGGACTTATTGCGCGGCATGTTGAAGACTTGGCTTGATGAGAATTTGCCAGATTTGGTAGAACGCTTGGTGCGCGAAGAGATTGAACGCGTGGCGCGGCGGGGGCGTTAATCACCTTTTTCTCCTTCTCCGCTTGCGGGGAAGGTGCCCCAAAGGGGCGATGGGGTGGCGACGGCCTAAAATATCTCACACCGAGTTCCCCACCCGTCTCGCTGCGCGATCCACCCTCCCCACTTCGTGAAGAGGGAGAAGAGGAGTTGCATGGTTTGGCGCAGTGGTGTTTAAGCCACCCAAATCAACTCCATAAAGAATCCTATCATGGCTTTAGATACTAAATTCAATCCTGCTGAAATGGAAACCCGCCTTTACGCCCAGTGGGAAGACGGTGGATATTTCAAGCCGGGGCGTAAACCCAAAGCTCAACCTTTCACCATCGTCATCCCGCCACCCAATGTTACGGGTTCACTGCATATGGGCCACGCGCTCAACAACACTATTCAAGATATTTTGTGCCGCTTTGAGCGGATGCGCGGGCGCGATGTGTTGTGGCAACCCGGCACCGACCATGCGGGCATTGCCACGCAAATGGTGGTGGAGCGGTTGCTGGCCAAGGAAGGCAAAACCAATCGTCGTGAAATGGGCCGCGACGCGTTTTTAAAACGCGTGTGGGAATGGAAAGAAGAATCTGGCGGCATCATCACGCAGCAGTTGCGCCGTCTTGGTGCTTCTTGTGATTGGAGCCGTGAGCGCTTCACGATGGATGAAGGCTTGTCGAAAGCGGTGCGCAAAGTGTTTGTGCAGCTTTATAAAGAGAAGCTGATTTATAAAGATACGCGGCTGGTGAACTGGGACCCGGTTTTTGAAACGGCAATCTCTGATCTCGAGGTTGAAACGCGCGAGACCAAGGGTGCCATGTGGAGTTTTGCTTATCCGCTGGTGGATGGTGAGGTCGATGGTATTTCTGAAATCGTAATTTCCACCACGCGGCCTGAAACTATGCTGGGTGATGGTGCTGTGGCGGTTCATCCTTCTGATGAGCGCTATAAAAATCTGGTGGGTAAATATGTTTGGCTGCCGATTGCCAATCGAAAAATTCCGATTATTGCGGATGAATATCCTGATCCGGAGTTTGGCACAGGAGCTGTTAAAATAACTGGCGCACATGATGAGAATGATTTTCATGTGGCCAAGCGCAACAACATTCCGCTGATCGTGTTGATGGATAAAAAAGCGCGGATGATTTCCACGCCAGAAAATAATGTACCGAAGCATTATGACGGAGTGGACCGTTACAAAGCGCGCGAGATGGTGCTGGAAGAAATCGAAGCGCTGGGATTCTATCGCGGCAAAGAAGAAAAAATTATCGCACAGCCGTTCGGCGATCGCTCCAATGTGGTGATCGAGCCGATGCTCACTGAGCAATGGTATGTGGATGCTGCAACGCTGGCCAAGCCTGCGATTGCCGCCGTGGACAAGGGCGACACAGTTTTCATTCCGAAGAATTGGGATAAAACTTATTACGAGTGGATGAACAATATTCAACCATGGTGCATCTCGCGTCAACTCTGGTGGGGCCATCAGATTCCTGCTTGGTATGGTTCGGATGGTTTGGTTTACGTTGAAGAAACATTTGAAGAAGCACAGGCGGCAGCTGGTGCGAACGTTACACTCACGCGCGATGAAGATGTTCTCGACACATGGTTCTCATCCGCACTCTGGCCGTTTTCCACATTAGGTTGGCCTGATGAAACGCCGGAACTGAAGCGCCATTATAAAACCGATGTATTGGTCACTGGCTTTGATATCATCTTCTTCTGGGTGGCGCGGATGATGATGATGGGCCTACACTTTATGAAAGACGTGCCGTTCCACACGGTTTATATTCATGCTCTGGTGCGCGATGAGAAGGGCCAGAAAATGAGCAAGTCCAAGGGCAATGTGATTGACCCTCTGGAACTCATCGATGAATATGGTGCTGATGCTTTGCGCTTCACCATGGCTGCTATGGCCGCACAGGGGCGCGACCTTAAGCTGGCCAAAAACCGTGTTGAAGGCTACCGCAATTTTGCAACTAAACTTTGGAACGCCGCCCGCTTTGCTGAGATGAACGGTGTGGTGCGGGACGAAAATTATGATCCCGTTGCGGCGCGTGTCACCGTCAACCGTTGGATTGCTGGTGAAGCCGCTCGCACGCGAGATGCGGTGACCAAAGCTATCGAAGAGCACAAATATAATGAGGCTGCCGCTGCGCTTTATCACTTTGCATGGAATGTGTTCTGCGATTGGTATGTGGAATTGATTAAGCCGATTTTAACTGGCGATGATGAAACTGCGAAAGCCGAAACGCGGGCCAGTGTTGCCTGGGCCTTTGACCAAATTCTATTGCTGCTGCACCCGTTCATGCCCTTCATCACTGAGGAGCTGTGGAGCAAAACCGCCACACGCAGTCAAATGTTGATCGACGCGGAATGGCCCAGTTACGCTGGCCTTGGCGATGCCAATGCTGATGCTGAAATGGATTGGGTGATTAGGCTTATTTCTGAAATTCGTTCGGTGCGGTCTGAAATGAATGTGAATGCCGGAGCGAAAATTCCGTGTGTCATTGTAGGTGCCGGACAAGAAGCGCGCAGACGGGCAGGGGCTTGGGAAGCCGAAATCATGCGGCTGGCGCGCTTGAGTTCAATGGTGTTTGAAGACGTGGTGCCAACTTCATCGGCGCAGATTGCGCTGGACGAAGCAACAGTGGCCCTGCCGTTAGAAGGCATGATCGACTTTGCCGCCGAGCGGGCGCGGCTGAATAAAGAGCTGGAAAAAATCGCCAAGGATATGGGCGTGATAGATGGACGATTGAACAATGCCAATTTCGTGGCCAAAGCCCCACCCGAAGCGCTGGAAGAATCCCGCGAGCTTAAGGTGCAGCTGGAAGCGAAGAAGGCGAAGGTTGGAGAGGCACTGAAGCGGTTGGGGTGATTATCCAGTCCAGGATTTTGTATCGACTGTAATTGCGGGTTCTGAAAAGAGGGATTGTGTTTCTTTTCGCATTAAAGTTGGTGCCGAAGTTTCTGGTAAACTGATTTTTGTGACTAAATCTGCGCGGTAGTTTTTTAGAAAAGTCATAACTTTGTCATCTGCAACGTCATACAAGCTTGCATGAATTATAATGCCTGATTTGAATTTTCCAAGAAATCCTTTTCCTAACTGGTTGCGGACTGTAAAGGTCGAAGAATGGAAACCTTTTGAACTAATTTCATTTCTGTAGGAAATGATTTCAATTTCATTCCAAGTGATTTTCGTAGTGCCAAGCAAACTGAAGGCTGAAATGCCAGTTTCGTCTAGAACAACTTGAGGTAAGTCTCTGATAATTATATAAATGTAGAAGCTGGCAAAATAGGCCAACGGCGACAAAATGCTTAGGATTGCAAGAAAGCGTAAGGCAGGCGGCAAAGGATAGACCAAAGAATTTATCCATCCTGCTCGACCAAAAATGCGCGGGTGCCAATGCGGGTCTAGCGATTGAAAAGCCCACCAGATTGCAAAAATCGTGAAAAGTGAGAAAATGATTGCGCCGAAATATTTTAGCGCATTTGGCAATTTCAAAAGCAGAGGTGGATCAATCATTGCATAGTATTCTCAGATTTTCGTTTATAAATCATTGCATTTGGAACCACCAAAGGGACCTCATCCGCCCCGTTGGGGCACCTTCTCCATTGGAGAAGGGTGAGGTTGTTCACCGCGTCAAAAATTCACGCTTCTCCATTGGAGAAGCTGTCGCTAAGCGACTGATGAGGTCCCTTTGTTTGCTGAATGCGATAGCTGCGCTATAATCCTCAGATGCAAATCCTCTCCGACCGCATCCAAACTCCCATCGGCGATATGATGATGCTCGCTTCTGATAGCGCAATGCTGCTGCTTGAATTTGTGGATGCCGAGGGGCGGGTGGAGCGGGAGATTTCTACCCGGTTCGCAAAGGCTGAAATTATGCCCACAAAAAATCCGTTTGGATTTTCGCGGCTCATTATCAATTATTTCGCGGGCGATCTTCACACCATCGACACCATCCCAACCGATGGTGGTGGCACGGAATTCCAAAAGCGGGTGTGGGCGGGGCTTCGGCAAATTCCTTGCGGGGTTACGATTTCATACGGTGAACTTGCCACGCGGCTGGGTGATAAAAACGCCATGCGCGCCGTGGGGTTGGCCAATGGGCAGAACCCGATTTCAATTGTGGTGCCGTGCCACCGGGTGATTGGGGCCAATGGTTCGATGACCGGATATGGTGGTGGCATGGCCCGTAAAGAATGGCTGCTGCGCCATGAAGGAGCGCTGCTGCTTTAGCCTTTTCGCAGAATGAGAAAATGTGCGGCCAGTTTTCTGGTGTTGCGGCGCAAATTATCGCTGGGCATTTCAGCTTGATAGCGCCGCAAAATTTTCTCGTAGAGATCGCCCAGCAGAATTCCCGACACTTCATTTGAAAGAACGGCAAGTGTGGCTAGCGGCAGAAAGTAAGATTTTTGGCCTTCAGTTTGTGTGAAGATGCCTTCAATTCTGAGCCAATCATCAGCGCGTCTCGTTAAGTTTGCAGAGTCCGTATCGTCCATGCCTGCCGTTAAACGGTTAAGCGTGGTGCGGTCATACATTTGGCCAGCGGTTGGCGATTTTGCAAAAAGGCTGCCCAATGCCAGCACAATCATTTCGTAAAAGCGTTCACGGAATGTGGTCTCAGGGCTTGGTGGCGTTTCGCTGGCGGGCTCATCTAAAGCGGCCAGCGTTTCGCTCACTAATTTCTCAATGCTGGATAGATTGGCAGTCATGTTGATCTCCGCTTTCAGAGCGAAGCTTCTAGCGCCAGCAGTCTTAGCGGAGGGTTAAGCTGATTTTTTCATTTTTTTCTTCACGCGCAAAACATGCTCGTGGTTCTTGTCGTAAAGGGCCGAGTCTTTGAAATTGTGATTGCCCAAAACTTCGCCCACCATGATGAGTGCTGTGCGCGTTATCTTCGCGGCCTTCACTTTCTTGGCAATGGTTGAAAGTGTTCCGTGGATGAATTGTTCATCGGGCCACGTTACACGGTATGCCACCACCACCGGGCAATCAGCACCGTAATGCGGGGTAAGGGCGCGTTCCACATGGGCGAGATTGCGGATGGAGAGGTGAATGGCCAGCGTGGCTTTGGAGGCACCCAGATATTCCAACTCTTCCATCGGCGGCATGGCCGAGGCTTTCATGGTGGTGCGGGTGAGGATTACTGTTTGGGCAATTTCCGGCAAGGTGAATTCGGTTTTCAGTGCTGCGGCGGCGGCGGCGAAGGCGGGCACACCGGGGCATACATCATAGTCAATGCCCAGCGCATCAAGCTTTCGCATTTGTTCGGCAATTGCTCCGTACAAGGATGGATCACCTGAATGCACGCGCGCCACGTTTTGGCCCTTGGTGTGTGCAGCTTTGATTTCGTCGATGATTTGATCGAGATGAAGTGGGGCTGTATCCACTACGCGTGCCCCTTCGGGGGCGGCCTTCACAATTTCTTCTGGCACCAGTGAGCCTGCATAGAGGCACACAGGGCAGGACTGGATGAGTTTCAGCCCGCGCACGGTGATAAGATCTGCGGCACCCGGGCCAGCACCGATGAAATGGACGGTCATTGTAACTCTCTCTTTTTAGCGTAGCCGCGCGGCGTGTAAGCATAAGTCTTGCCATCGCCACGGATGAAGAATTTGGATTGTGAGGAGCCCACCATTACCAGTGTGAGCATGTCCACTTCTTCGGGGTTAAAGTCTACGAATTTCACGATTTTAGTTTTCTCGGTGGGGCGGCCCAAGTTGCTGGCGATCACCACGGGCGTATCCGGCGGGCGATGATTTTTGAGAATTGCGAAGGCGCGTTCCAATTGGTCACGGCGTTTGAGCGAACGCGGATTGTAGAACGAGATAACGAAATCGCCTTGGGCTGCGGCGTGCAGGCGCTTTTCAATCACCTCCCACGGCGTGAGCAAATCAGAAAGCGAGATGCAGCAGAAGTCATGGCCGATCATGGCGCCAGCGCGGGCGGAGGCTGCTTGGAAGGCGGAAATGCCGGGGTGAACTTCAACGGCGATGCGGCAAGGTTCAAGATCAATGATTTCATAGACGAGGGCTGCCATGGCATAAATGCCCGCATCGCCAGAGCAGACGAGGGCGACACGCTTGCCTTGCTTGGCAAGCTGGATGGCATGGCGGCAGCGGGCCTCTTCATCACCGAGGGGAAAGTCGTGGCGGGATTGGCCAGAACGGAGATGTTCGACGAGATCGAGATACAGAGTGTAGCCAACCCATTCAGAAGAATCCCACAGAGCGAAATCCACGTCTGGTGTGAGTGTGCCTGACGAACCAGGACCGATACCAACTACCGCGATGTGGCCACGGCTTTCGCCTGCGTGGTTCACGAATGCGTCCATATTAGCGGCTTGAGCAATTGCTATTGTGGCGCGTTTGCTTTTTACTTTTGGGACAATGAGTTTTCCGCTTTCTCCAACAATTGCAAGAGCGGCGGCCTCTGCCACGCTAGGCGTTCCGACTTCTGCTTCCACTACCGATGAAGGATTAGAAATGCGATGTGACTGCGCCTTCAATTGCTCGGCGGTAAAAAAACAAACATTATCAAATTGATTTATTGCAGGTTCATCTTCTTTGAGGTTGATTGATGCGTATTGATGAATGGAACGATTGGCAAGATTATAAGCAGCTAGGGTTTCATCAAGAAGCTGTTTCACTTCTTCGGGATCAGTACCTCGTTCGCAACCGACTCCAACAGCAAGGGTGAGAGGATGATAGATAAGATGGTGAGGTCCGCCTTGTTTGTTATGGATGGTGATTTCCTGAACTACTTCTTCTCCGCGCAATTTTGCTGCAACCGCGGCTTTATAGTCATCACGGTTGGACAAAATGACCTCAGCAGGGTCGTCTAATAAATCACCGAACATTACATCGCTGGCGGTGGTAATGGCGGCGTGGCCCTTGGCAAGAACAGCAATACGCCGTGCTAAGTCATTAGCTCCGTGGTGGCCGCCAAGCAGCGGGACGACTGACAATCCATCTTCGGCCACTGCAATAACAGGGGGTTCACTGTGTTTGTTTTTGAGCCTATCGGCCACGGCACGAATAAGTATGCCTGCGGCGCAAATACCAACAATCACCCGCCCCATCATAAATTTTTTTGAAATAGCGTGGGTGGCTTTTTCATAATTTACATCGCAACCGTCTAATCCTGCTGGACCATGAATCAGGCCGCCGAGTTCCGCTTTGATTTTTTGCGCCAGCGGCAGTGCTGATGGCCCGAGGATGAAAATTGCTGTTTGCTTTAGCGCCATGTTAGGTCCGCACAATGATGGTGGTGAAATAGGGAAGGGTTTCGGTTTCTATCTCTGCCACGGGGGTGATGATTTGATTTTCGTGGGTGGCATTTTCAATCGCCGTAGCTTTTGCAAGTAGACCGAGTTCAGCCAAAATCAATTTCAACTTTCCAAAATGCCGGCCCACTTTGATAATCGCTGCTGCTTGGCTGGTGGCCAGTTCAAAATGCAGGCGGTCTTCCGGCAACGTGGCAGGTAGAATTTTCAACATTTCATCACGCGAGACTAAAGGCTGACCGATGGCGGCGGCGGCTGCAGCGATGGAGGTGACGCCGGGCACAACGATTGTTTTATATTTTCCCGCCAAGCGCTCAAAAATATACATGAAGCTGCCATAGAAAAACGGGTCGCCTTCGCAGAGCATGATTACATCTTGGCCTTGGTCTAAGTGTGCGGAAATTTCTACGGCACCCTTATCATATGCGGCTTGGCCTAATTCGCGCTCTACACGCATGGGCATGTCGATGGTGATTTCATTTGTGCCTTCAGCGATGAAAGGTTTGGCGATATCGCGGGCTGTGGAATCTTTGCCATTGGCGCAGAGATAAGCGATCACTTCAGCAGTGGAGACTAAACGCCAGGCCTTAACTGTCATCAATTCAGGGTCGCCGGGACCCACGCCCACGCCGTAAAGGGTTCCAGTTTTTACCATGGTTTTTGCACCCGCCACTGCGTGACAGCCATACGCGGTTTCATGGCGCGATAGGGGCCCACGCTTGTGAGATTCGAAATTTCAATTTTCACGAGTTCACCGCCGTGTTTTTCCTGCAAATCATAAAGATGCATTTCGCCTTCGATGGTGACAACATTGGCAACCAGTCTTCCGGCTGGCCGCAGTTTTTCCCACGCGGTTTCAAACACGCCTGCATTGCCAATGCCGCCGCCAATGAAAATGGCATGTGGGGCTTTCAAGTTTGCGAAGGTTTCTGGGGCCTTGCCTGCGACCACTTTCAATCGAGGTGTGCCGAGGGCATCCATATTTTGTGCGATCATAGCGAGGCGTTCGGCATTGTGCTCAAATGCTATGGCCTCACATCCTCTGGTACTTCGCATCCACTCAATCGAGACTGAACCGCAACCTGCTCCTATGTCCCAGAGTAGCTGATCAGGGGCTGGGGCGAGGGCTGAAAGTGTTGCGGCGCGCACTTCGCGTTTGGTCAACTGGCCGTCATGCACGAAGGCTTCATCAGGAAGTCCAGCGAGGCGCGAATAGATTTTTGCAGTTGGGCTGGCGATGCAATTGATGGCGACTGTGTTAAGTGGTGAATAGTCCGCATGCGGAGCATATTTTGAAACCCGCTCTTTATCGCCACCTAGATTTTCCAGCACGGTGATGTGACTTTGGCCAAAGCCTCTGGCCTCTAGTCTTCTGGCAATCTCTGGAATCGTTGTTGCATCAGCGGTGAGTACAATCAATCTTGCATCTGGTTGAATAAACACTTCAAGGTTTGCTGCGGCTCGGCCATGCAAGGTGAGTGTGTCGCAATCTGGCAAGCTCCAGCCCATGCGGCTTACGGCAAGGGAGAAGGTGGAAAGGTGGGGGATTACAGTCATTTCTGCGAAGGGGATGAATTCGAGTAGTTTCCGCACCACGCCATAGTTCATCGGGTCGCCTGTGGCGAGGATTACGGTATTGCGGCCAGCGAAAGGTTTAAGCTGTTCGATTACAGCTGAGAAAGGCTGCGGCCATTCTAAGCGTTCAGCTTTTACATTAGGCAGGAAATTGAGCAGGCGGGCGGAGCCGACAATTATTTCTGTAGTTTCGATGATGTGGCGCGCGCGGGGTGAAAGGCCTTCCCAGCCATCCTCACCCATGCCGATGACAGTGAGCCATTTGGTCATTGTGTATCACTCGTAAGCGCATTGATCACTGATGAAGCCATAGCGGAGCCACCCTTGCGGCCCTTTATAGTCGCGTGTGGAATGCCACGATTGTTGGCGATCAATTCAGCTTTGCTTTCCGCTGCTCCCACAAAACCTACGGGAAACCCTGCGATGCAAGCAGGTTTTGCTGCGCCTGCGTCAATCATTTCTAATAATGCAAAGAGAGCTGTTGGGGCGTTGCCGATCACAACGATTGCGCCATCTAAATAATCTTTCCACAATTCGACTGCAGCGGCAGAACGCGTGATGGATTTTGCAATACCAATTTCACGCGCGCGCAGATCATTCAGTGTGCAGATGATTTCTACACCCGCAGGAAGTTGCCGCGTAATAATGCCATGGCGCACCATTTCAACATCAACCAGAATAGGACGCTTGTTGATTAGTGCGTTTCGGGCAGCTGATGCAAAGCCCTCAGTGATCACCAAATCTGAAATAATCTCGGGCATTCCACAGGCGTGAATAATGCGGACGGCAATACTTTCAGCATCCTTCGGCACTGCACACAAATCAGTTTCAGCACGAATAATCTCAAAAGATTTTGTGTAGATGGCCGCAGGGTCTTTCAGGTAATTCATTTCTTATCCATGCTTTTGGGGCCCAGCGGATGATTGGCATGTGGATAAATTGCATGAGTGTGGCTATCACCATGCGAATGACTGTGGCCGTGATCTTGGTGCTGATTGACGATTTTGAAGGGTCCATCTTGGCACAGGCCCGTGCAGTTTCCAGTTTCGTCACAGTGCAAGCATTCTTTTGCACTCATGCCTTCAACATGGTGGTGGTGGCTTTCTTGCACGGCACCAACCTCGGCTTCAAAGCCCAAAACGGCTGTGCGGTATTTACACATTTGGCAATTCATCGCGATATCGCCAGTGATGATTTGTTTGATGCGCTCCACAAATGTTTCTACCACAGCAGGGTGGTCATTTAGATAAGGCGCTTTGAGAAATTCAACATTGGGGTGGTTTGCGGCCACAGAATCCGTCGCCATATAAATGCGTTGCACCAACACGCCCGTGAATAAGAAATAAGGAAACACGATAATGCGTTTGAAACCGAGCTTGGTTACGTGTTCAAGCGCTGGTTCAACCAGCGGGAAGGTGACACCGGAGTAAGCCACTTCACCCCAGCCAAAGCCAAAGCCTTCCCACAAAATTCGCATGACTTTAGCAACGTTGGAATTAGCATCTGGATCAGATGCGCCGCGGCCAACAACCAGTAACAAGGTATCATGCTTTTCAACTTTGGTGGGCGCTGCGTCGATGGCCTCTTGAATGCGGTCGCCCGCAGCGCGCATCATCTTTGGATCAATGCCTAGTTCTTTTCCGTAGTCTATACTGAGATCATTTTGCGCTGCATAGGCGTTGAGCACTGAAGGAATATCGTTTTTGGCGTGGCCTGCCGCAAACAACATACCTGGCACGGCGAGGACACGTGTCACTCCTTTTTCCTTCAAAATATCAAGCCCTGTGCGGATGATGGGCGTGGCAAATTCGAGATAGCCAAATTCAACTGGATATTGAGGCAAGCGCTTTTTGAGGTGTTCAGAAAGATTAGCAAACTCTGTCACCGCCTTGCGGTTGCGGCTGCCATGGCCACAGAGCATTACACCTAATTTTTCTTGCATCGCTGCCTCCTCAAAATATTGCAGCGCTACGATTTGAAGACAAATCGCTTGAGGCAGCTCCGTCTTGGCCCCTTAATGGGTTGGCCGCACCGGAATGGCTTTCAGTCCCTAATTGGGAACGCTGCTAGAAAGGGTGGTTTAGGGGAATGGAGCAGGTGGGGCAAGGATGAAAGCGGCGCTTAAAACTCAATCCCCGCCTGAGCCTTTACGCCACTTCTAAACGGATGCTTCACCTGTTCCATCTCCGTCACTAAATCCGCAAGCTCAATCACTTCATCGCGGGCGTTGCGGCCGGTGATGATGATGTGTTTATCAATCGGTCGCGCTTTCAAGACCTCTAACACTTCCTCCAGCGGCAGATAATCATAGCGCAGCACGATGTTGAGTTCGTCGAGCATCACGAGGCGATAGCTCGGATCGGCGATCATGCGTTTGGCTTCTTCCCAACCTTGTCTGGCGTGAGCAACGTCGCGGTCGCGGTCTTGGGTTTCCCAAGTGAAACCTTCGCCCATGGCTTTGATGGTGACGAGGTCTGGAAATTTTTCCAGAACAGTGCGTTCGCCAGTGCCCCATGCGCCTTTGACGAATTGAATCACGCCGGAGCGCATTCCGTGGCCCACATGGCGGAACACCATGCCGAAGGCGGCGGTGGATTTGCCTTTGCCTTTTCCAGTGTGGACAATCAGCAGGCCGCGCTCAATGGTTTTTCCGGCCATGATTTTATCGCGGGCGGCTTTTTTCTTGGCCATTTTTTCGTTGTGACGAGCGGAGTCTTTTTCCAATTCTTCTGTCATTTTTGTAAATCCTTCAAGCGATCATAAGCTGAGTTGATGCGCGGTTGCCAGAGGTTCCGTGCAATGGCTTCTTCAAAGCGGGCGGCGATTTCTTTCAGTGCGGTGGGATTATTTTCGAAGATGAAATTTCGGGTTTCGTCATCGGCGATATAGGCATCATAAGCCAAATCAAAGTGATGGGTTTGCACGGCCCCGGTGGTGGCGGCAAAGGCGAACATATAATCTACCGTGGCGGCAATTTCGAATGCGCCTTTATAGCCGTGGCGTTTCACGCCGTTGATCCATTTGGGGTTGACCACGCGAGAGCGCATGACGCGACTGATTTCTTCTTCGAGGGTGCGGATCACCGGGCGTTCTGGGCGGCTGTGATCATTGTGATAGACGATAGGTTTTGTGCCGGACTGCGTTTCAACCGCGGCGCTCATGCCGCCTTCGAATTGATAGTAATCATCCGAGTCCAAGAGATCATGTTCGCGGTTATCTTGGTTGTGGATCACGGCTTCAATATCAGCGAGCCGGCGTTTGAAGGTGGCTTCATCGTTCTCACCCATGGCTTTGGCACCATATGCGTAAGCACCCCAGATTACATACGCGGCGGCGAGATCGGATTTGGTGTCCCATATTTTTTCGTCGATCAAGGCTTGCAGGCCTGCGCCATAGGCCCCAGGCTTGGCACCGAAAATGCGGTGGGTATCACGGTAAGCGGCCAGCGGATTGTCATCAACGGGCTCATCCAATGCGGCCACCGCACGGAAGGCTTTGTCGAGGAGTTCGATTTGAGCAGGGAAGGCGTCGCGAAAAAAACCGGAAATGCGAAGTGTGACATCCACGCGTGGGCGGGCGAGTTTGGCCAAGGGCACGATTTCATAACCCGTGACGCGCCAGCTTGACGTGTCCCACACTGGTTTTGCACCGATAAGGGCCAGCGCTTGAGCAATATCATCGCCACCAGTCCGCATGTTGGCTGTTCCCCAAGCTGATAATCCAGCAGTTTTAAGGTGTTGGCCAGTATCTTGGAAGTGACGCTTCAGAAGTTCATCAGCAGATTTTTGGCCAAGAGTCCAAGCTGTTGGGGTTGGCACAGCGCGGTTATCGACCGAATAGAAGTTTTTGCCAGTGGGCAAAACGTCGAGTCGACCCCTTGTGGGGGCACCAGAGGGGCCGGGTTTTACGCGCTGGCCGCGCAAGCCTTTGAGGAGTGAGGCGATTTCGTTCGGGCCGCAAGAGGCGAGGGTGGGGCGGATTTTTTGTTCGATTTTTTCGAGGACTAATTCAAGCCTGGGTCCCGATTTTCGTCGGGATGACGACAGGATAGAGGATGCATAGAGCTCCAATCGCTCCACCGTATCGCCATTGCTGCGCCAAGGTGAACTCAACAGTTTTAGCAATTCCGCAGGTCGCGCACCCTTCCAAGGGTCTGCCATATTGCAATTCAGGGGATCAAATGCTGCAAAACCAAAATCATCAGAAATTGCGCGAATGAGTGACGCATCGCCGCCTTCACCCAGCCCACGCGGCACTCTTGTGAGGGCCACTAGCAAATCAGTTTCCTGTTGGTCCGTGGGTGACTTTCCCAGAATATGCAAGCCATCACGAATTTGCGCTTCTTTCAGATCGCAGAGAAAGCCATCGAGTTTTTGCAAATCGCTGTCTTCAGTGCCCGTCAGTCCCGCATCCTTGTCGAGTTTTGTGGAACTTGTGAGCTCAAAAATCTGTTGGCGCAAGCTGGCCACACGGCGTTGGTCCAAGCCAGAGGCCAAATAGTATTCATCAACCAGCGCTTCCAAATCTTTCATCGGGCCATAGGATTCGGCGCGGGTTAGTGGTGGGGTGAGGTGATCGATGATCACAGCCGAGGTGCGGCGTTTGGCTTGCGTGCCTTCGCCGGGGTCATTGACGATGAAGGGATAGAGTTGCGGGGTGGGGCCGAGCGTGATTTCGGGGTAGCAGTTTTCGCTGAGGGCCACGGCTTTGCCCGGCAGCCATTCCAAATTGCCATGCTTACCATTGTGGATGATGGCATGGGCTTTGAAGTGGTACCGCAGCCAAAAATAGAATGCGAGATAACCATGAGGCGGCACGAGGGCTGGATCGTGATAGGTGGATTTAGGATCAATACCATAGCCACGCGGCGGCTGGATTGCGATTGCGATGTTGCCGTAGAGATTTATAGCGAGATGGAATGCGCCGTTGTGGAAGGTGGGGTCGGTTTCAGGTGCGCCCCATTGTGAAGTGATCTGTGTACGGATGAGTTCTGGCAGAGCGGAGAAATGGGTGTTATAATGTTTTAAATTCAACACACCGTCATCCCTGCGAAAGTCGGGACCCAGACTATCTGAGTGCTCATGTGTTGAAAGTCTGGGTCCCGACTTTCGTAGAGATGACAGTGAAAAGATGAGATCGTTCCCATTTTTAGGAATGTCCTCAACCCCATACCCTTCACGCGCAAGCATCTTCAAAATCTCAATGGTGCTGGCGGGTGTGTCGTAGCCTACGCCATTGGCGATGCGGCCATCCTTGTCGGGATAGTTTGCGAGGATAATCGCGATGCGTTTTTCGGCGTTGACAGCCTCGCGCAATCGCATCCAGTTCAGCGCTAATGCGGCAACATAACCAATGCGGCTTTGTACGGGTTGATAGGTTACAATGCGGCACTCGGTTTTTTCGTGCCACATTGAATCTGCTTTGAAGGAAATAGCGCGTGTGTAAATTCGACCGTCAAGTTCGGGCAGCACGACTGACATGGCTAAATCAGTGGGGCGAAGCCCGCGTGTGCTGTCACACCAATCTTGCTCGGTGTTTCCAGCTAATGTGACTTGCAGCACGGGGCAATCGAAATTTGCCAAGGGGTCACCCGCTTCATCGCCCACCGCAAAAGAAGTGGCGTTGATGATTACTGATGGTGCGCCAAGATTTTCGCGGATGAAGGCGGCTGAAGTTTTGTCTTTGAGACTGGCCGCATAGATTGCAGTGCATTCACCATTTAGGGATTTGATCAGGTTATCTATGGGTGCAGTTTGGCCGCCTTCAATCACTGAGCGATAGAATATGATGCCGAATTTTGGATTGGCATGGGTGTGATAGATTCCAGCGGCGGCAAGTGGTGTGGCTGGCGCAGGGGCAGCGGTCGCGTTTAAGAGATGATCGCAAAATTGCAAAAGCGCTGTTGCATTGTCGTGACCACCAAAGGCGAGATATTGTCGGATGCGTTCGCAATTAGTGGGTTTTACTGTTGAGCGCGATGTGAGGTTTGCATCTAAATCATTGCCGCCAGAGAGCAGCACGAGTTTTATGTTTCTCTCGCGGGCGAGGGCGGCAATTACATCCACACCATAAGGCCAATAGGCGGCACCACCAAGCACACGGATGATGATGAGTTTGGCGTGGGCCAGAGTTTTTTCGGCGTAGAGATCGACTGCAAAGTTATGTTGTAATTGCATGAGATTGGCGAGGCGGATGGAGAGCTGTGAATGATCCGCAGCTCTGGCGAGGCTTGCGAGTTCGCTATCTGCTGCGCTGAGGATCACCACATCGGCGGGTGTTTGTTTGAGGTCAATAGCTTCGGCTGCCCCGTCAATCACGCCGCTGGTGGTGGCGAGGAGGTGCATTAACCCATCAGTGCTGCTGTGATTGCTGCCTGATCCATGGCCTTCTCACCAATCACCACAAGCTGTGTGCGTTGGACTTCGCCTGCATTCCATGGGCGATCAAAATAAGAATTGAGGCGCGGGCCAACGGCTTGGATGAGCAGACGTGCGGATGAATTTTCGATGGACGCAAAACCTTTGACGCGCAAGATTTCAAATTGCGCGATGGTTTTGGTAATGCAGGACAGCAAAGCCTCTTTGTTTTGTGCGCCACTCAGTTCAACAATGAACGTGTTGAAATCATCATGGTCGTGCTGTTCCACGCCTTCCATTTCATGGTTGGATTTGCGGTTGTGGAGATCATCTTCAGCACTGGCATTTGAGCCGAGTAAAATTGCGGCATCAATCACACCCTGCTGCGTGGGCACCATGCGGCTGCCAGCACGAAGTTGGGTTTTGAGTTGATCGGTAACGGCGGATAATTCGGATACGCTCAACAAATCGGTTTTGTTGAGGATTACCATATCGGCGCAGTTCAGTTGATCTTCGAACAATTCTTGAATGGGGTTTTCGTGATCAACATTTGGATCAGCGGCTCTCTGTGCGGCGATGGCTTCTTCATCATCAGCAAAGCGGCCTTCGGAAATTGCTTTGGCATCAACCACTGTCACCACGCCATCAACTGTCACGCGCGATTTTATTTCGGGCCAATTGAAAGCCCGCACTAAAGGTTGGGGCAATGCCAAGCCTGAGGTTTCGATGATAATGTGATCTAGCTTGTCAGTGCGGTTCAACAGCTTGTTCATGGTGGGTACAAAATCATCAGCCACAGTGCAGCAGATGCAGCCATTAGCCAACTCTACAATATCGTCTTCCGTGCAGGCTTCTTGGCCGCAACCTTTTAGAATTTCGGCATCCACACCCACATCGCCAAACTCATTTATGATGAGAGCAATGCGGCGGCCACCGGCATTTTGCAATAGGTTACGGATGAGCGTCGTTTTACCGGCTCCTAAAAAGCCAGTAATCACTGTTGCGGGAATTTTTGCAGTCATAGTGCGGCGATGTCCTTTTGGTGGCGATCAAGCATGTGGCCCAATAAATATCCGAGCACACACCAGAATAGGGCCGCAGCGGCAAGTGAGTTTGACGCAAATTCTGCGGCTAAGGTTGCAGGAACAGCTGATGTGGTTTTTGCTGCTTCTGGTGCGCCAATGATATGTGGTGCAACAATTAAAGCCAGCCCCAAAATTTTAGTCCAAATTTCAGGGCGTATGGCTAAGAGATAAATTGCGACACTTGTTGCCGCAATGGTGGCTAGCCACCAGAGTTGGCGCGAATGCAAATCTCCCGCAGGCATTCCAGGAAGCTCGGGTGAGAGGCCCGCAGCGGGGGCCACAGCCACTGCTAAAAATCCACACAGGCCCCAAATCAATCCATTCTGTTTGGTGATGGGCATGTTGGTGAGAAGCGAAATTCCCGCTAACAAAACGGCAAACCCGGCACCAGTTAAGAGTGATGCCACAGTTGTTGACAATGTACGTTGCCAACCATCTTCGGGTTGCCAAGCATCGGGGTTGTGTTCGTGGCCTACGGCAGCGCACATTTTCATACCCGACATGGTTTCAACGCAAGGTTTGGTGGCCTCGGCTATGGCTTCGGTTTCTGGGGATTCAAAAACTTCAGCGGCAAGAATTAAAGGCGTGAGGCGCACATGTTGTATGCCTGCCATAACGAAGCCAGCGAGAAGGCCAGCAAAGAGTGTGGATAGAATGATTTTTCCGAGCATGGTGGTTTTCCATATCCTTAAATTGTCATCCCGACGAAGGTCGGGATCCATTCTGCGGTCCTACCGAGAAATAAGTATGGATTCCGGCCTTCGTCGGAATGACGGATCAAAAATGAATAGTTGTCTTAATGGCAGGGAAAGCCAATGGCGTGGCGTGTGTCGTGGGCGGCATTGTGCGCCACACTCATATCCGACAGGCCAACCATAAATATAGCTGATACACCAATGAACATGCAGACTAAGCCCGCTATCATACGCTGAGAAATTGCAACTGAAGTTGCCAAAGTTTTCGTGGTCATGTCACCCTCCGTGAGACCGGTTAAAGCGAATACGCTCATTTTGCTCGGCAGGTCTCCTGACTTGCGGGTCGATGGCTTTGCAACGCCTTCCCAGTTTCCCAGTGGCCACTTTCACAAAACCTCACCGCTCACAGTTGCGGGGGCAGTCACGGTTTCGGCCCCTTTTGGGTCGTCCTCACCGTATTCCCTCTTAGGCCCCTCACATATAGTTTCGGGGCACCGAACAACATACATTTGGCAGGAGTTTCATTGCGCCGTCAACTCAATTCCGAAGCGGCAGAACTTGTTAACGACAAAATTAACTGAGTTTATACCAGCTCTTGGTCTAAAAGGGCCGTGGGATTCTAAAATTAGGATATGGGATGCAACCGACAACGCAAAAATCTGGCGGTGAAATTAGTGCTGTGATCAAGGCCAGCCGTGGGGTTTTCATTTCCACATGGTTCTTCAGCTGCATTGTTAACATACTGATGTTAACGGGCTCGCTGTTTATGCTTCAGGTTTATGACCGGGTTATTCCTTCCAGCTCAGTTCCCACATTGGTGGCCCTGTCGCTGATTGTGCTGGTGCTCTATGCTTATTATGGCGTGCTGGAATATGTGCGCACCAGATTGCTGGTTCGCATCGGGCGGCGCATTGAGGAAGCTTTGGGTGGCCGCGTATTTGATGTTGTTGCTGGTTTGGCCTTACGCAAAACCGGCAATGCGGGCGGGCAGCCCGTGCAAGACCTTGCTACTATCCGCCAGTTTTTGGGAGGCCAAGGGCCGCTGGCATTTTTGGATATGCCATGGGTTCCAATTTATTTGGTTGTGGTGTTTTTGCTGCATTGGGTTTTGGGCGTGGTTTCAGTGATTTCAGCCGTGATCATTTTAATCTTGGCGCTGCTCACCGAAAGATCAACCCGTGGGCCAATGGCCAATGCCAATCTTGCTGCCAATCGCGCAAGTTTGATGACGGATGAAGCGCGGCGCAATGCCGAAGCTTTACATTCGTTGGGCATGAAGGGTGTGATGCGGAAGCGCTGGTTGGCGGTTCAATCTGAAGCGTTGGATTATCAAACCCACGCCAATGATGCAGGCGCCACATTCAGTTCCATGTCTCGGGTTTTCCGTATGATCGTGCAGTCTGCCATGCTGGCGGCTGGCGCTTATCTTGCGATCAAGCATGAAATTTCGGGCGGTTCGATTATTGCGTCCTCAATTATTATGGGCCGGGCTCTGGCTCCGGTTGAGCAAGCGGTTGGCAATTGGCAACAGTTTTTAGGTTTCCGCAAAGCGATGGACCGTTTGTCTAAAGTTTTAGATGCGGTGCCAGCTGAAAAAGAACGTATGGCCTTGCCACAACCTGTTGGTCTTCTTGAAGTTGAAAACTTGGCGTTTCTCATGCCGGGTGCGGATAAGCCCATTTTGCAAGGTGTTTCATTTGCGGTGAAGCCCGGCCATGGGCTTGGCATTATTGGGCCAACGGGGGCAGGTAAATCTACGCTTGCCCGCATTATTGTGGGCTTGCTTCCGCCTGCACGAGGCTCCGTGCGTTTGGATGGTGCGACTCCTGATCAGCGCAGTGATGATGAACGTGGCAAAATGATCGGATATTTGCCGCAAGACATTCAAATTTTTGATGGCACAGTGGCGCAAAACATTTCACGTTTTAACGAAGAACCAGATGCCACTAAAATTGTTGAAGCAGCAAAGCTTGCCAACATTCATGATTTTATTATGCGGCTTCCACAGGGCTATGACACGCCATTGGCTGAGGGTGGCAACAGATTATCGGCTGGGCAGAAACAACGCGTGGCACTGGCGCGGGCGTTGTTTGGCGACCCGGTTTTATTTGTGATGGACGAGCCCAATTCAAACTTAGATGCGGATGGTGAAGTGGCGCTGGATACTGCGATACGCGCATGTTTGGCGCGTGGGGCTGCGGTTGTAGTGGTGGCGCACCGGCCCAGCGCTTTACATGCGATGAAAGATCTTTTGGTTTTGGCCAATGGTCAGGTTGCGGCTTATGGCACGCGCGATGAAATTTTAAAGAAGGTTGCGGGCAAACCGCAAGCTTCCGTTGCAGTTCTTCCATCGCAAACCACAACTTCGGTGCAACTTGTGCCTCAAACGCGGAATTGAACAGATGAAACCGATCAATACCGAAAAATCTTTGCGAAGCACACAATTGCTTGGTTACGGAAGTTTACTTGCCATGCTGGCTGTGTTTGGCGCATGGACGGCATTTGCCAATTTAAGCGGGGCAGTGATTGCGCCCGCCACAATTGTTGCGGAATCCTATTCCAAAAAAGTGCAGCACCGTGAAGGCGGCAATGTTCTCAAAATTCTGGTGAAGGATGGCGATGATGTGAAGGCTGGGCAAGATTTGGTTTTGCTCGATCCAACAGAAATTAAAGCCGAGCTTGGCATTGTGACCAATCAACTCAATGAACTTTCAATCAAGAAAGTGCGACTTTCTTCGCAGCGAGACGGCTCGGCAAAATTGGATTTGCCGCTCTCAATGCAAGCCAGTGTTGAAGACCCGGTTGTGCTGGAAATTATGACTGGGCAACGACATTTGCTGGAATCAACCCTGCAAACTGCCACCAGCAAAAAAGACCAGTTGAAGGAACAGCTCGGCCAATTGAAGGATCAAATCCGCGGTATTGGTTCACAAATTTCGTCGAGCAAAAAGCAGATGACTTTGATTTCGAGCGAGCTGGCCAATTTGCGAAAATTACAACAGCAAGGTTTGGTGCCAGTCAGTCGCGTTTCGGCAATGGACCGCGAGGCTGCACGGCTTGATGGTGAGCTTGGGCAATTGGCGGCCACCAAAGCTGCGGCAGAAGCAAAGATTGGCGAAGTTAAATTGCAAGTTATCCAAGTGGATGAGGACGTGCGAAATCAGGCGCTCTTGGAATTGCGCGATGTAGATGCGAAAATTGCCGAGCTTGAGCAACGCAAAGTAACGGCAGCTGCAAGGCTTTCACGTATGTCGATCAAGGCGCCAATCACCGGTACAATCTATCAGCTTGCAGTTCACACCGATGGTGGTGTGGTGGCACCTGGTGAAACTTTGATGATGATTGTGCCTGAAGCTGATGATTTGGTGTTGCAAGCACAAGTGGCCCCCAATGATATTGATAATGTGCATTTGGGGCAGGGTGCCCAAATTCGTTTCACTGCTTTTAACTCGCGCATCACGCCAGAGATTTCAGCCGAAGTGACCCAAGTGGCCGCTGATACATCTCGTGCGGATGCTCAATCAGCTCCGTTTTATGCCATCCGTCTTACAATTTCTGCTGCTGAACTGGCCAAGCTTGGGGACAATAAATTAAAGCCCGGCATGTCGGCAGAGGCGTTTATTCAAACTGAGTCACGTTCACCATTTTCCTATTTAATCCAACCTTTGATGGATCAATTTTCGCACGCGATGCGCGAGAGTTAATAATGTGCCGTTAAGAATTTGTTAGGCATAAATGCCCGTTTTTGGAAACGGAGTTTTAACCCTAACACTTTATGACAAATAGTTATGAAAGTTCGTAGCGTAACATTTGCGTTTGTCAGTTCTGTGTTTCTTGCCGCGTTGGGCGCAACTTCCAGCTCTACATTCGCCACATCCCTATCGTCCAATCCATTGGCCAGCCAAGCCTATGCGGCCCTTGCTGGTGGAGATAATGATCGGGCCATCACTCTTTATTCGCAAGCAATTGAAACACGGGAATTATCGCCCGAGTTATTGGCCAATTCTCTGCTGAACCGGGCGCTTGCCTATCAGCAACAGAACAAACAAACCGAAGCCATTGATGATTACACAGCTGCCTTGGCGCTTGATGCAATGTCGGCAGATTTGCGCGCGACCGCACTCTATAATCGTGGCCTGTCGCAACAGAAATTGGTTTTGATGACACTTGCGATTGAAGATTTCACCAGCGCCTTGATGTTAAACCCTAGTTTTGCTCATGCCTTTTATAGCCGTGGCAATGCGCTTCGCGAGAGTGGGCAATTGCTATTTGCGCTTTCAGATTTTGCCCGCGCTTTGAAATTTAACCATCCTGATCCAGTACGGGTTTATTTTAGCCAAGCACAAACTTATGAATTGTTGCAACGCCCGATTGATGCCCGCCGTTCACTTGAAGCGGCCCTTGCTGCCAATCCAAATTTTGTTTTGGCAAAAGATAAACTTGCAGCTCTTGATGTAAATTACCCCGATAGCACTCAGGTTGCTTATGTTGACGCTGATCAAATTTTGACTGGCTCGGTCTCGTTGACTGGCGGTAGCACATTGGTCCACAAGCCGGAATTACCGCTGGGTGTTGAACCTCCTGCTGAATTATTGGCAGTTTCGTCTGTTGATCTTGGTGTTACTAAACGTCAGGGAAGTAAAAAACTTTATACTGACCGCGTGCCGCAAAGTGATGAGCCAGTTGTGGTGGCTGCACCAGCCATAGCTTCGTCTAGAGCCGAACCTGAAGAAATGGTTGTGTTGGCCTCTGTTCCAGAAATTCCTGCGGCCAGCACCAAAGAACCAATCGAAGTTGCCGAACCTGAATTGTTGGAAACGGCATCCATTGATCCTGCTCCTGCGCCTGTTGTCGAAGTGATAAGCGGGTGGAATGTGCAAGTTGCTTCGGCCACTTCAGAAGATGGAGCATGGTCCACTTGGAAAAATATGCAGAAAAAATATAAGGTTCTATCTGCACTTGAACCCCAAGTCGTTAAAGCAGATTTAGGAGCCAAGGGTATTTTCTACCGCGTGAAATTGACCGGCTTTGAGAAGCAGGCTGATGCAGCTTCGCGCTGTTCAAAACTGAAGAGTGCTGGTGTTACCTGCTTTATCGCAAAGGCTGGTTGAGCACCAAACGTCGCTCTATAATTGTAAAAATTTCCTATCATCAATTGCTAAAATGAGTCCGGGTGGAAACACCTGGACTTAATTTTTTGCGTGATAAAGAATATATAAGATGACGAATTATAGCACCTTGATGGCGCCTTGGCATGGCGCGGAAATTGAAGAAATACATACACCTGTTTTGTGCAGCAATAGTGCTGAACTTTTGCAAGCCTCGCGCGGGTTGGTTGATGCTGCTTATCAGCAAATGTTGCTTTCACTTTGCTCTCAATTAACTGGATATATCTACGCGCAAGACCATGTTTTTTTTGAACGCTTGGTTGTCGATGTTATTTTTTCGATGGGATACGGTGGCAGGCGACGAGATTTGGCTCGCAACATTGGGCGCAGTGGAGATGGCGGTATTGATGGCGTAATTGCCTTGGATGAACTGGGCTTGGATGTGATATATCTTCAAGCCAAGCGCTTGAAACCGGGCTCTACAGTTCCAGTTTCTGCAGTCCGCGATTTTGTGGGAAGCTTAGATGCAAGGCACGCAACAAAGGGCATATTTGTAACCACAGGGCAATTTACCCCAGCCGCACAGGATGTGGTGAACGCGGTGTCCAAAAAAATAATTTTAATTAGTGGTAATAAATTATGTGAGTTGATGGTGCGGTATAACATTGGAATTAAAGCCACTGAAACTTTGCAGTTCAAAGAAATTGATCTTGTTTATTTCTCTGGATTGGCTGCAAATATAGGGACAGCCAACACTATTTCCGCTTCAATCCAGCCGCGCAAATAACCAGCGGCCCGCTCTGCTGCGGTTTCAGGAAATTCACGAAAGGCTAACATTTCGCACATTGTGCTGAAGCTTGCTCCATCTTTACAAACATCAAAGGCCATAGCTTCCTCATCGCCAAGCAAACGAAAGCGTGAATCAACACCTTGTCGCCAAACTAAAATCTGCTGGTCGGTATCTAACATATGCGGCTTGGGTGGGTGGGTTTCGCATTTCAAGGCAGACCATATGCTGGTGGTATTTTGTTTAAATGTGAGGCGTGAGGAGGAGAGGTGCATCTGCAATTTTAGGGCACTGAAAATTTCAGGATTGAGAGTTGCTAGTTGCGTGAGGTTAAGGGCCTCTGCTTCTGGGGCATCAAATGCTGAATTCAAGGCCAACTCTAAAGCCGCCAATTCTTGAATTTCAGGATGATGTTCAAAAGGTGAATAACTGAGCAAGAAATTTGCAAGGTGTTTGCTAAACCAGCGGGCATTGGGGTGTTGTGACGGGTGCTTGGCAATATAGGTTAGAGCCATTTCGGCGAACTGAGTATCGCCCAGATATTCGCGTAGCAGCTCATAGTCATTGCTTAAAAAATCGGTGAGGCGCATTTTATAAGCGTCTTGATAAATGCCAAGCGCCATAGCCTTGGTTCCGCGCGCAGGTTTTGCGATGTGTGCTTCAAATTTTTTGTCACCATGCAGGATTGCGGATTTAAAATTACTTTGAATATCAGCGAGGGAAGGTTTCATGCGGCCGCCTTGCTAAACACCGAGGCAGAAATTGCACGGGCTCGATTAAGTTCGGTAACTAAATCAGCGAGCGGCGGAATGTTGTCGTCGCGTTCAATCATGGTTGTCACTGGACCAAATTTTTTGAGTGCCCGCTCATAGAGCTGCCAAACTTCTTCACACACAGGTTGGTCATGGGTGTCAATCAAGTGCTGTTCGCCTTCGCTGTGTCCGGCTAAATGAAACTGCACAACACGGTCCACTGGAATTGATTCTATAAATGCGTGGGTGCTGAAATCATGGTTGAAGCCGGAAACAAAAACATTGTTCACATCTAGCAGCAGCCAACAATCAGCTCGCTTGACCACTTCGGCTACAAAATCCCATTCCTCCATTTCAGAGTGTTCATAGGTGATGTAGCTCGACACATTTTCAATGGCGATGCGGGTGCCCAGAAAATCTTGGACTTGAGAAATACGCGAAACAACATGCTTCAAAGCTTCCTCAGTGTAAGGCACAGGAAAAAGATCGTGCAAGTTCACACCATGCACGCCGGTCCAACACAAGTGGTCAGAAATCCATTTGGGGTTTACGCGCTTGGCTAAAGTTTTTAAGGCATCCAAATACTCAAGATCGAGTGGTGCTGTGGAGGCAATTGACAGTGACACACCATGCATTACCACAGGATACCGCTCACGCACCGCATCGAGCATTCGCAAAGGCTGGCCGCCTGGCGCCATATAGTTTTCAGAAATTACTTCGAACCAATCAACCGCAGGGTTGCCGTCTAAAATTTCTCTATAATGCTGCGGCCTCAGCCCAAGGCCAAAGCCGAGATTGGTTGGCTTTTTCATCGTGTCTTCCAGTTGCAGTGCTTTTGGAGTTTCGATTTGCTCTCAAAAGCGAAAAGAGGCCAATCACGAAGCCTCTACGCTCATCAACTGGTTGTGAGTGGGGTGTGATTATTTCAGTAAGAAAGTGACTTTCATGTTCACGCGCCACTCGGCCACTTTGCCGTTTTTGACCACGCATTTAATATCTTGAACCCAGGCACTTTCGATATTGTCTAATGTTGAATCAGCGCGACGAATGCCCGATTCCACAGCATCCTCTATGCTTTTTGTTGAACCTGCTGTGAGTTCAATAACTTTTGCAACGTTGGTCATGGTTAAATCCTTTCATTGTGTTGTATGTCTTATGCCATGACTCTTAATCTAATCAAACTCTGTGTTGGCGTTTCGGAAATGGCTGAAATGAAATCATGGGTAGCGATCGCTAAAGGCAGTGGCGAGGCGCTCGACCATGTGACGCGAATGTTCCCTCGGCGCAAAGATGAGCTTGTTCCTGGTGGTTCCCTCTATTGGGTCATTCGGGGCTTGATTTTGTGCAGGCAGCCCATTGCCGATCTTGAGCCTGTTACAGGAGGTGATGGCATTGAGCGCTGCCGCATAGTGTTTAAGCCGCAGATTATTCCGGTGCGGCCCACACCACGTCGGGCGTTTCAAGGCTGGCGCTATTTGACTGCTGAGGATGCGCCAGCAGATATGCCGCGTGGGGCAGCAGCACAGGATTTGAGCGAAAAAATGCGGATTGAACTTGCAGGGTTGGGGTTGATTTAGCTTGCGAGCCATGCCTTAAAATCATCCATTGCCCTACTGGTGTAAGCTTGTTTGCGGGCAGCGCCCTTATCTTTGAAGCTTAGTTTCACACCATCAACTTTCTTTGGCACCTCGGGAGGCGGCATTAAGCCGAAGTTTATGTTCATGGGTTGGAAGGTCTGTTTGCTGGTGTTGTCGGTCATCGCAATGTGGCCGCCGGTGATGTGGTTGATTAAAGCGCCATGGGCCGTTGTGGCTGGGGGTGTGGTGAAAGTTTTACCCAAGCGTTCGGCGGCTGCGGCGCGGCCGGCCATAATGCCCATGGCGCCGCTTTCAACATAGCCCTCCACACCCGTAATCTGCCCAGCAAAGCGCAAGCGCGGTTCAACCTTTAAACGAAGTTGGCTATCTAAGAGCTTGGGACTGTTGAGGAAAGTGTTGCGGTGCAAACCTCCCAGCCGCGCAAATTCAGCGTTTTCTAAGCCTGGAATTGTTTGGAAAACCCTCACTTGCTCGGCATATTTCAATTTCGTCTGGAAGCCGACGATATTATATAATGTTCCCAAGGCGTTATCCTGCCTCAGTTGAACCACTGCATAAGCTTTAACGGTGGGGTTATGAGCGTTCGTCAGCCCCATTGGTTTCATGGGGCCATGGCGCAAGGTTTCAGGCCCACGTTCGGCCATCACTTCAATGGGTAAACAGCCATCAAAATAAGGCGTAGTTTTTTCCCACTCTTTGAAATCGGTTTTTTCG
Organism: Hyphomicrobiales bacterium; assembly: GCA_031385245.1. Taxonomy (GTDB): domain Bacteria; phylum Pseudomonadota; class Alphaproteobacteria; order Rhizobiales; family Aestuariivirgaceae; genus Aestuariivirga. Next base: position 3,689 of record JANNBH010000110.1, on the reverse strand, counting down.
CCTGTGATCAAAGCATCGATGAAGGCTTCATATTGAGCTTTGTCCATCGGGCAGTTGATATAGTCCTTGCCGGTGCCGCCGGGGCCCACTTTGTCATAGCGCGATTGGAACCACGCTTTGTCCATATCGATGGATTCACGGTGGATGATGGGCGCTATCGCATCAAAGAATGCCAAGCCCTCATCGCCTGTGAGTTTTTGAATTTCAGAGGCGAGGGCTGGCGAGGTGAGAGGGCCAGTGGCGATAATCACTTTATCCCACTCAGCAGGTGGCAAACCAGTAAGTTCGCCGCGCTCGATGGTGATCAAAGGATGGGCCGCAACGCGCCGCGTTACTTCAGCGGAAAAGCCATCTCGGTCCACAGCCAGTGCGCCTCCAGCTGGAACTTTATGTTGTTCAGCAACCGCCATAAGCAAGGACCCTGCAAGGCGCATTTCTTCGTGTAAAAGGCCAACAGCATTATTGTCTTTATCGTCACTGCGGAATGAATTTGAACAGACGAGTTCAGCCAGATCATCCGTTTTGTGAACATCGGTTTTGGTGAGGCCGCGCATTTCGTGGAGGATGACAGGAACGCCAGCTTCCGCCGCAGCCCATACCGCTTCGGAGCCTGCCATGCCGCCGCCGATAATGTGAATGGGTTTAAGGGTCATGCATGGGCTATCCCCCAAATGGCAACAAAATTCAAGAACCGAAAATAACCTGATGCATTATGCGACCGGGCATGAGTGTAAAAATTCCGGCAATCACCAGGGCCGACCAGAAGGTGATTTTCATAGTACGGCCATGGGCTTTGAAGTTACCTTGCGAGGCCCGCCACATGGCCAGTGGCGTCATTAGCAAAACATTGAGTGAAAAAATGTGAATGAGGCTGAACGGGCCAAACATGCGAATTTGATTGATGAACAGGCTGCTTGCCGCAACGATGATCATAAATGTCGTCCAAATATAGCCTATTGCACGGTGGCGTTTGGTGCCTTTACGCAGGATGAGTTGGCTTGCGCCAATGAGCAGAGCAAAAATTGCTGCGAAGGCATGAATTTGAACAATGGGCGATGAATTTAGCAGGGGCTCTAACGACATGCGTCTCCGCTTAGCGCAGAATTAGTTTCTTGATAAGCCAGAAATACAGAGAATAGGGCAGAAGGCGCGCGAATTTTAGAATTGCAACGAGACGCAGCGGATAGGTGATCTCGAACTTCTTTTGTGCAAGGTCTGTGATTGTGCGGGCCGCTGCATCTTGCGGCTGCATGAGAAAGGGCATGGGGAAATCATTCTTTGCCGTCATTGGGGTTTCAACAAATCCCGGGTTGATGACGCTGATGGTGATGCCGTGCTGATCAAGTTCTGGTTTCAGGCTTTCAGCAAGACTGATCAAAGCCGCCTTCGTGGGTCCATAAGCTGAGGCTTTGGGCAGGCCACGATAACCCGTCACCGATGCAATCCAAGAAATATGACCTTGCTTACGCGCCAACATTTTTGGCAAGACTGCGCTGAGGCAATTGACAGTGCCGAGATAGTTTGTGGACATGATTGAGGCGAAGAGTTTAGGATCAATTTCTGTGGCGGCCACTTCTGAATAAGTGCCTGCTGCAAACACAGTCAAGTCAATTGGGCCAACAGTCTGTTCAATCATCGCCTGTGTTTCTTGCGCGGCTTCTGCATCGGTTACATCCAGCGGGAATGGAAAAATATTTACGCCCATGTTGTTCAGTTTATCAGCACTTCGGGCTGAAACGGCAACTTTAACTCCTGCGGCTGCCAGTTGCAGCGCAATTTCGCGGCCAATGCCAGTTGAGGCTCCGGTGACCCAGGCGATTTTCCAAGCGGGGTTTATTATTTGGGCCATGCTTCCTCAAAGATTTATTTCATTTCAAGCTTACGAAAAAAGCACATTGTTAGATCATATCAGTGTACTGAACCAAATAGAATTCTCAAGCGTAAGAGACACAAATAACATCTTGAAAGTTCGCCCTTTTATGCAAGTTCTAAATATCGCAGTTGTTGGTTCTGGTATCTCAGGTCTTTCTTGTGCTTGGCTTTTGTCGCAGCGCCATAATGTAACATTGATTGAGGCAGACAGCAGAATTGGTGGGCATTCCAATACCGTTGATTGCAAAGTTGATGATGGTGTAGTGGCGGTGGACACTGGCTTCATTGTTTATAATGATGTGACTTATCCCAATCTTACTGCTTTGTTTAACTACCTCGAAGTGCCTACAGCAAAATCTAATATGGGTTTTGGTGTTTCGCTGCATGGTGGTGATTATGAGTATTCTGGAGAGGGTATTTTGCAACTTCTGGGCCATGCTGGAAATGTGGCTAATCTCTCGCATTGGCGGATGATTGCTGGCCTCACGCGGTTTTTTCGCACCGCTGGACAATTGTCCGAGCAAGTGGGCGAGGATGTTTCACTGGCAGAGTTTTTACGCTCGCAGAATTACAGTTCGGATTTTGTGAATCTGCATTTGCTGCCAGTAGCTGCTGCAATCTGGTCTTCTGAACCTGAGCAAATGCTGGATTATCCGGCGCGGGCTTTTTTAAGGTTTTTCGAAAATCATGGATTGTTGAATTTTGTGAACCGCCCCCAGTGGCGCACAGTTCAGGGTGGTTCTCGCGAATATGTGAAGCGTTTGCTGGATGATGGCCGGATGCGGGTGATTAAGGGCTGTGCCGTTCATGCGATTGATCGAACAGGGCAAGGTGTGACCGTGCTGGGTTCCAATGGCTTTGCTGAGACGTTTGATCAGGTGGTGATTGCGTCTCATGCAGATGCAGCATTGGCAATGTTAGCAAATCCCAGCCAAGCAGAATCGGATTTGCTTTCTACGTTCAAATACTCGCGCAACGTGGCAACTTTGCACCGCGATGAAAGTTTTATGCCCAAGCGCAAGCGCTTGTGGTCAAGCTGGAATTATGTTTCTGATGGTGATGTGAAAAATAATCAGGCATCAGTTACCTATTGGATGAATGCGCTGCAGCCGCTTAACACCAAAACAAATTTGTTCGTATCTATCAATGCGCGCAAGGCCCCAGCGGCTGATAAGATTGAGCAGCAGATAAATTATTTGCATCCCATTTTCACAACACAAACGCGCAAAGCGCAGAAGCAGTTGTGGGCTTTGCAGGGGCAAAATAAAACCTGGTTTTGTGGAGCACATTTTGGCGCAGGTTTCCATGAGGATGGCTTGCAAGCAGGGCTTGCTGTGGCCGAGCAATTGGGTGGGGCTTTGCGGCCTTGGACTGTGGCCAAACACAGTGACCGTATATTCGTTTCAAAATTACAGGCTGCTGAATGAGGCAAGCTCAATCATGCCTTTATGTGGGCGATGTGATTCACAGACGGGTGCAGCCGGTGAAACATCAGCTGCGCTATAAAGTATATAATTTTTTTATCGATGTGGATGAGTTGCCTGCACTTGGCAAAAGACTAAAGTTTTTTAGTTATAACAAATTCAATCTGTTCAGCATTTATGATCAAAAATATGGACCGGGGGACGGTACCTCAATTCGTGAACATGTTTGGTCTTTGGCCAAGGCAGCTGGCATGGAGGCGAAGGTAAAGCGCATCTTCATGCTATGTTATCCAGCAGTTTTGGGTAGGGTGTTTAATCCAATCACCACTTACTATTGTTATGATGAAGCTGGCGAAATCTGCTTGATGATTTATGAAGTGAGCAACACATTTG
>JANNBH010000091.1:0-17742 GCA_031385245.1 Hyphomicrobiales bacterium | reverse complement strand
ACCTATCGCGGACATGGTTGGGCGCTAGCCTCTGGGCTGGACGAACGAGCCGTTATGGCTGAAATTTGCCAAAAAGCGGATGGTATCAACGGTGGACGCGGTGGGTCGGCATACATGATGGCCCCCGAGACGCGCTTTATTGGCGAAAACTCCATTGTTGGTGCAGGCACGACGATCGCTTGTGGTGTAGCCATGGCAAATCTAGCGGCAGGCAATGGAAATGTGGTTACAGTAACGATCGGCGATGGTGCATCCAATCAGGGCTCAGTGCATGAGGCATTCGTCTTTGCGGCTGCGCGCCAGTTACCAGTGATTTTCGTTGTCGAAAATAACGGCTGGGCTGAGCTCACACCTACTTCTCACACGATAAAAGTAGAGCGGATTGCACAACGCGCAAATGGTTATGGAATCTCATCTGCGACTGTAGATGGCCACGATCCAATAGCGGTGCGAGACACCTTCGCTAAGGCGGCCGAACAATGCCGTGCAGGAAAGGGCCCTGTACTATTAGAGTTCCGCGTGCCACGTCTTTGGGGGCACTACAGCCGCGATGTTGAACATTACCGACCCAAAGCGGACAAACAGGCCGCGCAAGAAGTTGATCCACTGACAGTCTTGGGCAAGCGTCTCGTCACGTCTGGATTTATGAGCGACGCAGAAGTTAAGGCAGTCATTGCAGCCGAAAGCAAACGGGCAGGTGAGCTGACGGAATCTGTCATGGCCGGGGCTGCTCCTGATCTTGCCACGCGCCTTGAGCATGTGGTTGCTCCGCCGTCCAATGCTAAGCCGAGAGTGATTGAGAGCAAGATGATGACCTACATAGAAGCGGTCAACTTAGCATTGCGGACTGAACTGGAGAATGATGAAGCCGTTTTAGTGTACGGGGAAGATGTCGGCCATGCAGGCGGGATTTTTGGTGGCAGCCGCTACCTGCAACGCGATTTCGGTGAGAAGCGTGTTTTTGACACTCCTATCGCTGAAAACGCTATTTTGGGTTCGGCGGTTGGTGCAGCAATTTCTGGTCTAAAACCGATCGTTGAGATCATGTGGGCTGACTTTGTCTTTGTTGCACTTGATCAACTGATCAATCAGGCCGCCAATATCCGCTATCTAACGCGCGGAAAAGTCAGTTGTCCGATGGTTGTCCGCATGCAGCAGGGTGTCACTCCAGGGTCATGTGCGCAGCACTCGCAATCAATCGAAGCAATCCTTGCGCATATTCCGGGTCTCAAGGTTGCCTTGGCGGCATCGGCCACCGATGCATATGCATTGTTGCGTGCGGCTGTCGCTGATCCGGATCCCTGTGTGGTGATTGAAGCGCGCGGTTTGTATTCGGAAAAATCTGAAGTGTCACTAACTGATATTGCAGAGCCTATTGGCAAAGCGCGTTTACGCCGTGTGGGCAAGGATATTGCTATTGTGACATGGGGAAATATGGTGCCCAAGGCGCTAATCGCTGCAGAAGAACTCGCACAGAGTGGAATCGAGGCAACGGTTTTGGATTTGAGGTGGCTTAATCCATTGGACACCGTTTCGCTAATAGCAGCGGTAAATGTCGCGGGTGGCAAGGTCATTATTGCCCATGAAGCAGTTAAGACTGGGGGCTTTGCAGGAGAAATCGCCATGCAAATTCGCGAGCTCATGGAGGCTGGCACAGCGCTTGATATCCGGCGAGTAACCACTCCTGATGCGCGCATACCTGCAAGTGCGGAACTGCAAAAAGGGTTGGTGCCTACTGCGACTAATCTCTTCGACATGGCAAAATCGATGGTCAAATAGTGCTGGATTTAGATATTTCAATCCACAGCTTGAAGCAGCGATATGGCCAACGCCATTTTGAGCTGCGGTTCAGTTCGCATAGGCCTTTCTATTTATCTACCCGCTTGGGCTTTCAAAGGCATGTTTGGAAATAAAATTGAAAGAAAAATTGCTTAAAGGAGAAAATAAGTTGCGACGTCGATCCATTCCTCAAATTGAGGTCAATTTTTATATGCCTAACGGCCATGAACAAGTTACGATAATTTAAATGTCGAAGATTTCAATTTTCGTCCCGCAGATGCTCATCTCCCGTCCTCCCGGAGCGACTGCGAACTCAGTCGGCGGGCTCTTCAAATTCTGATGAGTTCGCCGATCTTTTTTTGACTCGCAATAACGAGGAAAAGGCAGTGATGACAGACAAAATAGAAATTTAAAAGGCGAAATTCTAATCAAATTGCTGTTTTTCTCGATGGGCTCACTCCCCGCCCATTTGGGTCAAACTGGAAAGCCTTTAAGGGGTATTCAGTTTGGTACCGTACTTGGCCCAGCGTCTTGCGCTGAGCCAAGTATTTTTTCTAAGTGCAGACAAAGCAAGACAATTGACTAGCTAAGGACATTGTGTGACCGCAATTATATCCCAATCACGCTGCATGTTTTTCCGCGTTGATTATGAAATTGAAAATCTGCTCAATTCTCAAGTACCAGCCTATTTGACGGCGTTGACGTCAGTAATCGATTGCCAACTCCATCGCCACTCGACCAAATGGATTGATAACCCGGCGCGGTTCAGAATCCCCAATCCGCATTTGCAAGATAATCGGAGGTAAAGTGGTGCTTTCTTGCAAATCAATCGGTACGAAAAATCAAATCTGCACAATAAAATCACGCATGCGTGAGTTCTTCACGGACGACTATATCGGCGCTGGTCTTGGTTATGGTTGGACAGATGCAACAGGCGTTGGCTATACCAACACAAGTGGTGCTGCTGTTGGTTTAACTGCCGGTGTTTCCTATGACATAACAAACAACTTGGCCCTTGATGTTGGCTATCGTTTCCATGATATTTTGACAGGTGGATCAACTCCTGCCGAATATCAAGTCACGGCTGGTTTGCGCGTGAAGTTCTAAATTTAAGATTTGTGCAATCGAATTATGCGCGCTCATGGTGAGAACTATGAGCGCGCTTTGTCATTGTGTGAACATATTAGGGCGCTTATGCTGGCACGATGAAAATCATTACATGGCGCAACACGTTGCTTCTGAGTATCCCGATTACATTTATATTTGTTTTTTCGATGATGCTGCAATCAGCCCCACCAACTTCTCCTTACATTGATTTGACGGACGAATCGCAGAATGGACCTTCACCGTCGGGTTTTAAGTTGACAAGTTCGGCGGTTGTCGAAGGTGGCTTTCTGCCAAAAGAATTTACTTGTGATGGCGATAGCATTTCGCCGTCGATTACTTGGGAAAATGCACCTGCGAACGTTAAGAGTTTTGCAGTTGTGATGCAGCATATTGCGGGCCCAGGAGACCTGCATTGGTATTGGGTGGTGCACCATATTCCGGCTTCTATTCATGCGATTGCTGCTGGTGACAAGGCCACTGGGATCAATGGTGGCAACAGTACAGGCCCAATTGCGGGTTATGCGCCACCATGTTCCAAAGGGCCTGGCCCCAAGCGCTATTCAATCACGGTTTATGCACTTAGTGACGAGCCCATTTTAACAAAGGCTGTAGTGAACCGTGCTGAATTATTGGATGCAATCAAGGATATTACTTTGGATCATGCGCGCTTAAACTTTGTCTATGCGAGGTAGGTTGATGAAGTTAGAAAAAGTAGCAGTATGGGGGCTGGCTGTGATTGCGGTTGCAGTGGGTGTGAGTGCTATAAAACTGATGCCGCCTAGGCAGCGCGCCAATGCCGATGGTAGCGTGTTTCATGGTTTTGCCGCACCTGTTGCGAATGTCGATTCTGCAGAATGTTCTGAAGCAAAGAAAGCATTTTCGCTGTTTGATGGCGGCATTAAAATCAATTGCGATAAATCATTTTTATATATCACAGCCGATACTGGCCTACCTCTTACTGTGCCGGGACATGCCGAACCTAAGTTGATGACGGGTATTAAAAATTTCATAATGCGGGTGCCCGTACCTTTTGGCTTCAAGTGGAAAATTCCGTTGAAACCAAAAATGTTGAAAGTGCCGGTTGAAGCAGCATCACGCGGCCCAATCGGCGTTGCCATTGATGGTGTTCCGATTTTTCTGTGGGACAAGCGCCCAGATTCTTCTGATCCGCCAGGATATTATGATCCCAAATACGATACTGTTATACAAGACGAGCTTGATCATTGCGGCGGCCACGCGGGGCAGGGAGAAGATTATCATTATCACTATGCGCCGATGTGTTTGGTAGATGTGAAACACATTGATCGGCCAATTGGCTATGGCCTTGATGGTGTGCCGATTTATTATGGCACAGGGGGCACCGATTTTTTTGGAGATGGAAAGCTGAATGCCATCAACAATGTTCCGGGCAAGCTTGATGATTGCAATGGCTTCACCAAGCCGGACGGCAGCTATGCTTATTACACGACGAAAGAACATCCCTATACGCTTGGCTGTAATTTTGCCGTGGCTGATTTGAGTTTGCAGATCAACGTTCCGCCATTTCGCAACCAAGGTGCAGCACAGCCCGGTGGTGGAATTGCCGGCGAGGCGAGTAAAACACTGATCACCGATTTCTACCTCGATGATAAAGGTTGGCGACATTTGGAATATGCGGCGCTGAGTGGAAGCGGCACAAGTGCTATTGTGTATAGAGCTTCACCGAAAGGCAATGATTGTTGGGACTTTGAATATCGCTTAGAGAAATTTACGGAAGGTGTTCATGAGTCTTATTGTCGTGGGCAAAGATAAGGAGAATTACTTTGGGCACACGCATTTCTTTTCCACGCGTTGATGGAAATCCAACTGAAGGCTATTTGGCCAATACATCGACGGATTCTATAATCCACGCCGGAGACACTCAGCTTTGGGCTACAAATCGCCCATCACTTTCGAAACTCAAATGGCTGAGGTGAACTAAACTACAGAAAGTCCCTCCACTTTTTCCGGGTAAGTCCAGATGCCAAAGTATTTGTTTCAACCAATTGTCCGTCAATTTGGGAAACTCAACTTTAAAACGATCAACTCCCTTTCTGATATCTTCGAAACTAGCAAAACAGCAACGGGTTTTCGTCTCATTACATCAAATCATTCTCCAGCTCTTCTTGTCTGCCACGGGCGTAACGGGCGGAAGTGGTTCGTGAGTGCACCAAGTGTGCCGTCAAAATGGTTCCCGCGAAACGATCTTGACGCTGAGAGCTTTGCAATGAGTGTGCTCTTTGGGAGTGGACCAGAGGATACCAGTCCGCGCAAAATTGGCGCCGATGCGTGGTTTGACCGCAGAGACGCTGAACGCTTTGAAGTGCAGGAACAAACCATACGCATTGGGTCCGACGAGATATTGACGCTGGTTCTGATTAGCGATCCCGCCATGCTTGATGACTAAATGCCATTTGCGGCAACCCTATCGAGCCTCTCATGCAGAATTTAGAATTGCGAATATCTGTGGATATCACGCAATTTCTTTCCCATCTGTTACCCAGGTGTTACCCAGCGCGATTTTTCAAGCTGTTTGGTACAAAAGGAAAACCCGCCATCTCATTGAGATAACGGGTTTTTATTTGGTTGCGGGAGCCAGATTTGAACTGACGACCTTCAGGTTATGAGCCTGACGAGCTACCGGGCTGCTCCATCCCGCGTTAAGGATGCTGGCTTCTAACACAGTCTCACCAAATGTGAACCCCAAATAAAATCTTTTTTATTTTTATAAATTTTTTGAATTTTGTATCTTTTTGGCACGGTTTGAGCTGCTTTTGGACTGCCTGGTAAGGCTCTGTTAATGCAAAATTTTTTGGCAGAAAGGGATTAGAAACTTGTGTGCGTTATTCTAATGTCCATGACACGCGTAAATGTGTCCCAGGTTTTCCCGGATTTGGTACTGCGTACCGGGACACCAGTTTAGTGAAGGGCTCCCGGTTTGGGAGCCCTTTGTTATTTACGAGACTTTTACGGGTTTGCCAGTTTGCCAGCTTTGCGTCGCCGCATCGGCAAGAATGCCAGCTTGCAAACCATCAAAGCCTGATGGTTTTGGATTACGGTCGCCGGTTTCAACAGCGTTGATGAACGTGTTCAGCTCATTGGTGTAGGCTTGGAAATAGCGCTCAAGGAAGAAGTTTTGAACCGGGTCGCTTAACGTGCCCTCACCAGTGTGCAATTGCACTGTGGTGTTGTGTACGTTAGCAGCCGTGAGCATTCCTTTCGAACCGTGTACTTCCATGCGCTGATCATAGCCATAAGTGGCTCGCCTAGAATTGGTGATCACAGCGATGCGGCCCGAGGCTGTTTGCATTTGCACGGCAGCCGTATCCACATCACCAGCTTCACCAATGCCCTTATCAACCAGCGATGAACCCATGGCTTGTACCATCACAAATTCTTCACCCATAAGGAAGCGCGCCATATCAAAATCATGGATCATCATATCGCGGAACAGGCCACCTGAGCCCTTCACGTAAGATGGTGGCGGCGGGTTTGGATCACGAGAGATGACGGTGACAATTTCAATTTCGCCAACAGCACCAGTGCGAATGCGGCGTTCAAGTTCAGCAAAATTGGGATCGAAGCGGCGGTTAAAGCCAATCATCAATGTGGATTTGTTTTTCTCAACCACTTTCAGTGTTTCGTGAATGTTTGCCACATCCAGCGACACTGGCTTTTCGCACATAATGGCTTTGCCATTGTTGGAAGCAGCTTGAATTTGCTCAGCATGAAAGCCGGTGGGTGAGCCAATGAGAATGGCATCCACATCTTTGGCTTTCATAATATCTTCAACGGATGCAACTTTGGCACCGTATTTTGCAGCAAGCTCTTCAGCGGCCTTGGGCAACGCATCAGCAATGTAGGCAAGCTTTGCTTTGGGGTTTGCAGCGATGGTGGCCGCATGTACTTTGCCAATGCGGCCTGCACCAATGACTCCAAATCTGATCATAGTTTTAGTTCTCCGTTATTTCTTTGGAAGGGAATTGATAAATTTTTCGAGTTCGATTTTTGGAATGCCAACCAGATGTTTCTCTTCGGGGTAAGCACCTGATTTCACATCGCTCACAAATTCACTGAAGGCCGCGATGCGTTCTTTTTGCAGGCGCTCAAATTCGAGGGTAAAATTGCGATAGATTTTCGCATGGCGCGGAATGTGGCCGGTGTTTTGGCCGAGCACATCATCGGCGAAAAGATATTGGCAATCGCCGCCAACACCTGCCCCCATCGATATCAGAAATAGGTTCGTGTGCTTTGCGATTTCTGCCGTGACCTCGGAAGGCACCACTTCGATTTCAACACCAAAGGCTCCAGCGTCTTCATAGCGCTTCACCAAATCAAATACGTGCATGGCGCTTTCGGCAGTTTTCCCCACGGCTTTGAAGCCGCCGGTCCATGTGGCTTTGGATGGGATGAGGCCGGTGTGGCCAATTACGGGAATGCCTTCATCGGCCATGCGGCGCACAGTTTGAAGCGAGGCCGCGCAATAGACGGCATCTGCGCCATAGCTCAACATTTTATAGCCCCAACGCAGGAAGTCATCGGTGGTGCCGGAGTTATCGTATAGTGACACGCCTGGTACTGCGAAGATGGAAGAGCCTATATCGCGGAATTTTTTTTGTGCGAGAAGTTCTGGTGGCACCGAGCACATATCAATGCCAGAAGATTCTGCTGCGGCCAACTCATCCCAGCTTTCAACACGCATCATGGTATATTGATACTTGCCTTTGTTGGCGCGAATATCAGCAACCGTTGGTTTCTTGCGGGCCATGGCTTATCCTTTGAGGAGGGCTTTGAGGGGTTGCATTGGGTCGCATAAAATATCAGGCGAAGGTTTGGCGTTTTTAGCGATGAGCATTTCAGCGATTTTAACATCACGGCCGATGGCGTTTCCAAGGCCTATGCCGGAAACGCCTTTGATCGCTCCATCATCAGCCATGTGAAACAGCACCAATGTGCCTTCCGTTGGCGCGCGCGTGATGGTGTTTGGGCCAAGTTCTGCCGAGCCTGCTATTTGTAGAGAAAGATCATATTGGTCCGACCAGAACCACGGCACATTGGTGTGGGCTTTATTTCCGCCCAACATATTGGCTGCTGCGGTGGCGGCCTGCTCTTGGGCTGAGCGCCATGCCTCTAAACGAATGCGTTTGCCACCCATCTGCTCATGCGGGAAGGAGGCGCAATCACCTGCTGCATAAATATCAGGATCGCTGGTTTGCATTTTCGCGTTGCAGGCAATGCCGTTTTCGATTGTCAGGCCAGCATCAGCCGCGAGTTTTGTTTCGGGTGATGCTCCAATGCCTGCGATGATGGTATCAGCCTCAATCACGCGACCATCAGTGAGATGGACGGCATTTTCTGTGAGATGTGAAATGCCAGTGCCGATGATCATGGTAACGCCAGCAGCGATATGAGCATCATGCACAATCTTGGCTATGGGTTCTGGCACGCCGCGCATGAGAATGCGGGGTTGGGCTTCGATCAGTGAAACAGTGCAGCCTAATTTGGATGCTGATGATGCAAGCTCTAAACCTATGAAGCCGCCACCAATCACTACAATTTTTTTGCCGCGTTGGAATTTTTCGCGTAAGAACACAGTGTCTTTATGGTCGCGCAAGGTGAGGGCAAAATCGCCGCCGGGGCAATTGAGTTTGCGCGGCTTTGCGCCGGTAGCGATGAGCAATTTTGAGTAAGGGATTTTGTTGCCATCATCGAGCGCAATGGTTTTTTTGTTGCGGTCAATTGCGATGACTGCTTTGCCAAGCCGCACATCCACTTTCAACGAAGCAACAATGCTATCATCGAGCAACAGCACGGGTTCATGGGCGGCTTCATCAACTATGGAAGCCTTCGATAGGGGCGGGCGATCATAAGGCAGTAAATTTTCTTCGCTCACTAAGGTGATGGAGCCCTCATAATCATTGGCTCTTAAGTTTATGCAGGCGCGGGCTGCTGCCATTCCGCCACCAATAATCACTATGCCAGTATTTTCCATAGCAACTAAGCAATGTTGATGAAGACGCGGGCGCCTTCAAGCTTAACGGGATAGGTTTTGAGATTGACGCATACAGGCGCACCCTTGGCAGCCCCAGTGGTATAATCAAAACGACCGTTATGTTTTGGGCATTCAATAATGTTGTCCATCACCAAACCATCAGCCAAATGAATTTTTTCATGGGTGCAGAGGCCGTCTGTTGCATAGAACTTATCATCAGGCGAACGGTAAATAGCAAAAGTACGGCCCGCATGATCAAACCTGATCACATCTTCTTCTGCCACATCATCTTTCGCACAAGCATCAATCCACATCGTCATTTCAAAAATCCTATTCGGCAGCTATTGCTTCAGTCATTGGGGTTACACCTTTTGGAAGGTGACGCTCTATAGCATAGGATGGGTCTTTAGCTTGGCGCAACAAGGCTGGAATAATTTCACGGTAAGCATTGATCACACTTGTGTTAGCAGGTGGTGTGAAGGGCTTCATGTCTTCATAAAGTTTAGGCAGTTGATGATATGGCACCATGGGGAACATGTGGTGCTCAACATGATAATTCATGTTCCAATAGAGAAAGCGCAAAACCGGATTCATCATCACAGTGCGGCTGTTCAGGCGATGGTCCAACACATCCTCAGCAAGGCCGCCATGCTGAGTGAGGCCCGTTATAACATGTAGCCATGCGCCATACATGGTGGGCAAAGGGCCAACGAGCAGCACCGGCAACCACGAGTGAAGATAAAGCGCCAGCGTTATGCTTGCGAGATGAAGAACCATCCAAATACGCGCGACAAAGAACACACGAGCGCGTTCCATTTCAGGAACATAAGTAAGCTCTTCATCCGTGAGATGGCCGCTCACATGAATGAAGAGATTTTTGATGGTGCTTATGGTTTGCGGAATTGCGAAGAATAGAGCGATGGTACGCAAGATAAAAGTGGGGCGCATGATGGCAATTTCAGGATCGCGGCCCACGATAATTGTATCGGTGTGGTGCCTTGTGTGGCTCCAGCGCCAAACAGTTGGCGGGCGCATAATCATAAAACAAGCAATCTGATAAACTGCATCATTCATCCAGCGCGTTTTGAACGCTGTGCCGTGGCCGCATTCGTGCCAGCGTGAATCTGTTGATGAACCATAGAGCACTCCGTAGCCCACGAAGAATGGAAGGCTCCACCAGCCTGGATAAAAATAAATTGCAAAACCTGCGGTGATGGCAAAACAGGCAACCCAAATAAGCGTGTCACGAATGGCCGGGCCATCAGCGCGTTTCATCAGTTCTTTGAGGCGGGCACGCGGGATAGGAGCTGCATACCATTGCGCGTTGGACAAGCCAGTTTCTTCGGCGCGTTTCGCATCGCGGCCGAGCATACTATATTCGCGCGGGTAAATCACATCGCTCATGGAACATTCCCTCTATTTGATAGCAACGGTAGAATCAACATTCTATTTACGCAATGCAATAATGATGGTAGCTATCATATACTGTCATTTTATTGCAGACTAATTTAGAACCTTGAAGGGGATTTTTTTCATATGGTTTCGCGCCCGACGATTACGGACTTGGCCAAGCAAGCCGGAGTGAGCGTGGCCACGGTTGACCGCGTTCTCAACCGGCGTTTGCCGGTGCGCGAAGATACGGCTATTCGCGTGGTACAAGCCGCTGAGGCTATTGGCTATCATGCAACCGGATTGCTCAAGCGCAGATTGACCGAAATCCCACAGCGGCGTTTTGGCTTTATCCTCCAAAAGCGCGATGCGTTTTATTTGAACTTCGGTAAAAATTTGGCCGATGCGACAAAACATGCCAGCTTCATTGAGGGAAAGCCTCTTGTGGAATATGTTGATGAGCTGGTGCCATCTATCATTGCCGCGCGGATTCGTGAAGTGGCCCCTCGTGTTGATGCTTTAGCGGTTGTGGCGGTTGATCATCCTTTGGTGATTGAGGCTGTTGAAGCTGTTATTGCAACGGGTAAGCCTGTGTTCACTTTGCTCAGCGATATCTCAACAACGCTAAAAACCGGCCATATTGGCTTAGATGGCCGTAAAGTGGGGCGCACAGCCGCCTGGACCATCAGCCGCACAGCTAGAGGGCCAGGCAAGATTGGAATTCTTGTGGGCAGCCATCGTTATAGCAATCAGGAATTGGCCGAAATTAGTTTTAGAAGTTATATGCGGGAACATGCGCCGGAATTTACGTTGCTTGAACCCATCATCAATTTAGATGATGAGCGCATTGCTTATGAGGCTGTGGTTGACATGGTTGAAAGCAATTCTGATTTAGTGGCCGTCTATGGCTGCGGCGGCGGGCAGGATGGTTTGATCCGTGCGCTCCGCGATGAAAGTGCCGGGCGTCGCATTGTGGCCGTATGCAATGAACTGACCACCATGACGCGCGCAGCCTTGATAGATGGCACGGTTGATCTTCTGCTGGCCACCCCTACTGCCACCATCGCAACACGTGTTGTTGAATTGATGGCCAAGGCCTGCTCGGTGGCGGAGCTGCCGCATTTGCCGCCAATTTTGATGGCAGCCGACATTCATATCAGTGAAAACATCTGAAAACAGTTTCTGATAGTTTTTGATATATTCAGATTTTTATGTGCCCTTGCTGATTGACTCTGCATCATTTTAGAATGATATTTCCAACATAGTCCAAAGATAGAATAAAATTTCTAAATTGGAAAAACCGCAACGCGCCAAAAGAAGCACGGGCGGAAGGGGAGAGTTCAGCTTGCTGCATTCCAATTCTTCCGTTGACCTGGCCACGCGTGCTGCGGAGCAAACGCCTTTCCTCGCTTGGGAGGATTCCGGCCCAATAACGGGTGCCGCCGGACACTCGATAGAAGGAGCTCTACTATGAAGAAATTTATTCTCGCTGCTGCTGCCGTTGCTTTGATGTCCGGCACTGCTTTTGCTGGCAACATTGGCGTATCGATGGCTAACTCTGATACATTCCTCACGGTTCTCCGTAAGGGTGTTGAAACTGCCGCCGCTGCTGCAAATCAACCTGTTCAAATTGAAATCGCTGGTGACGATGTGTCGAAGCAACTCAGCCAAGTGCAAAACTTCGTTGCTGCTAAAGTTGATGCGATCATTGTGAACGCTGTTGATACATCAGCAACTGCACCAATGACCAAAGCTGCAAACGATGCTGGCATTCCTATCGTTTACGTAAACCGCCGTCCAGACGATGTTGATGCTTTGGGTCCTAAGGGCGCGTTTGTTGCTTCCGACGAAAAAGATTCAGGCACATTGGAAACAATGGAAATCTGCAAACTCTTAGGCGGTAAGGGTGACATTTTGGTTATGGTTGGCGATCTCGGCAACCAAGCCGCTGTGCAACGCACCAAGGACATTCATGAAGTTATTGCAACTCCAGAATGCTCTGGCATGAAGATTCTTGACGAGCAAACTGCAGTTTGGGATCCGGTTAAGGCGCAAGATTTGATGACCAACTGGATTGCTGCTGGCCACAAGCCTGCTGCTGTTATTGCTAACAATGACAACATGGCAATTGGCGCAATCAACGCGATGAAAGCGGCTGGTTGGGACATGAAGACAGTTGTGGTTGGCGGCATTGACGCTACGCAAGAAGCATTGGCAACAATGAAGGCTGGCGATTTGGATGTTACAGTGTTCCAAGATGCTGCTGGTCAAGGTGGTGGTGCTGTGAAAGCAGCTATCGCACTTGCTAAAGGCGAAAAAATTGATGCTAAAATCATGATCCCGTTCCAGTTGGTCACTCCTGCCAACATGGGCGACTTCATGGCTAAGAACTAATCGACATTCGATTGAGAGTGCGCCACACTCCCGGGCGATTTTGACTTTTCTGTGAAAAGTCAAAACGCTTTAGTGGCGCACTTTTTTATTCGGCGAATATGAGAGGCAAGGCAGATATGGTTAGCCCATCTACGATGAAAGTCGTTCGCGAAAGCGGAGCCGTTCCTGGTTCGGAATATCTGTTGGAAGTTGACAATGTTCGCAAAGAATTTCCGGGCGTTGTGGCGCTGGATAATGTTCAGTTTAAATTGAAGCGCGGCACTGTTCACGCTTTGATGGGTGAAAATGGCGCTGGCAAATCCACGCTGATGAAAATTGTTGCTGGCATTTATACGCCAGATTCCGGCTCGTTCAAATTGCGCGGCCAAGATATTCAGTTGAAGAATCCGTTAGATGCCCTTGAAAATGGCATAGCCATGATTCATCAAGAACTCAACTTGATGGGGCCCATGACTGTTGCTGAAAACATTTGGATTAGGCGCGAGCCAACAAACCGATTTGGCTTGATCAACCACGGCGAAATGCAGCGCCGCACCGAAGAATTATTTAAGCGTCTTAGCATCGATATTGATCCAACTGTTGAGGTTCGCAGCCTTAGCGTGGCCAACCGCCAAATGGTGGAAATTGCCAAAGCGGTTTCTTTCAATTCTGATGTGCTGATTATGGATGAGCCTACGTCCGCTCTCACGGAACGTGAAGTCGATCATTTGTTTCGTATTATCAGAGCTTTAAAAGCCGATGGTAAAGGCATTATCTACATCACTCATAAAATGAATGAGCTGTTTGAGATTGCAGATGAAGTTTCAGTTTTCCGCGATGGCAAATATATTGCCACCAAACAATCGAGCGAACTCACACGAGACGACATTATTCGGATGATGGTGGGCCGCGATATTTCGCAGATGTTCCCAAAGCTCACCGTGCCGATTGGTGATGTGGTTTTGTCGGTTAAAAACCTCTCGCTCAAAGGCATTTTCAAAGATGTTTCGTTTGATGTGCGCTCGGGTGAAATTCTGGGCATTGCCGGGCTTGTAGGTTCGGGGCGTTCTAATATCGCGGAGACGATATTTGGCGTGACACCGGCAAGTGCCGGCACAATTTCGATCCATGGCAAGGAGGTGCGAATGACCTCGCCTTCCGTAGCGATGGAACATGGCATGGCGTTTCTCACAGAAGACCGCAAAGAGA
Source organism: Hyphomicrobiales bacterium (assembly GCA_031385245.1). Taxonomy (GTDB): domain Bacteria; phylum Pseudomonadota; class Alphaproteobacteria; order Rhizobiales; family Aestuariivirgaceae; genus Aestuariivirga. The sequence goes on along the minus strand of JANNBH010000091.1, from coordinate 3,875 downwards.
CGGGCTGTTTCCTTTTGCTCGATATTCAAGAAAACACCCAGATGGCGGTGTTGCAAAATAAATATGTAAAATATGGTTTTGTGCAGCAGAAGCAACTGGCCAAGGATTCAAATGATATGGCTGCAACCTTGCGGGTTCGCACGCCTGACATGCAAGAACCGATTATGAATCTTTCGGGCGGCAACCAACAGAAAGTTTTGATCAGCCGCTGGCTTCTCACTCGCCCGCGAATTTTGATTTTGGATGAACCCACACGCGGCATTGATGTGGGCGCTAAGGCGGAGATTCACCGTTTGGTTTCTGAACTCGCCCGCGATGGTGTGGCAGTGATTATGATTTCATCTGAGATGCCAGAAGTTCTGGGCATGAGCGACCGCATTATGGTGATCCATGAGGGTCGGGTTACGGGCTTCTTGGATCGCAGTGACGCAGATCAAGTTAAAATTATGGAATTGGCTTCTCATTAAAAGAGAAGAGATAGGAAGAGAATTATGAGCACACCAACACCCGAGACTGGAAAATCCCTTACAGGCATCACCAAAGTGCGGCGCTTGCCGCCTGAGGTTTCCATCTTGGCCGTGCTGCTCGGCATCGCGTTGGTGTTTGAAGTTCTGGGGTGGTATTTTGTTGGAGAAAGTTTTCTCGCCAATAAACAGCGTCTCTCGATCATTGTTCTCCAAGTGGCCGTCACGGGCATTATTGCTGTGGGTGTGACGCAGGTGATTATCACGGGTGGCGTTGATCTTTCATCAGGGTCGATGGTGGGGTTTATCGCTATGGTGGCGGCCAGTTTGGCGCAGTCTGCCACAAATAACCGCGCCGTTTTTCTTGAACAAGGCTGGGTTGATCTCAATCCGATTTTTCCGATCATTGCAGGCTTGGCGCTGGGCGGCCTTATTGGGTTCGTCAACGGATGGCTGATTGCCAAGACCAAAATTCCACCCTTCATTGCAACACTGGGCATGATGGTGACGGTGCGTGGATTGGCGAAATGGTATACGCTGGGCCAACCCATTGCTTTGCTGCACGAACGATTCACGTGGTTTGGGCAGAGCTTTAATGTGGGTGGCTTTCCGGTGCCGCGCCCTGTGATTGTCTTCATCATTGTGGCCATCATTTGTCACATCGCACTCACTTACACGCGTTATGGAAAATTCACTTATGCCATTGGCGCCAACCCACAGGCGGCGCGGGTTTCTGGCATCAATATCGGCAATCATTTGATGAAAGTTTATGCTGTGGCCGGCATTCTCTCGGGCCTTGCTGCGGTGATGACGGCGGCGCGCGCGCAATCTGGTCAACCAGGCATGGGTGTGGCCTATGAGCTTGATGCAATTGCTGCCGCAGTTATTGGGGGCACTTCGCTTGCTGGTGGTGTTGGTCGCATTACCGGCACATTTATTGGCACTATTATTCTAGGAGTCGTCACATCTGGCTTCACGTTTTTGAAAGTGGGCGCTTATTATCAGGAGATCGTCAAGGGCGTTATTATTGTGGCGGCCGTGGTGATTGATCAGCACCGCCAAAACAAGCGGCGCAAAACCAGCTAAGGTTTTTTGATCTCGCTGAAAACTGAAACTGAATCAGTTGGGCAATCATCGCCTTGCTTTGAACAGAATATTTTCTGCCACACATATTTGGTCCGTGCGGCAAAGCGCACGGGCTGGCTGCTGTTTGATGAATTGAATATCAGCGCACTGCGGGCATTATTTATTGTGAGCGTGAGGCCCAGATAATCAGCATTGCTATTGCTCCAATTGAATGGCTGGCCTTTTTCATCAAACCATTGAGCATCTGGTAGATTGGTTTTTGCGTCTACCAGACCCGTTAGAAATTCATCTGCAAAAAATGGTGCAAGTGATTTTCGCAAAGCCATCAGTTCACTGACATAAGAAATAAAATCTTGATCGGCCTTAGTCCAATTTAACCACGTCACCTCATTGTCTTGGGCATAGGCATTGTTATTGCCTGATTGCGTGCGGCCAATTTCATCGCCCGCAGTGAGCATGATGGTGCCGCGCGATAAAAATAATGTGGCCAGCAAAGCTTTCACATTGCCGTTCAACCATGTTACTTCATGGTTTTTGCCATCGCAGTTGTTCTCACCATTGTTCAAATTATCTTTAGTGGAATAGGTCACGATATCTTTGAGCGTGAAACCATCATGGGCTGAGATAAAATTTACACTGGCGGATGGGCGCTTTTGGGCAAATACATCCGACGAACCTGTGAGGCGCGTTGCAAGGGCGTTTGCTGCATACTGATCGCCGCGCCAAAACCGCCTTATGTCATCGCGGTATCTATCGTTCCATTCCGGCCATTCATGTGGGAAATTGCCAAGCTGATAGCCACCAGGACCCACATCCCATGGTTCGGCAATGAGAATGCAAGTGGAAAGAACTTCATCATTTTCTATGGCTTTGAAGAGGGGTGCATCGCAGTGAAAGCCATCGGCCATGCGGCCCATCACTGTAGCTAAATCAAAACGAAAACCATCAACCCCAGCTTTTAGAACCCAATGGCGTAAAGCTGCAATCACCATCTCAACCACATGAGGATGATTGAGACTGAGTGTGTTGCCGCAGCCAGCATCATTGATCAACTCACCACGCGCATGGGCATAGTAAGTGGCGCTATCTAACCCGCGCAGGCAGATGGTGGGGCCGAATTGATCACTCTCACCGGAGTGATTGAGGACGACGTCTAGAACAACGCGGAAATTATTGTCGTGCAGCACTTCAACGGTATTCCGAATTTCCTCAATGCCGCCGGGGGCCAACCGTGGATCAGGTGCGAAGAACTGCACGGGATTATAGCCCCATGCATTGCGAAGACCCAAGGCGTTGAGATGGCGCTCATCAATCCATGCCGTAATCGGCATAAGCTCGATGGTGTCCACGCCGATTTTCTTCAGGTGATCAATGACAGGTTTTTCAGCCAAAGCTGCAATGGTGCCACGCTTTGCAGGGCTAATATCAGGATGCAATTTGCTGAAGGCTTTTACGGGTAGCTCATAGATGAATTCTGGCTTCTGGTAAGGCACGCGCTTGGCATCTGGCAATGCGTTTTGCACCACTGATTTGGGAACCAGTGCCGCCGTGTCAAACCCTCGCTTCGAGAGATTGTCGTGAAAAGTGAAAGCTTGATCGAGCGACCACGCAGTTGGATCTACCAATAGTTTTGACAGATCAAACCGCAAACCTAATTCGGGTGCCCAAGGCCCTTCAACGCGGAAGCCATAACGGGTTCCAGCTTTTATGCCTGCGATAAATCCAAAGTGAATATCGCCGTCACGGCCGTTCAATTCATGGCGGGTTTCTTGTGTGCCCTCGAAGATGCACATAAAAACCTTTGTGCCGTGCATTGAGTAGACAGCGACATCGGCACCTTTAGCGACGAGGGTTACACCAAGCACGCGTTTCAGGTGATCACCGTTGGCGCTTTGCGGCCCGTGTATTTTTCAATTTGCGCCACAGACTTAGACAACTCTATCAAGTCAAAAAGTGCGTGTTGCACCTCCATATCGTGACGCAAGGGGTTTGCTTCATATTTTTCAATATAAACGCGTAACGTGGCCCCTGCTGTGCCGGTGCCAGACAAGCGGTAAATAACGCGGGCACCATTTTCAAATAACAGGCGAATGCCTTGGCCTGTTGTGCGTGAGCCATCGACCGGGTCATCATAAGAAAAATCATCAGCAGTTACGATGCCGTGCTGGACAACGAGTGGGGGCAATTGCTCGCGTAGATTTTTCATCATCAGGTTAGCGTTATCGAGATCAACCTCTTCAAAATCATGGCGCGTGTAATAATTGCGGCCAAATTCTTTCCAATGTTCAGTGACGATTTGCAGCGCTGATTGCTTGCGGGCGGCCA
>JANNBH010000115.1:0-5398 GCA_031385245.1 Hyphomicrobiales bacterium | reverse complement strand
GATTGCAGCCATAATATCCTCTTGAATCTGTTGCTTTCTGGCTACATAGCAAACACATGCCGCACTTGCGAGAAGAAACGCAGGTACCTATGATGAAATAACAAGCGATTTGCACTGCCCTGCCTGAAAGGAACTATTGATGGAATTCTTGCGTGTTGCCGCCAAAACTTGGGTTGCCAAGGTGTTGATGGGGCTTTTGGTGATGAGCTTCGGCGTATGGGGCATCAAAGATGTATCCACGTCGTTCTTAGGGAATGTTTTATCTTGGACAGGTTGGGGGCCAAAAGATTTGGTGCATGTGGCCGGGCAAACTATTCGTCAGCCCGAGTATAATGTGGCCTTGCAGCGCATGTTAAAAAACCTGTCGGCGCAATCAGGTCAGAACCTGACCATCGACGATGCAAAGCGCATGGGTGTTGATAAATCTGTGTTGGAAAACCTGATCAACGCTGCCGCAGTGCAAGCGCAAGCGGCCAAATTGGAATTGGCTGTTCCCAACAGTGCCATTGTTCAAACAATTGCTGACAATAAAATTTTCCAGGATGCTAAGGGCAAGTTTGATCCGGCGCTGTTTCGCAACCTGCTTCAGCAAAATGGAATTGTTGAGTCAGACTATATCGCCAGTGAGAAAGTTACCTATTTACGTAATTTGGTAATCGGTCCTGCTGAATCAAAAATAAAATTGCCAAAGGTTTTGGAACTTGCGTTGGCCCAATATCGTGGCGAATCTCGTGAGGCGAAGTATTTCACATTCACAGTTGCGGAAACAGATCTGCCCGCAATCACTGAAGACGAACTAAAGAAACAATACGAACTCACACCTGCCGCTTACACCGCACCGGAATATCGCTCGCTTGCGATAATGTCGGTTGATCCAGCTACAATTTCTGCTCGAATGCAAGTTACAGCTGAAGAAGTGGCGACAGGTTATGAACAGTTTAAGCTGGATTATTTTGCACCTGAAAAGCGCTCTATTCTGCAACTCACATTTCCAAATCTTAGCGATGCAACCAAAGCCAAGGCGCGCCTAGCTGCGGGTGAAGACATCATAAAAATTGCTGGCGAACTGAAAGCAACAGAGGCCGACATTACATTGAAAGATCGCCAGAAAGGTGACTTCCTCGATTCCAAAATCGCCGATGCCGCATTTGCATTACAACTCAATGCCGTAAGTGATCCTGTCGTTGGCAGTCTGGCAACTGTAATCTTAAAAGCAACAAGCATTTCCCTTGAAAAGCAATCCACTTTAGATGAGGTAAAAGATCAACTCACAACACGCCTTAAACTTGAAAAGGCCCGTGAAGAAATTACCGCAATTTATAATTCGGTTGAAGATGCACGCGCGGCACAAACTCCCTTTGAGCAAATTGCTGAACGCGCCGGAATTCCACTTGCTCTCATCCCTGTTGTAAGTGCCGTTGGCCAAGATAAAGCTGACAAAGATATTGAGTTTGTCGCCAAAGCAGAAGTGCTCAAAGCCGCCTTTTTAAGTGATGTTGGAAACTCGGAAGATGCTTTGCCAATCGGCGATACTTATGTGTGGTATGAAGTGCGAGAAATAACACCACCCGGCTTGAAACCATTAGTTGATGTAAAAGCTGACGTGACCAAAGATGTTGTGGCCACAAAATTGCGCGACCTTGCAACCAGCAAATCTAAGGCGCTGCTGGTTGAAGCCAAAGCAGGCGCAACACTTGATGCCCTTGCGTTGAAAACTTCTGCCACAGTTAAAACTGCCACAGGCCTAAAGCGCAACGAAACGTCAGAAGATTTTGATGGTGCCGCCGTTGTTTCGCTGTTCGACCAACCAGACCAAGGCTTTGCGTGGTCGCTTGAAGGTGATGGCAAAACGGCGCGCATTATGCAGGTTTCCAAAGTCACACTCCCCGCCCTCATGGCCACCTCGCCAGAGATCACCAAGTTGCAGCAAGAAATTGGCGCAGCATTTGTAAACGATATTGCCAATGGCTATGTTGCCGCTTTACGCAAAAATGCCAATGTCACCATCAATGAAGAGCTCTGGAAGCAAAATTCTGGCTCCAACTTTGATGAACCTTGAGCTCTCTAAACGACCATGATTATCTCTCCAACATATGAAGAGTTTGCGCTGGCTTATGATAAGGGCCAGGCGCAAGTTGTTGCCACACGGCTAGTGGCCGATTTAGAAACGCCAGTTTCCGCCATGCTGAAACTTTCGCGTAATGCACGCTATTCGTTTCTGCTTGAGTCAGTTGAAGGCGGTGCCGTGCGTGGGCGATATTCCATTATCGGAATGAATCCTGATCTGATTTGGAAGGTTCAGAGCAAAGTGGCCAGCCTCAACCGCCAAGCGCTTCGTGATAGCGATGGGCCATTTGAAACAACCGCCCAAGACCCGCTAAGCAGCCTTCGCACACTGCTCAAAGAAAGCCGTATCAAGCTTCCTGAAGATGCACCCCCGATGGCAGCAGGCGTGTTTGGTTATCTTGGTTATGACATGGTGCGGCTGATGGAGGATTTGCCAGAGCCGAACCCCGACACTATGGGCCTGCCAGATGGCATGATGATCCGCCCTACAGTCATGGCGATCTTTGACTCGGTGCGTGATGAAGTGACTGTTACCGCCCCCGTCTACCCTGATAAATCCGTTTCAGCCCGCGCCGCCTATGCCCGCGCAGGAGAGCGCATTTCCGAAGTGGTGGACTCGCTCGACCGCCCAATTGATATGACCATGCGCGAAGCTGATACACCAGCCATCGCAGCGCCAGTTTCCAATACCGATGCAGCCGAATATCGAGCCATGGTTTTAAAGGCGAAAGATTACATTGCAGCCGGTGATATTTTCCAAGCCGTACTTTCGCAGCGTTTTGAAACTGATTTCGCCCTGCCGCCCTTCTCACTGTACCGCGCGTTGCGCCGCGTAAATCCATCACCATTTCTATATTATTTGAACTTTGATAGTTTCGCCGTGGTTGGTTCCAGCCCAGAAATTTTAGTGCGCGTGCGCGATGGCAAAGTGTCGATCCGCCCCATCGCTGGCACCCGCCGCAGAGGCGCTACGCCGACCGAAGATAGAGCCCTTGCCGAAGAACTTTTGGCCGATCCCAAAGAACGCGCCGAGCATCTCATGCTGCTCGACTTAGGCCGCAATGATGTGGGCCGTGTGGCGGAAATCGGTTCAATCAAAGTCACCGATCAATTCATCTTAGAATACTATAGCCAAGTGATGCACATCGTCTCTAACGTTGAAGGCAAGCTCGACAAAAAGCACGACATGATTGATGCTTTAGTCGCAGGTTTCCCCGCTGGCACAGTTTCAGGTGCACCTAAAGTGCGGGCCATGGAAATTATCGACGAACTCGAAAAAAGCAAGCGTGGAATTTATGGTGGCTGCGTCGGTTATTTTGGTGCCGATGGTGAGATGGACACATGTATCGTGCTTCGCACGGCAATCGTAAAAGATGGCAAAATGTATGTGCAGGCAGGCGCTGGTGTGGTGGCCGATAGCAACCCGCAAAGCGAACATGAAGAGTGCATCAACAAAGCCAAAGCCCTGTTCCGCGCCGCTGAAGAAGCCGTGCGCTTTGCTGGCCGCGCTGGGAGAGCCCAATGATTATTCTGATTGATAATTATGATAGCTTCACCTGGAACCTCTACCATTTCCTTGGCGATCTTGGATGTGAAACTGTGGTTCACCGCAATGATAAAATCAGCGTTGGCCAAGTGATGTCGGCGCGGCCTTCAGCCATCGTCATTTCACCCGGCCCCGGCACACCTTCGCAAGCTGGCATCATTATTGATTTGGTAAAAGAAGCTGCTGGAAAAATTCCACTGTTCGGCGTGTGCCTTGGCCAACAAGCCATGGGCGAAGCCTTTGGCGGCAACGTTGTCCGCGCTCCAAGCCAGATGCATGGCAAGACCTCTGCCGTGCAACACGAAGGCAAAGGCGTGTTTAAAGATATACCAAATGGCTTCAATGCCACGCGTTATCATTCGCTGGTGGTGGACCGCGCAACACTTCCTGATTGCTTGGAAGTGACCGCCGAAACCGATGGCATCATCATGGGCCTGCAACACAAAACATTGAATGTGCATGGCGTGCAGTTTCATCCAGAAAGCATCGCGTCTGAACATGGCCACGCCATATTGAAAAACTTCCTTGATATGGCGGGAGCAAAATAATGCCCGATATGAAACCACTTATTGCCAAAGCCGCCAATGGCACTCCGCTCACCCGCGCCGAAGCGCGTGAGGCCTTTAACATTATGATGTCGGGCGATGCCACACCTTCGCAAATTGCGGGCTTCTTGATGGCGTTGCGTGTGCGTGGTGAGACGGTGGATGAAATCACTGGTGCCGTTGAAATCATGCGCGAGAAAATGCTGCGCGTGGCAGCCCCTGCAGATGCCATTGATATTGTGGGCACGGGAGGCGATGCATCAGGCTCCTATAACATTTCCACCTGCGCTGCGATTATCGCCGCTGGTGCTGGCCTGAGCGTGGCCAAGCACGGCAACCGTGCGCTCTCTTCAAAATCAGGTGCCGCCGATGTGCTGATGGCCTTGAGTGTGAAGCTTGATATTTCACCTGAGAAAATATCTGAATGCATTGCCGAAGCTGGCGTAGGTTTTATGTTTGCGCCTGCACATCATTCCTCAATGAAATTTGTTGGCCCCACGCGCGTTGAGCTTGGCACCCGCACCATTTATAATTTGCTCGGCCCGCTCTCAAACCCTGCCGGAGCCAAGCGTCAAGTGACAGGTGTTTTTTCAAAAGCGTGGGTCGAGCCTCTCGCCCATGTGTTGAAAAATCTTGGCACCGAAGCCTGTTGGATTTGTTATGGCGAAGGCGGCATGGATGAGATTGTGCCAACTGGAACCACGTGGATTTCCGAACTTAAAAATGGCGAAATTCGCAATTTTGAAATGACCCCAGAGGCCGCCGGAATTCAGCGTTCCAATGTGGATGATTTGAAAGGCGGAGACGCCGTCCACAATGCGGAAGCCTTACGCGAAGTTTTAGCTGGCAAACCTTCAGCCTTCAGTGATGCAGCCTTGATGACCACGAGTGCGGCCTTAGTTGTGGCTGGAAAATCTACTGATATTAAAGCCGGCGTAATCGTAGCGCGTGAAGCCGTAAAATCAGGTGCAGCTGCCAAAGCTTTGACTCGCTTGGTTGAGGTGAGCAATGGATAATTCAATTCTCTCCCCTCTTAGTCGTCATTCCTGCGAAAGCAGGAACCCAGCTTTCTTGCGTAGTTTAAGCGGGGTCCCAGCTTTCGCTGGGATGACGAATTATATGAGAAGGGTGATCTAAAAATGGAAACCATCCTCGATAAAATTGCCACCTATAAGCGCGAAGAAGTGGTTGCCGCGAAACAACGCATTTCACTCAGCACTTTGGAAGCGCAAGCCAAAGC
>JANNBH010000065.1:0-62886 GCA_031385245.1 Hyphomicrobiales bacterium | reverse complement strand
GCAATAAGGTCTTGAATTATTTATGTTGCACTGCCAAATTGATCTTGTGAGATGAGCATTTATGATGATCTCTCACAGCCCTTCTTGGGCGTTTCCTCCCTAGACTTAGGGCCGATCACATTGGTGCATCGGCCCCTTTTTTTATTCTGCGGCCTCGCGCAACTGCTGGTCTTGCGGCAGATAGTCAATCAGCTGTTGCGTCATGTTCTGCAACTTCATCTTCACTTCGGCGAAATTTGAATTTTTTTGCTGGGTTTTTTCATCCATATAAAGTGCGCGGTTGATCTCAATTTGCAAGGCGTGGCGGTTGTGGCGCGGGGCACCATGGGTTTCAGTGATAAAGCCACCAGCATAGGGCCGATTACGCAAAACTTTTAAACCTGTGTTTTTGAGCAAAGTTTCAACCGTATCGGCTATGTCGCTGGCGCAGGCAGCCCCGAACCGATCGCCCAACACGATGTCAGCGGCAGGAACATGCAGCGTTTTTACCGATGAGCTGGGCATGGAGTGGCAATCCACGAGAAGCGAAAAGCCGGTGGCATTATAGCATTCGTTCAATAAAGCTGTCAGCGCACGGTGATAGGGGCGGTAAACCTGTTCAATGCGGGCAAGGGCTTCATCCAAGTGGATTTTGCCACGGTAAATCTCTTCGCCCTCGGCCACTAATTTTGGAATTGTGCCAAGGCCCGATGCCACGCGTGGCGAACCAGGGTTCATGTGACCTGGCAGGCTTTCATGGAACATGCGCGCATCTAATTCATAGGGTTCACGGTTAAGGTCAATAAAAGCCCGCGATATCAAGGCTCGCAGCAGGGGTGCGCCTAAATCTTTACAGCCACAAAAAAGCTCATCAACAAAACAATCTTCCGATTGACGCAAAGCAGATGCTGATAATCTGGAACTTTGCAAAAAGCCTTGTGGCAGAACGGAACCGCTATGTGGTGAATTGAATACAATTGGCACTTGCCATAGTGCCGGTGCGAGAATTTCAAAAAATGGTTCAGGCATCGCAATTCTCGAGTCAAAGCACGTCTTTGCTTCCCTCACAAAAGCGCAAATTCATCTTATTGTCTATGGTCCACCTTCATGGCCTGTTTACTGCTTTTATACTATAGGCAAGCCAAGAGTGTGCAATTGCGGCACATATGGTTTTCTGGGAAAACTTGACCAAGCCCTGCTGCTGGTTGATAGAGAGAGTTATGGTGAAAATTATTCTGGCTGAAGACGATGATGATTTGCGGCGCTTTCTGGTGAAAGCGCTGGAGAAGGCTGGACATAGTGTGACCCCCTTTGCTGAAGGCGCCAGCGCTTTTGAAGAAATCAAGCAAGACAATTTTGATTTGCTGCTCACTGATATTGTGATGCCAGAAATGGATGGCATTGAACTGGCGCGCCGTGCCGCTGAGCTTGATCCCTCCTTAAAAATTATGTTCATCACTGGTTTTGCAGCGGTTGCGCTCAACCCAGATTCCAATGCGCCAAAGGATGCGAAGGTTTTGTCCAAACCTTTCCACTTGCGTGATTTGGTTGATGAAGTGAACCGCTTGATGGCCGCCTAAAGCCCACCCTTGCCTTCGCTCATTATGGCCGATATATGCCACACACATGTGGGCGGTTAGCTCAGCGGTAGAGCACTACGTTGACATCGTAGTGGTCGTTGGTTCGATCCCAATACCGCCCACCATTCCTTCCTTACGAACTTTGCTATTGTATGAGGGAGGCAAGTGGAATTTGAAAATTCTTCCAGCTTGTATCCGATCATTTGAAAACTATTATAAGTTTTTTATGGCTCTACAGAGCGCTTCAACTTTTGATTGATCTGTTGCCTTAAACCCAGCTGCTGAAAAGCCGAGCTCCAATAATTTTGAATCGTATTGTGGCATAATGTTGGAACATGAGGCATGTATTTCTTGAAGTGGTAGATTTTCCATTAAAGCCAATACGGTTACATCATTAACGCCGCCGCCGGGCATAATTATAATGCGAGTTGCGGCATATTCCATGCAATCTATGAGTTTGGCGATACCTTCAATTGCTAAATTTGAACCACCAGATGTTAGTATCCGTTCGAAACCAAGCTCAACTGAAATGTCAATTGCGGCGCGAAAATCAGGTACTAAGTCAAAGGCGCGATGCAAGCTTAGGCCAAGTCCTTTTGCATGGGCGGTCAAAAAATCGAGTTGCGATGAGTTTAGCGTGCCATCGGGATTGCTTGCGCCCATCACGACTCCAGCAAGACCACATTCGCGAACCTGATCAATATCCGTGCTCATTATTTCGATTTCACTGGCGTTATAAACAAAGTCGCCTGCACGTGGGCGGATCATTGCGTAAACTGGAATTGAGGCATTTGCAGCAAGCTCCATCAGCCCTTTTGATGGTGTTAATCCACCAACAGAAAGGGCCGAACAAAGTTCAATTCGGTCCGCACCACCTGCGATTGCAGCTGCAAGACCAGTAGCATTATCCACGCACACTTCAAGTAATACACTACGCATTGTTCAATTCCTGAAAACCTACAATGGCTGCTCCGATAAGACCGGGTTCGAGTTTATTATGGGCCTTGACCAAAATAGGCGAAATCGCTTTGTGCAGCAGTTTGGCCCGCACATTTTTGTCTAGCAGAGCTATGAGTTCTTGCATTTCGCTCAAGCCACCGCCAATTGGAACAATGCCAGCTCCCGTGATATTGATTGCGAAGGCAAGTGGTGGGCTCACCAGCTCGACATAGGCTGCAAGCGTGTGTTCAGCTGTTGCATCACCAGCGCGCCAAGCCGTGACGATTTCACGACTGGTACGGGTCTCATTGCTCAGAAAATGATGAAGCACTTCAAGACCGCGGGCACCTCCAACTGTATTAACGCAACCACTTTGCCCGCAGCCACATTTGAAGTGGGGAATGCTGCGTTGCGGATTGTTGATAGTTTTAGAAAGTATAGGCCCATGGCCCCACTCGCCAACAAATCCACCACTGCCATTCACAATGCGGCCATCAATAATCAAAGCACCGCCCACACCACTGCCGAGGATGACCCCAAACACATTGCGGTGTCCGCGCCCCGCACCCAAAGTTGCTTCTGCCAGTGTGAAGCAATCGGCATCATTTGAAATGTGAACCGGCAACCCGGTTGTGGATTCCAAATCAGCAGCAAGTGCTTTGCCATCTGCACAGGCGATATTTGCACATTTTAAAATTCCAGTTTCGGGGTCAATGGCACCGGTAATTGAAATTGAGATACCCTTCTCATCGCCCACACATGAAGCAAGGATGTCTATGAACGCGTCATAATCATGCAAAGGGGTTTTGAGAACTGGTAACACATTCAACTGATCCGGCGATGTGGCAACCGCTGGTTTGATGGTTGAGCCACCAATGTCAAAACACATCAGCATGTTTCAACCTCAACTCGACGCGACTGATAGACAATCGGGCTCCAAGTAAAATCTTGATCAAAGGGAAATGTTGGTGTTGCCTTTCTTAAACGTGGCAGCCGTTCAACATGTTGATCCACCGCACCTGCGGAAAGGGCCATCATGGCTGGGTTGGCGATTGGTGCTAATTCAGGCGATAGGTAACCTGATTTAACAACAATGGTATGAGCGCTATGAACATTAAGATTAAGTCGTGTGAAGTCTGAAATACTATGGAAGGGTCTGCGCCGTGCCGTGAGAACAAGTTTGATGCCATCAATTTCGAGCACCGCTTCGCGCTCAGAACGTGCCTTGCAGTGATGCAAATAAATGACTTTCCCTTTTACGTTTACCGGCGCGCTGCTGGCATCAAGTGATCCCCCGATTGAACAGAAAATCATACCGTCACCGCCTGCATCATAGGCCTTATCTGTTGCTAGAGCATCCACGATGCCAGCGTAAATCACATTTTGAGCCTTTGCGATGAGTAATGCCGCTAAAATATCAGCACGATCACCAACACCACCGCCTGTTGGATTATCACCCGATTCAGCGATAATAAAAGGTGAAGTATTATTTTGGATAGCTTTTGCGATACATTCGTCAATACTACCGACGGGCATTCCAAACGCAAATACATTGCGGCAATCCCAATAATCTTGTGCCAAAGACAATGCGGCATTTTTCATTGAGACGATATTGGTTCCGGTCATCACAGCTGCGGCAGTTGCGCGTGGTTCGTCGGCCCAAACATAGCCTACTTGCAAGGATGCATCCCAAATGCCTTGCACATTTTCAATGTGTGCTAAATTAGCATAAAGAGATTTTGCAGGTTCATCCTCCGTGCTGGTCTTTTCGCCGGGTAACACCACGGGAATGGGAACCCATAAAACACTTGGTTTTATGTTTTCAGAAATGGAGCGCACCAACATGGCCACTGCGCGCCGCATAGTTTCTTCTACATCAATGTGAGGAGCGGTGCGGTAAGTTGAAAACATATCAATGCAATCGATAATGCGCTTGCTGATGTTGCCATGCAGATCATAGCTGACGGAAATTAAACATTTCGGCCCGACTATTTCTCGCACTGCTGAAATAAAATCACCCTCAGCATCTTCCATGCCCACCACAAACATTGCTCCATGCATTGCAAGATACACGCCATCTAAGGGGAGAAGATTTTTGAAGCCTAACAACAACTCCTGCTTGAAATCATCATAAGTTTGCGCGGCTATAGGACCACCAGCAATCGCCCGCGCATGCATCACGGGCAAAAATTCCGCGTCATAGTTTTCTAGAAATTGAAAATAAGAATGTTGCAACAATTCTCTTCCGCGCAGAACTCTAAAATCAACCACACTAGCTTGCACATTGTTATATGTGCTGCATTCCGTGTGTAATCCGCCAACTGCGATACGCATTACTTTTCTCGATTTCCAAAAACCAATGGCATGAGGTCCACGCAGCCAATAAATCGCACATACGACTTTGAAGGCTTCTGCGTCCATGCAGTTTCGGCGATTGCTGATAGGCGTGGAAATATCAGGCGATCAAACACAGCACGATCAGTCATCGACTCTGACCAGATGCAAGCCTGAATGCCCATGAAATGCTGGCGTTGCTGCGTCGTCCAGTTTTCTGTCGGATCAAAATTATAGGTGTTTTGCGGTGAAGAGTGGCCCGCCCACCAAGCACCTGGCTCAGACCATTCTTGACCCTGGGCCATGTCGAGATAATAAAGTTGGCCGGGGCTCACAACAATATCGTAGCCTTCTTCCGCTAACTGCCTGCTGGCGGCCACATCGCGCCAACCCACGAGATAAGATTTTTCCTTGTCGATCACATGGCCATGCGATGCTTCTTCCCAACCGCCAGTAACACAGCCGCGAGACGCTAAAAAACTTTGGATGTGACGCAAAAATTCAGCTTGTAGAACAGCAGTGCCCGTGCCCTCGATACGGTCTGCGCCATGCAGGTTGCCGGTGATGCCGTTTAGCTTGGCATGACTTTCAGCCAGCTCTTCACCAGCAAGTTCATGCAAGCTTGCTAAAGCGAGTGGCGAACCAGACCATGCGGCAAGCGGAACCTCATCAGCACCGATGTGAATAATCTTCGCTGGGAACAGCTCAATCAGTTCGTCAAAAACAGTTTCAAGAAACTGATAAGTTTCCGGTCGAGCGGGGTTGAGGCAATTGTTAGGGAACACTTGCACTGAGGAATAAGTTCCGGTTTCTTCTGGATCGCGAAGGTGAGGCAAGGCTTGCAGCACACAATAACAATGGCCTGGAATATCAATTTCAGGAATAACCGTAATGCCATAACTTGCGGCCAGTGCGACCAACTCAAGAATGACCGCCTTGGTGTAATAGCCACCAAACTTTGCGGGCCCGGAGCCGAGCAAAGGCGGAATGGGCAGGCCATGCCCGCGCCATGCAGCAATAGCTGTGAGTTCCGGATAAGCGTCAATCTGTACTCGCCAAGCCTCATCATCTGAGAGGTGCCAATGGAAACGATTCATCTTGTTCCATGCAAGAACACTGAGAAACTGCCCGATTTCGGCGGAGGTATAAAACTGCCGTGCCACATCCAAATGACTGCCACGAAACCTCATGGCAGGACTGTCAGTAATTTCGCCGACGGCGGGAAAAAAAAATTGTGTGGGATGCAGTTTGGCTCCGCGCAACATTTGCCCCAGTGTGATCATGCCATAGAGAAAGCCTGATGATGTGGCAGAGCTGAGCAAGATTCCATTGGCAGAAAAATTGATCCTATAAGCTTCATCTGCCATCGCCTTATCCAAGCAGCAATCTACGAGGATACCACCTTCAGCGGCATTTCGGTTGATCTCTTCGGCGGGAAATAGCCCAGCGCAAAGTTTTGAAAATGCGCTGTGGGCCGTGTTCGAAATCTCATCTTTTGCAATAAAATTTAAACCCTGTGGCGCTTGCGCGTAAGCTGAAATCTCAATCTGGTTTGGCCATGGGATAATAGATACCGGCGTTTTTTCATGTGGCGCAATCGGATAATATCGGGCACCACGCAAATGCGCCTCGTTGCTTCCAACGAGATATGTGCTACTAACAGCCAATGATTGACTACGGCCATCCTCGAAGGCGAGGTAAGCGCCAGTTGTGCCTTCGCTCCAATGTTGGAAGCGATTCCTTATGCCGTGAAACTTGATGACCCAAGACTCATTGGCCTTCACTACCATGCCTTGCGGAGGCTTGAGTTCAAGGTGGTTCGAAAGCCGTGATATAACTTGAGCGCCTTCTATGCGAGCCTTCGAATCCACCCGCCCTGGTCCACTGATGCACAAACAAAAATCGGCCAGCGAAGTTTCACCACGATTGGTCAATGTGAGTGTGTAGATTGATGGAGCGAGTTCGCTGGCCGAAGTCCAGTGTGATGTGAGTGTGAAACGTGAACTTGCGGTAGGACTACGAGTTGGTGCGGGCAATTGTGTTTCCTTGGGAATCAAACAAATGGCAATCTATTGGATCTACACCGATAGACACGGAGATATTTTCTGTAATTTGAGGATTGCCTTCAATCAAAGTCACAAAGTTTTTGCCGGATGAAATCGGGCTATAAGCGATCGTATGAATGCCCAAGCGTTCAACAATGATCGGCTTGAGTTTGAAGTTGAAACCTGATTTGGTCAGGCGTTGGTTCTCCGGCCTGATACCTACGGTCAGCTGCTTGCCAATTAGTTCTGCACCGCCTTTGCGCGGCAAGGTAATTTTACCAAAATCTTCAAGCTCCAAGGTAATCCCAGTTGCCTTCGCAGCGAGACATGTTCCGTTAATGAAGTTCATCTTCGGGCTGCCAATAAAGCTGGCAACGAATTTATTGGTGGGGTGATTATAGAGATCAAGCGGAGAACCCACTTGTTCGATCACTCCAGCATTCAGCACTACAATCTTATCCGCCATGGTCATGGCTTCAACTTGGTCATGCGTCACATAAATCATGGTGGAGCCAAGCGATTTATGGAGGCGCAACAATTCAATACGCATGTCTGAGCGCAACGCCGCATCAAGGTTTGAAAGCGGCTCGTCAAAAAGAAAAATCTGTGGCTGGCGCACAATGGCGCGGCCGATGGCAACGCGCTGGCGCTGCCCGCCCGAAAGTGTGCCGGGCTTTTGTTGTAAACGTTCGTCCAGCTGCAAAACTTTTGCAGCAGCATTCACGCGCTGCTCAGTTTCAGCTTGTGACAGGCCCTCTACACGAAGTGGAAAAGCGATATTTTCAAACACCGTCATATGGGGATAAAGCGCATAGGATTGGAACACCATGGCAATGCCGCGCTTCACGGGAGGCACGTCTTTCACAGATTTTCCATCGATGATAATCTCACCTGCGGTCACATCTTCCAAGCCAGCAATCATACGAAGAAGAGTTGACTTACCGCAGCCAGAAGGGCCAACGAAAACTACGAACTCGCCTTTCTTGACATCAAGATTAACGCCACGAATAATTTCCGTGTCGCCGAAAGACTTGCACAGATCAGTTAGAACGAGCTGGCTCATGGGGTTGATTGTCTCCGTGATAATGAAAGTGGCCGCCGCACTTATGGGAGTGATGCGGCGGCCAACAGATTATTTGTATTGTTCGAGATCAGCAGCGGCCTTTTTCAAGGCAGCAGCAGGTTCAGTTTTGCCAGTGACAACTGATTGAACAAGTTCAATCATAGTGTTCTGCAAGCCTTTATAATCCACAAATAGTGGTTCTGGACCGCCGAAGGAAATGCCATCGATAAATGGTTTCCAGTTCGCATCACCAGCAACCAACGCGTCAACAGCTGGGCCTGGACGTAGTGGTGTTAGTCCTTCGACGGCTTCGTAAGCAGGTTGGTTTTCTGGACTGGCAAGGAACTTGGCAAGGCTGATAGCCTGTTCTTCAACGCCGGTGCCTTTGAACACAGCCAAGCTATCCGTGATCAGCAATGTGCCTGGGCCCTTGGCGCTTGGTCCAAGTGGCAATGGTGCAACGCCCCACTTGAACTTTGCATCCTTGAGTAGACCCTTAGCGCCAACTGAGGCTTGGATCATGCCGAGCTTACCATCCAAGAAAATGGCACGCACTTCATTTTGCTCATACGATGTTGGGCCTTCTTCAGCATAGGCTGTGATGTCCTTCAATGCGGTGAGAGCTGCAAGGTTTTCAGGGCTGTCTAAAGTGATCTTGTTATCAGCATCAATCACTGAGCCATTGTTGGTGTAGATCCAATGCAAGAGTTGGTGCATGGTGTTGTCGAATGTTTTTGCAACAACGCCAAAGCCAGCAGTGCCGGTTTTTTCTTTGATTGCTTTTGCAGCTGCAATTTCGTCAGCCCATGTTGCTGGTGCTTTTTCAGGATCAAGACCAGCGGCAGCAAACAGGTCTTTATTCCAATAAAGAGCCTTGGTTGAAAATGCCACGGGAACGCCCCATTGCTTGCCATCAGATGTAACAGTTTCAGCAACGAAGTTGAAATAGGCCTTCTTTTCATCATCGGTCATTGGAATTGGTACGATGAGATCATTCTTGGAAAACTGCTTCAGTGTGCGCGAACCAACATAAGCAAGGCCAACGGGTGTGCCAGCAACAGCAAGTGTTGTTACCTTGTCCTGGCATTGATCCCAACCCACAGCTTCACCAGCGATTTTAAAACCGGGGTTTGCTGCTTCCCATTTTGCAATGAGGTCAGTGTGGACAGCCGACATTTTGTCGCCGCACTCAACAAAACTGATCGACTTATCTTCGGCCTGTGCGACTGCTGGCATAAATGCCATGACCAGTGCCACAGTGCCCAATAATTTATGTGCTAGTTTCATAGTTCCTTCTCCCTTTTTATTCGCCCCGTCATTGAGGCGATAACTATTGTTTCACAGCACCTGCGGTGAGACCCGCCACAAGATAACGCTGTAAGAATATAATGATGATGAGGGCTGGCAAAATTCCAACAAAACTTGCCGCCATCAATTCATTCCAAACCACTTCCTGCCGTCCGAAATAAGCAAACAAACCAATCGGCAACGGCATGTATTCAGTCTTGGAATTGAATGTGAGAGCATAAATAAATTGTTGCGCGTAGGAGCCAATGAAGGTGGCAATCGCTGCAACCACAATGCCGGGCATGGCGAGTGGCAGTACAACGCGGCGCAGAATATAAATACGGCTTGCACCATCGACCCATGCGGCTTCCTCAAGTTCGCGTGGGATTCGCAATAGATAGGCACGCAGCAGCCAGATGGCGGTCGGTATGAGGAAGGCAATGCCTGGAACGATCATCGCGAAATAGGTGTTGAGCACACCAAGACTCCGCATCAGTCGGAAAAGGGGGATCAGCAAAACCGCACCTGAAAACATATTAATGGCCAGAAATGCACCGAGGAGTTGACCCCGAAATGGAAACTCAAACCGCGCGAAGGCATAGGCGGCGGGAACAACAACGAGCAAAACACCGATGGTCACGATCGTTGAAATGAACAGGCTATTGAAAATATAACGGCCCATCATAGGAACGCTGGTCCACATGGAGAAGTAAGCGTCGAACGATCCATTCTTCGGCCAGAAACTATACGGCGATGAAAACAACAGCGACAGTGGTTTTAAGGATACCAGAAAACCTTCGATGAATGGTGCCAGCAGGAAAAACATCACCAAGGCAATTCCTGCATAAATGCCAATCACCTCATACCACTTGTAGCGATCAATCATGGCGGCAGGCGCGCGGTTCAGTTTCATGTGCGTTCGCCCCCCGCCGTAATTTTGCTGACCACTTTGAAATAGAGGAATGAGAATATGGAAAGGAAAATACAAATCATCACAGCGCGAGCGGCACCCTCGCCATATTTGTAAGAGCCGATAGCGGTTTTATAGGTGTCGATGATCATGGTTGTGGTTTCGCCGCTTGGGCCACCACGTGTTAAAATCCAAATGATGTCGAACGAATTGAACGTGAAGATCAGCGACAACATCGACATGGTAATCATGGTCGGAACGATCATCGGTAAAGTAATGCGGCGGAAGCGATAAAAGCGCCCCGCACCATCGGCCCAAGCAGCTTCATAAAGATCTTTTGGAATGGCTTGCATGGCTGCGAGAAAATAAAGTGTGACGATGGGAATGCCAATCCACACATCGGTGACGATGGTTGCCCAGAACGCACTTGATCCATAGGCAAGGAATGCAACTGGCCCGCTTGTTATCCCCAAGTTTTGTAAGAGGCCAGAGATCATGCCGAACTGACCATTATACATCCAACCCCACATAAAAATGCCAATGGCCATAGGAACCACCCAAGGCGGCATCAGTAAAATGCGGAACAAAGTTTGACCGGGTACAGCAGCATTGAGAAGAACAGCAGCGAAAATTCCGATAAGCATTTTCATGCTGACGGAAAAAAACGTCCACACAAAGGTGCGTAATATCACCGCTGTAAAATCATTTGCAAAAATTTTATGGTAATTGGCAAACCCCACCCAATTGATCGTGGGCTTGAGGGCCGCATCAGTGAACGACAATTTGACGGTTTCGGCCAGTGGATAAAGCACAATGACTGACACATAGAGAAGTGCTGGCAGTAGCAGCAGCAATGCAAATATCTGTGCGCTTCGAGAGTTGGTCATGCCGCTGACGCCTTCTTTGAACTTTTGTGATTAAGCGCTTCGTCAAATCGTTTCCAGATCGGCGTCATATCAATCAGGCTGCGGGTTTTGCGCGCTTCGTCTAAAGTAATAGCGAGCAAGCCTGCCTCCAGCGCATCCACCACTGAAACAGGAAGTGGAGCGCCTTGCAGCATGTGCTGAGAAATATCGCGTGCCATTTGTTCATCGGCACCATAATGTTCTGATAATTCCGAAACTACATAAGTGGTATCAATGAGGCGCTCAGATGTGCGGGCGTCATGGACTTTGAAAAAGTTTCTGACGAAATCACCTTCCGCCATGCCCTTGGCACCCACCACGCAGAAACGGCGAAACTGATCTGGCACATTAAGGTTGGTGTGAAACGCCATTGATGCGCCATTGGCGTATTCTATAATAGCTGTTTGGAAATCAATAATATCGCCGTCACTGTCAAAAACTTTGTCGCTGCCTTGCCAGCCGCTTGCCTTACGGTGATAAACATTCAAATCATTTGCGCCAGTTTCAGTTGGCATGTTGTGGGGTGTGAATGATTTGCGGCCACCAAAACTTGCCACCCGCATAGGCCTACAGCCCATAACGCCGTTATAGAGGTCAAGATCGTGGCAACATTTTTCAAGCATAAAACTGCCCGAGTATTTTGCATATCTTCGCCAGTCTCGCATAAAGAACGCGCCATGATAAGGTGCGATGTGCTCCGAAGCTTCAATCGAAACCACTTCGCCCAACAAGCCATCTGTTTGGGCTTTGCGTAGATCAACATAAAGTGGTGCGTAACGCAGCACGAGGCCAACCATGATATTATCAGACCCATGCTCGGCAATAAGCTCTGCAAGCGCTATGGTTTCATCAACAGTGGTGACAACCGGCTTCTCAGTAAATATCTTCAGGCCGTGGTTGAGGCCAACACGGATATGATCGAGATGAAGATGGTTGGGCGAGCCAACCATGAGAAGATCGAGTTTTTGATTTTTAATGAGCGCTTCAAGAGTGTCGTAGGATTTTCCAACTGAGATGCCATGCTGCTCAGCATAGGGAAGGCCAGCGGGTGCTGGATCAACATAACCAACGATCTCAAAATCGGGCACGGTGACGGAGAATACTCTTGCGAGATATCCCAATCGGAAGCCAAGCCCAATAATGCCAACTTTCATTTGTCTCTCTCCGCCCTGGTGCTGTGTTCAGCATCCATATGTCGGCCACATCTCGCCTGTAAACTTCCTACATTTAAGAGTTAGAAAGTTTTTTTGTCAATATCAAAATTTCTAAATTGGCCCAGTAACTTCAATACCAATTGCAGATTTTTTGATGCCAATTCACAATAAACTGCTTATTTTGTTAGATTGAATTTGTTTGAGGGCCAAAGAAAACAATAGTGTTTGCTAAAAATGGAGCGCTTCTGTTGGGCGAGAAACCGATTTTGCCTGATAGTATAAAATTCTAAATTAGTTACATTTTAAATGTGATCTGGTTCTTCATTTATAAGGCATGTAGCCAACAAATCCGGCTATTTTCCACGCGGCGTCGACTTTCCTGCAGAAATAAAGTGTTTGCCAATTCAGGGTGTCCACGCCGCCATTTGCCAATTTTATGGTCCCATCAAATTTCTTGTGGGCAATGGCTGCGCTTCCGGTGATTTCAATTTGAGTAAGGTTGGTCGCGCGGTGAATGCCCGCCTCAAGCGGTTCGGCAAATTCAATTTTTTGGGTTTCAGTTGCTTGCTTCAGCCATTCGGTTCGGTAGTCTG
This sequence comes from Hyphomicrobiales bacterium, assembly GCA_031385245.1. Taxonomy (GTDB): domain Bacteria; phylum Pseudomonadota; class Alphaproteobacteria; order Rhizobiales; family Aestuariivirgaceae; genus Aestuariivirga. The sequence goes on along the minus strand of JANNBH010000065.1, from coordinate 50,097 downwards.
CAAGATATGGGAACGCCAAGGTCCACTCATCAGGATTTGATGATTTATGCGCGTGGGTTCCTAAAAACCCTGCTTCAACAAAATCATTTGCAACCATACTCCAGTCAGCAGCGATAAAGGCGGCTATGTCACGCGCAACCAGCATGGTCCAAATCTCTGCACGATCATTGTCGTTCAGAAAAGGATTTATAGAAAGTGGCATAGGGACTGTCTCTCCTGATTTCATTGTCGATCAATCACCCAGTGGTAAACTTGGGTCTTTAACTTTCAGCGTGTTCAAGCTTTGCTTGATGCGGCGCAAATTTTCTAAAACCTTGGTGCCGCGACTTTCGGCAACCGATAAAGCCAGCATGTCCAAAATCGCCAGCAAGGCAAACCGCGATGATGTTGGCTTGAAAACATTGCCGTCTTCAAATGGTTGGTATTCGATCAAAATTTCTGCGGCCTTAGCAAGCGGTGATCGCGGCGCTGTTATAGCCACTGTGCGGGCGCCGTATTGCCGCGCCAATTGAACGGCATCGACAATCGATTGGGCGTGGCCGGATGTAGAAAATGCAATCACCGTTGTCTCACGCGTGGCAACGGCTGCAAACATAAGCTGCAACTGTCCATCAACTTGGGAGGTTGCTGCCAGCCCCAATCGGAACAATCGGTTTTGCATCTCGGTTGCCAGCATGGATGATGTACCGCCAGAACCAATGCACAGAACTCGTTCACTCTTGCCAATCAGCTCAGCCACATTTGCAATCATTGCCATGTCTAATGTTGAGGCCATGCGCGTGATGGCATTCACCGCACCATCCGCCACAATTTCAACCACCCGCTGTTCGCGTGAATCGCGTGACGCAGGTGTGGGTTTAAGATATTGCCCACCAACGGCCATTGCCTGTGCCAACCAGAACTTAAAGTCACGCACGCCTTCGCACCCGAGGTTACGACAGAACCGCGTTACTGTGGGCTCACTCACATTGATGCGCGCTGCAATTTCGGAAATGGAAGCCTTGGATGCAAAATCAAGATCTGCAAGAACCATTGCAGCAAGCAGCCTATCAGACTTGGAACCATCAGCTTCCAGCCCTTGCAGCCGCATTATAATATCAATGATGTTTCGTTGCTCCGCCACAATCAACCCCCTAAAATATCGCCGATGAATGGCTTGTTGCCTGCGGTCAATCCCGCATCCACTGCGAGCGATGCACCCGTAATGCCGGATGCGCGGTCGGAGGCGAGGAACATCACAGCCTCAGCAACTTCGGTATTTTCAACGATGCGGCCCAGCGGATAAATCCGTGCAAGCTTTCCAGGAATAGTCGGGTCACGCGCAATGCGGTGATCCCATGCAGGGGTGCGAATGGAACCTGGACATACCGTATTTGCCCGCACACCAAATTTTCCAAATTCCACCGCAATGCTGCGTGCATAGGCGTCAATACCGGCCTTTGCTGCTGCATAGGCTGGGTTGCCATAATGAGAAAGCGCGTTGACTGATGAGATGAAAACCACGGAGCCATGCCCCCGCTTTGCCATCGCATTTACGATGACCATCGTGAAATTCATAACGCCTGTGAGATTGATGCTGATCTCAGTTTCAATTTTTTCTTGGGTAAGTGACGAGAGTGTTTCAGCCCGCGTCCATCCCGCATTATTGATGAGTATATCCGGAATGGTTCCAGCATCGACCTGCGCTTTGGCGAAAGAAACGGTTTGCTGTTGGTCTAAGAGATTGAACGTTTTTTTGCTAACAACATTCAAATTCTTCATCGCATCCAAGCTTTGATCACAAGCTGTGATTGCTGCCCCGTTGGCTGCCAATAAAGCAACAATGGCACCGCCAAGACCGCCACCAGCACCTGTAACCAACACGGTTTTTCCAGTGAAATCACCTTTGATCATAAACTGAAAACTCCGGCGCGCTGGGGTTGATGGATCATGTTCCCTTTGACGATAAGTCAAAAAATGTAAACTAACAACATAAAATTATGCTTGAAATGCTGGATTATCACATTTATGTAATAAATTCACTTTTATGACTCGGTCTTTGGTGCGTAAAATTGAATTCTGATTATAAACAAGGCTGAACATTTTAATGCGTATTTTCACCGCGTCGCTGGCAACTGAAACCAATACATTTTCTCCTGTGCCAACGGATCGCGCTTCGTTTGAGCAGGCCTTTTATGCTCCCCCCGGATTTCACCCCGATACGCCTACGCTATGCTCATCACCCATGATTGCGTTGCGAAAAGTGAAAGATAGAGAAAACCTCACTGTCATCGAAGGCACTGCCGCTTGGGCTGAACCCGGCGGCATCATGCAGCGACAAACTTATGAAAATCTGCGTGATGAAATTCTACAACAACTCGCTGAAGCAATGCCAGTTGATGCTGTTATCCTCGGTCTGCATGGTGCCATGGTTGCTCAAGACTATGATGATTGCGAAGGCGATCTGCTGGCACGCATCAGGGGCATGGTGGGGCCAACGACACTTATCGCTTGTGAACTAGACCCACACAGCCACCTGACCGAAAAGCGCGTTAAAGCCTCTAACATTTTGGCAGCCTTTCTTGAATTTCCACACACGGATTTTTACGAACGAGGCGAGCATGTTGTGGCCTTGGCACTAGCGACACTCAGGGGTGAAGTGCTTCCAGTGATTTCAACATTTGATTGCCGCATGATAGCTGTGCTGCCAACCAGCCGCGAGCCCATGCGCTCCTTTGTTGATCGCATTAAAGCGCTGCACGGAGTTGATGATGTTCTGTCCATCTCAGTCATCCACGGTTTTATGGCGGCCGATGTGCAAGACATGGGAACCCGCATCTTAGTGGTCACCAACAATCAGAAAGCAAAGGGCGATGCTTTGGCTGAGAAGCTTGGGCGCGAGTTGTTCGCGATGCGCGAAAAAACAATTATGGATATGGTTGCCGTGGGCGAGGGAATAGATCAGGCGCTTGCGCTATGGATTTCACATCCGACACAGCCAGCCGTGATTGCAGATACATGGGATAATCCTGGCGGTGGAGTTGCTGGTGATGGTACAGTGATTTTGCGTGAAATTATAAATCGTAAAATTGATAATGTCGGTGTTGCTACAATTTGGGATCCTATGGCGGTTACATTTTGTCATGCGGCAGGCGAGGGTGCTGAAATTCAATTGCGCTTTGGTGGTAAAGCCGGGTCACAAGCAGGAGAGCCGATTGATGCATTTGTTCGCATCGAAAAAGTGGTTGAGGAAGGCTGGCAAAGTTTTGGCAAAAGCCGTGTGACTTTGGGAAAAACAGCGGTGGTTCGCATCGTGGGAACTGAAATTGATATTATCCTGAACACCAATCGCACGCAGACTTTTGAGCCAGATATTTTTTCTAATCTGGGCATTGATCCGTTACAGAAAGATATTCTGCTGGTGAAATCCACCAATCATTTTTATGCAGGCTTTGAGCCCATCGCCTCGCGCATCATCTATGTGTCAGCACCTACTTCTTATCCATCTGATCCGGTCAAAACCAACTACACAAAACTTAAGCGCGCTATATGGCCACGGGTTTTTGATCCATTTGCGTTTGACCAAAATTGAAAAATCTTGGCGAAAAAATTTCTGATCAAAACTTGATCAGATTGGTTTTTGCATTACAGCCCATCGCCTTTGGAAGTTGGTTGCCGCGCATTGCCGAAATTCAAGAGAAGCTTGGTCTTGATCCAAGTGGCTTAGCTCTCACACTGTTGGGCCTGCCTACTGGAATTTTGTTAACGCTTCTGTTTGGTGGAAAACTCGTTGGCCACCTCGGCTGCCGCGCCACAATTATTTATGGGTTCATGGTTTTCTTAAGCGTTGTCTCATTTCCTGTTTGGGTGAATTCGCCCACGATGCTGTTTGGCGCACTGGCAATCGTCGGTTCAGCACTTTCGGTCATTGAACTTGGCTTGAATGTGATGGCAGTTCAGATCGAAAAAGCCGATAGTAAGCTTATTATGAATTCATGCCACGGCTTTTGGAGCCTCGGCATTATGCTCGGCAGTTTGATTGGTTCAGGTTTGGCGCAAATTGGTGTCTCGCCGGAATGGAGTGTTTCGCTTGTTGCAGCGGTAGTTTTGCCCCCTGCACTTTTGGTCAGCTTTGCCTTGCCGCGTTTTGAAAATGCTAAGACCGCTAACGTAAATACTGCCAATAAAAAATGGCCGAGCATGACATTGCTGGGAATCAGTCTCTTCGCATTTGGTATCGCTTTAACCGAAGGTGCAATTGCCGATTGGTCGGCAGTTTATTTGCGTGATGTATTTATGGCGAAAGGTGCCAGCACCGGACTTGGCTATACTGCTTTTGCGGCCATGGTGGCATTGGGTCGATTTATGGGTGATCGTCTAAGGAAGCGTTTTGGTGCGAGGCGCACCGCTGTAATTTGTAGTGTCATTTCATTGCTAGGCATTTCAGTAGTTTGTGCCGCGCCTAACATGGTGCTCGCTTATCTCGGTTTTGCGCTTGTTGGCATTGGAGTATCCGTTGGTTTTCCATTGGGAGTTTCGGCGGCTGCACAACAATGTGACAGGCCGCCAGCATCAAGTGTTGCCATACTTACATTTGTAGCACTGCTTGGATTTCTCGTTGGCCCGGTGTTGATTGGGTTCGTTGCTCAAGCACTTGGTATGCGTATGGGGTTGTTTATGCTTGCACTCCCTCTTATGCTCAGCCTCGTTCTTGCAAAATTACTTTCGCGTTGAGTGCCACTCTTAAATTTCCATCGGCTTCAGCTAATTTACGACGCGCAACATCAATCGACTCGGCACCTAAGCACAGCAACGCCGCGAGTTTCATATCGCCCGCCGCTGTCTTCAGTGCTGCGCCGGCAATGGTTTCATTCACGCCAGTAATAGAACTAACTATGCCACGCGCCCGCTTTTGAAGTTTTAGATTACCAGCCTGCATATTGACCATCATGCCATCATACACAGCGCCCAGTTTGATGTGAGCAAGTGTCGATAACAGATTAAGAGCCGCCTTCTGCGCTGTGCCAGCTCCCATGCGGGTTGAACCTGCGACCACTTCAGCGCCCGAGTCGAGCAGAATTTCAAAATCAGCGATTGCTGCCAAAGGTGAACCGGAATTGTTCGCAACAGCAATAACCGTTGCCCCGTTTTGCTTGGCGCGGATTGCCGTAGCGACTGTGTAGGGTGTGACACCAGAAGCGGCTATAGCAATCAATGTGTCATTGGGCTTCAACATCGAAGCTGCCTTGGTGCCTTCGTCCGCGTTGTCTTCAGCATCAGCAAGGGTTTCAAAAATAGCAGCGCTTCCGCCAGCTATCAGATAGCCGATTCTATCGTCAGCCATACCAAAAGTTGCAGGTAGTTCAGAGCCATCTTGAACACCAATTCGGATTGAGGTTCCCGCACCTGCATAATACAAACGACCTCGATTTTTTAGATTTTTCGCCAGGGCTTCGGCAGCCTTAGAGATTTGCGGAATGGCACTGCGAACCGCAGCAATGGCGCGTTCCTGCCCATCAACCAGAGCTGACAGAATATCGGCATCAGCCCAAGTGTCGATGTTTTTATAGGCCCTAGATTTATGTTCTGTATTGATCATTTTTCAATAATACCAAATAGCTACCACTAGTCCAGAACTAATTGTTAACTATAATATTTGCATATAAAATGCACTTATTTTCAAACTCCCAACAAACCCCTTCCAATTTGGTATTAAGATGGTATTAAGAACTAATGACTGGCAAAAGCGCATATTTTCTTGGAATTGATGGTGGTGGCAGCCGTTGCCGCGCCCGCATTCGCAATTTGGATGGAACATTATTAGGCGAAGCCGTTGGTGGTTCTTCCAATATCTACCACAGTTTTGATGGTGCATTGGCCAACATTCTTGCCACGGCAGAAGAGGCGGCGACCAAAGCTGAATTGAAAACAACGATGCTGCACGTAGGCCTTGGCCTTGCTGGTATTGTCACATCAAAAGGGGCCGATAAAATTGTTGGGGCGAACCTCCCCTTCGCATCCGTCACGGCGGATAATGATGCTTATGTTGCTAGTGTTGGCGCTTTCGCTGGCAGAGATGGCGGCATTGTTATTGCCGGAACTGGCTCTATTGGTTTTGCCGTCATCAATGACGTACGGCACATGGTGGGCGGCTGGGGTTTTGCTCTAGGCGATCATGGATCAGGCGCATGGCTTGGTCATCATGCTGTGCGCCGTGCAGCACTAGCTATTGATGGATTATTACAGCCCACTTCACTGATTGAAGAGGTGCTCTCGCGCGTTGGACGCACACGCTTTGATTTGTCACGCTGGTCAGAGAAGGCCAGCCCAAAAGATTATGGTCAGATGGCACCGCTGGTTTTTGAATGTGCTGCCAAAGGCGATGTGCATGGCATGACGATTGTCATTGAAGGGGCAGCTGCAATTTCTAATCTCGGCCGCGCACTGCTTGCGCGAGGTGCGCGGAGTATTTGTTTGTTGGGTGGTCTGTCAAAAGTCTATCCGCCTTATCTCGATGCCGATGTTAAAAAATCACTCGCCGAACCCATTTATGATGCGATGGATGGGGCAATTATGATGGCGCGCAAAGCCAATGGTGTGACGGAGTGTTGGGCATGAACCAAGCGGAAAAAATTTTTGCACCTAGCCGTTTTGAAGTTGGCAGCAGAGCTCCACTTTATGCGCGCGTAAAAAAACTGGTGCGGGATGCGGTCCACGCGGGTGACCTGCAAGTGGGCGATACCATTCCAAGCGAACGTGATGTGGCTGTGATGCTTGATGTATCGCGTGTTACAGTGCGAACCGCATTTACGGAATTGGTGGCAGAAGGTGTGCTGTTACAAAGGCGCGGGTCTGGAACTTACGTTAATGGTAATGCACTTCGCATTGAACAGCCGCTCTCTCGCCTCACCAGTTTTACGCAAGACATGGAACTTCGCGGGTTAAAAACAGATGCTGATTGGCTTGATCGTTCAGTCAGGTTGCCAACTCCAGAAGAAGCCTTGAAACTTTCCATTTCTCCCAGTGAATTTGTATCGCGCTTTCATCGTTTGCGCCGCGCCAATGGCGAACCTATGGCGATTGAACTTGCGGTCATCCCCTACAAATTTATCAGCAACCCTGAAAAAGTTACGGGCTCACTTTACAACGCTCTTGATGCACTTGGTGTGAGACCAGTGCGCGCCTTACAGCGATTGCAGGCCACCGCACTTTCGATACATGATGCAAGATTACTGGGGATGCCCAGTGGCAGTCCTGCTCTTTTTATAGAGCGTATTTCTTATCTGCCAGACGGCCGCATTGTGGAATTCACGCGCTGTCATTATCGCGGGGACGGGTATGATTTTGTGGCCGAACTTACTATTGCGCCGGGCGGTGCTCCATGAGCCACATGGTACGCGAAGCAGCTGAAGCACCAGAGGCCGTGGCGCGATTTTTAGATCGTAATGCAAAAACTTTAAGTGAGATTGGCGCAAGACTGCGTTTGAAACCACCGCCGGTGATCATCACCTCAGCGCGCGGCAGCTCTGATAGTGCGGCGGGCTATTTTAAATATCTCACAGAGATTCAAACTGGCGTGCCGTGTTGTTCAATGGGTGCTTCTGTGGTTTCGGTTTATGGTGCGAAGCTTCAAGCCCGTGATGCCTTTTGTTTGACGGTTTCGCAATCAGGAAAAAGTCCTGATATTGTGGCTTTGCAAAATGCAGCGCGAAAAGCTGGTGCGCTCACTGTTGCTGTGGTGAATGTTGAAGATTCACCAGCCGCACATTCGGCAGATATTTGCTTACCACTTTATGCTGGACCGGAGCTGAGTGTTGCAGCTACTAAATCATTTATTGTATCTTTGGTTGCTGGTGCTGCCATCGTCGCCCATTGGCGCAATGACACTGAAATGCTTTCAGCTATTGTCGCATTGCCTGAGCACTTGGCAAAAGCCGCATTGATCGAGTGGCCGGAAGTTGTAACCTTGGCGCAAAATGCCGAGTCGCTTTATGTGGTGGGTCGAGGTCCTTCGCTCCCTATCGCTGTTGAAACGGCGCTCAAATTAAAAGAAACTTGCGCCATTCACGCTGAAGCATATTCCATCGCAGAAGTGATGCATGGTCCTTTGGAATTGCTGGGCGATGGTTATCCAGTGTTGGCTTATTCTCCGGAAGATAAATCGCGTGCCTCATCAATTGAGGCTTTAGCAAAGATACGCAAAACCGGCGCGCATGTTTTGGTGGCGGAGCAGGGTGGCCTGTCATTTGAGCGCACGGGTCATTCACTGCTTGACCCCATCTCCCTCATTCAAACTGCCTATCGTTTTGTGGAAGCCACAGCGCAAGCCAGAGGGCGCGACCCTGACAGGCCACGCCTTCTTAAAAAAGTGACGGAAACTGTCTGATGGGTTTTGCTCTCACGGGTGCCCGCGTGTTTGATGGCGAAACAATGCGAGATGGCCTTGCTGTTATCATCGATGGCGAACGCATTCGAGATGTAGTTCCGGCTAACAAAATTGATCGTGATATTGAATGCGTGGTTTTGCAAGGTGGAATACTCGCGCCCGGCTTTATTGATGTGCAAGTGAACGGTGGAGGTGGGGCACTGCTCAATGATAACCCAACAATCGAAACTGTAAAACGTATTGCCGAATCCCACCGCAAATTTGGCACTACGGGCCTGTTGCCGACGGTCATTACTGATACACCAGAAATTCTCGCACAAGCCATTGCGTCAGTGAAAGCTGCTCGCGTTGCTGAAATTCCAGGTGTGCTTGGTATTCATATTGAAGGCCCATTTCTTGATGTTGAACGCAAAGGCGCACATGAGGCGCGTTACATTCGTGAAATGACAACATTGGATGTGGATAAAATTACCACTGCTGACTGTGGAACAGTGATGCTTACGTTGGCCCCTAATCGTGTTGCTCCACGCCTGATAAAATCACTTGCGGATAAAGGCGTACTGGTTAGTCTCGGTCACTCCAACGCAACGGTTGTTGAGGTGCAATTGGCACTAAATTCTGGTGCCCGCGCCTTCACACATATCTTTAATGCCATGAGCCAAATGAATGGTCGCGAAGCGGGCATGGTGGGTGCAGCGCTTTCTGACGCTGAAAGTTTTTGTGGCCTCATTGCGGATGGTTTCCATGTTCAAGATGCAGTTATGAAAGTCGCCCTCGCGGCAAAACCCAAAAATCGTATGATGCTCATCTCAGATGCCATGCCAGCAGCGGCTGGAGGGCCCGATGTTTTTGAATTGCAGGGTCGTACTGTTAAGCGTGTGAATGGCCGCCTACAGCTTGAAGACGGAACGCTAGCGGGCTGTAATCTCACAATGGATGAGGCGGTGCGCTACTGTGTGACGAAGCTGGAGGTTGATCTTGAGGATGCACTGCGTATGGCCTCGCTCAATCCGGCAACATTCTTACGCAAGGATTACGAACTTGGTTCTATAAAATCAAGTTATCTTGCAAGTTTGGTGCATTTGAGTGACGAGTTAGAAGTGCTGCGATCATGGATCAACGGTAGGTGAAGTTAATAGTTTTTGTTGCACAATTCACGATGATGATTTTTGAAAACCTTGAAAACAATGATACTGCTAACCTGCACCGCCGGATATGGCTTGCCTTCTATATTTCGTAATTAGCCCGCTGCTTAAAGTGGTCAGTTCATCAATTTTGAGAAACTCCAAACCGCTGAGCTCTCATATTGAGAGTTACTCTGAGAAATTATATCTGGAAACGCCAATATAGTTCATTTTGCGTGCAATTTAGTTGGCACTTTATTTGCAGCCATCATTTGATGACTAACGACTAAGTCAAATGGAGTTCAGATGATGCAGCGTACTACACTTAAAAATGATCGGTTTGAAACGCTTGACAGCTGGAGGGGTATTTGTGCGCTGCTTGTTGCCTTGCTCCATTTTCAAGTTAACAGCCATTTCCAAAACATTTCGTTTTTCCAAAATAGTTTTTTGTTTGTTGATTTTTTCTTTGTGTTGTCGGGTTTTGTGATTGCCGCCAATTATCAAGAGCGTTTAGCAACCGGGTTTGGCATTGGTCGCTTTATGCTGTTGCGCTTTGGTCGCCTATACCCGCTCTATGGATTTATGCTGCTTGCCTTTGTCGGTTTTGAATTTATTCAGGTGTTGATACCATCATTAGGGGCAATGGGCGCATCAGCGCCTTTTTCGGCCCCTCGACAATCATTTGATACAATTTTTTCAAGTTTTTTCTTGCTACAAAGCTTTGGGATTTATGATTTCCTGACTTGGAATACACCGGGCTGGAGTATTGCGACCGAGTTTTGGACCTACCTGATATTTGCAGGTATTATGGCCACTGCACGGCAGTCACTTGTGCAAATTTCGATAGCACTTTTGCTGTTTTGTATTTTAGCAATATATAAATTTAGCCCGCATGGCATGAACACGACATTCGATTTTGGAATGTTGCGGTGTGTGGCTGGTTTTTCGTCCGGCGTGATTGTCTTCTGTATTTGGCAGCGCTGGGGCCAATTCATTGAAGTTACGCGTGCGCTAGGTACTGCTCTTGAGCTTTGTATTATAGTTCTTGTGGTTGGCTTTGTTGCCGTGTTTGGCAACAGCAGTTTTGCTATTCTTGCTCCTATCGTGTTTTCTTTAACGGTCTTAATCTTTGCTACCGAAGCTGGCTCCATAAGTGCAGTGTTGCGTACCAAATTCTTCTTATTGTTGGGATCGCTGTCTTATTCCATTTACCTGCTCCACCTTTTTATTGAGACGCGTATTCTTAATTTAGGGCATCTGGTTCAATCAAAATTTGGTATGAGCCTGTTTATTGAAGGCCAGCACGATGGTATGAAGACAAGTTTGCTTGGCATCAATAAGTTTGAAGGTGATTTCTGGTGTGTTGTGATGATTGCAATGTTGATTATTGCATCGCAGCTGAGCTACAAAATTATTGAGGTGCCAGGCCGAAATATCTTCCGGAACCTTGCAGGCCGCAACCCCAGACAATTGGCTGTGCAGTAATGGTTATGATGCGAGTGCGAAGCCTATAATCTGGATATGCAAATATAAAGTTTATCCGGTCTTTCTATGGTTGGATTCGAATTCCATTTTTTTTCGATAAAGCGTGGATGCCCCAACCTCTAAAAAGGCGGCAGCTCGCGTAACATTGCCATTACAAATTCGCAAGGCATCTTGAATGGCTTCCATTTCAACTTGCCACAGCGGCCTAATGTGGTCCGGCAAGGTATCTAAGTTGCTTTTGCGCGTTTGTTTAATTTCTGCTGCTTGGGAGATCTGAACAACTTCAGCTTTTTCATGCTTTATGTGCTGGGCATTGTTCATCCATTTTGGGAACATTGAAACATCAACAATTTCAGCATTATTCAAAACAACGGTGTTGCGGATTGCATTTTGCATTTCGCGCACGTTTCCGGGCCAAGGGTATGTGGAAATTGCTGATGCGGCTTCAGGGGAATATGATTTGAATTTCTTATTTTCTTCGCCCGCATATTTTTGCAAAAGCCGATTGGCAATCAACAATATGTCGTCGCCACGTTCACGCAAAGTTGGCAAGTGGATTGGAATAACGTGCAACCGATAATAAAGGTCTTCACGGAATCTTCCAGCACGCACTTCCGCCATAGGATCGCGATTGGTGGCACAAACAATGCGGAGATTTGCAGTTTCTATCTTGCTTGAACCTACGCGTTGATAAGTGCCACTTTGAATGAGCCGTAAAAGCTTAGCTTGCAACTCAATGTCCATCTCACAGATTTCATCAAGAAATAATGTGCCGCCATTGGCGGTGGCGGCAGCACCTTCGCGATCTGAAATTGCACCACTGAAGGCTCCCTTCACATGGCCAAACATTTCAGATTCCATAAGTTCGCGTGGTATTGCCGCGCAATTGAGAGGAACAAAAGCTTTCTTCTCGCGGCCGCTGGCATTGTGAATGGCATGAGCGCAAACTTCTTTGCCGGTGCCACTTTCGCCGGTTATGAAAATTGTGGCTTGCGATGGAGCAGCACCTTCTATGATGCGGTAAACAACCTGCATCGGCAGTGATGCTCCAATAAAGCCTTGGAATGTTTCGCGCGAGATATCTTTTTTGAAGGTCTCAACTTCTTTGCGTAGGTTAATTCGCTCGCGTGCGTTGCGTAAGGTTGTGTTTAAACGTTCCGAGCTGAAAGGCTTTACCACATAATCGAAAGCGCCGAGCTTCATGGAACTTATGGCTGTTCCTAATGAGGCGTTGTTGGTGATGACCACAACGCTGGTGTTTGGTAAATCAGCCCTCACTTTTTTTAGGATGTCGATGCCATCCATATCCGGCAACCCTAAGTCGAGAAGAAGTATGGAGGGTACCTTCTTTTCGATTTGAACCAGACATTCTTTGCCGGTTGTAACAGTTATTATTGGCAAGTTTTGGAGCTTTAGATACTGCTGATAGACCATTGAAAGTGATGTTGAGTCTTCAACAAGCAGAATATATTCTGGAGTTTCCGGTAATGCAGTCACGTTTGATACCTCATTCTTAAGTTGAGTCTATCTAGTATGTGCTACTTAAACGTTTAAAATGACATCAAATTTGGTGGGCAGGCCACAATTCCCTGGTAATTTCCTTGAAATCTTCAAATTTTCACACCGCTTGTCGCCATGTTTCTTGTTCGATTGACGCCAGAATTCTCGAATCGTTGATTTGCACAGTCACTCCACTTTTGACTGAGTAGATCAAGTTACCTTTCACAATAGCATCGGCAACAACAACACCACGGCCAATGTAACTTCCGGGCAAGACAACGCTGTTAACAATTGATGTGCCTTTATCGATGATTGAATCATTGCCAATAACGGTGTTTGCACCAAGTTCAACCCCAGCCTCTACGAGACAGTTGTTGCCAATCACCACCCGTTTGGATGGTGCGCGAGTTGACCTAATGACCGAACCATAGCCCACCACCATTTGGTCGGGGGTAGGTCTTCCTGCCATGCGAACACCTGGAACCAATCCGTTAAGGGACATCATGTTGGCATCATGGTAAGCGGCAAGGCTCTCAACAAGGCATGGGTGCAGGCGGCAAGTCTTCTGCACAACTTCCCACGAAATTGCTGAAAAATCTGGTTGTTTTGCCGAAATCAATGAAATGCCGAGAGCTGTATAAATATCGGCAGTATCTTGACTCTCACGCCGCAATAAAGCTTCCTCAAGCAAGCCAAAGGGCCGCAAGATATCACCACGCACCACAACACAGTCCTTTAGTAATTGCGGGCAATTTGTAGAAAATCTTTCGAGAAGCTGAATTGGGTTCTCATTTTCAGCATAATCAACCTTCATGCCCCAGCGACTTCCATAGCCGATGTATTTTTTTACATTGGTTTGATTCATATTTGCGAGGATGGTTGCTGAACGGATGCCGACACCGTGCAGTTCTTCCAGTGTAATTGATATGAGTGGTTTATTGCCGATAGGCAACATGGCAATTGAACATGTTGATACGAGGGGATGTAATTCCCCACTTGGTCGGTCTGCTAGGATAATGGCGTGCATGATATTTCCCTGTTTTTTTAGAAATTAGTAGGCGCCTTTGCCGGATAATATTGCGGGCAGCGTGCGGAGGATGAGCCCGATATCGGAAACGATTGAGGGCTGGTAAACATAGTCGAGATCCATTTCAACTTGTCTGTCCCATGGAATTTCGGCTCTACCAGAAACCTGCCAAATACAGGTAATGCCTGGTTTAGTATCGAGGCGACCAAATTCATCAATCTTATATTTTGCAACTTCGCCTTCTAAATTTGGCCTTGGCCCAACAATGGACATCTGTCCCTTCAGCACATTTAAAAGCTGTGGAAGCTCGTCAATAGACGCGCGCCTGATTATGCGGCCAACACGGGTTACACGCGGATCAGATTTCATTTTAAAATGCGAACCATTACGATCGCTTTGAGCAAGCAGAGCTGCGCGACGGGCTTCGGCATCAATATACATGGAGCGGAATTTCCACATCCGAAATCTGGCCCCCCCTTGCCCAACGCGGGTTTGCGAAAAAAATATCGGGCCAGGTGATTCGAATTTTATGGTGAGAGCAATCAACAGAAAAAATGGTGTGAGAACGGAAATGCCAATACTGGCGAGTGCAACATCAAGGGCGCGTTTTGAAAATCCATAGCATTTGCGCCGGAATTTCCAGTGCAGCTGCTTGATTTTTCCCCGCACATTGGCAAATGGTAAGGACCAACCGAATTCATCAATCACTGTATTTGCTCTCTTTTCGCGCCAGCAGCGAAACAGAAAAAGAGGGTTGCCGAGAATATACCTGCGCCACATTCTGCGCGGTTCCTGCAGAAAGCGCCAAATCCACTCAAAACCAGTTTTTCGCATCCAAACCGGCGCGCGTGAAATGCGGCCGCTGTAAAAATCGAAAAGTCCGCCAACACCGATTGCTACTTGGCAATTCAGCTGGCTGAAGTTGTTCTCAATCCATAATTCTTGGCGGGGCACGCCCATGGCAACCAAAAGAATATCAGCATTTGTGCTGTTAATTTTCTCTATAACGGATGCCGTGTAGGCGCTTTTAAAGAATCCATCCTGAGTGCCGGCAATTTTTAGATTTGGAAATTTCTCTAGGATATTTTTCACCACAGTATCAGCAATGCCTGGGGCTGCCCCAAGTAAAAAGAGTGATAAGCCCTGTCTTTCCATTTCGGCACAGAGCATGGGAAAAAGATCGGTTCCATTCACATTGCCACGCACATTTATTCCGCGCATTTTTGCGGCTATGCGTATGCCACTGCCATCCGCAAAAACTTTCTGCTGGTGCGAAAGCACGCGCGCATAAGATGAGTGTCTACTCGCTTGATTGAGACAATCAGCATTCACAAATGCATATGTGTGTCTGTTCTTCGTTTGAGCAGAATCAACGATTTCATCAATTGCCTCGGTGAGGGTGCAGTTATCGATCTGGACACCAAGCATTGTGAATTTTTCTGGTGTTTCGAAAGAGCTTGACTGCTTCAAGTGCAGCGCATCGGACATGCCTTTAGGCATGGAATGCAATTCAATGTTTGTCATAGACGGGTCCCTGATTTTATTTTTTTATCTTGACCTCCTTCCGCAAACTTTGTGCCGCAATTCAAATATTTTCTATCTAATTGATTTTGCTTTTAATTTTACTATTAGAACTTTATCAGGGTGATTATCCCCGCCGAAAAGGTTCTCAGCTTGACTCTCAAAATGAGAGGTTTGCTTAGATAATTAATGGGGCGGAACTTGCGTTTTTATCGTTAACTCATTGTATTATAGTCATTTAATCTATTTCAATGATGGTTTCTAAGGTTGGCCGTCTTCTTGCGAAGTGCCTTGCAAGCGTTTTTTGTAAGTAAGGTGCACTATGCCAATTGGTCTTCTCAATCTCTATTCAACCCGCAATCTTGGTGATGCTGCAATCTATGCGTCGCTTGCTCAGATGAGCCCTGATTCAAAGGCCATAGGGTGCCTTCACGAAGATCAGCCTACTGTAATTGAGGGATATAACAGTTCAAGTGATCTCTATAGTTGCAACACTTTTGTGAGTGTTGGCGGCGATATATTCAACAATGCGCGACCTTCATTGGTTACGCGGAGATTTTTATCCAATATTGCAGAGTTAAAACGCAATCCGAAAAAAACCATCCTTTTTGGACAATCAATTCCGCGTTCATGCCGCAGTCTTTCGTTCAGATTCCTCGCACATGCTCTGAAGCAGCTTTCATCTGTTACCATTCGAGATGAAGAAAGCTATGAGCGCTTGCACGCAGCAGGAGTTAAAACACAACTCTCATTTGATACTGCCTTCGTGCTTAAACCTGATGGAGCTGCAAGTGCTTTGGCTGCACAGCAACTTTCAGTGATCGGTCTTGAGCCATCTAAAACCGCTCTTATTAGTTTACGCAATGAAAGTAGCATGTATGCCAAGAATAATGGTGAAAAACAGCTGATTGAAATTTCGGAAAAACTATTGGAGCGGGGCCATCACGTTGGGTTGTTGGTGCAAGCTGACGGGGATGCGGCAGATTCTGACAGACAAATGGCCTTACGCATCAAGGAGGCTTGCCCCCGTGCAGTGATTGTAGATCCGTTTTCACACAAAGCTTTAATTGACCCGTGGAAAATCTTTATTGGATATTTGTCGGTTGCGAATATCGTAGTGGCTGTTCGTTATCATGCAGCAGTGCTGCGCTTGATTTCGGGTAGATGCCCATATGTTCTACATTATTCCAACAAGGGACACGACCTGTGCAAACGCCTTTCTATTGAGGGCAGTGAGCTTGGTGTGGAATCTGCTTCCGATATTATTCGCTCAATTGAGAACTCTGCTCGATTGAAATTTGATGTTGCACCTATTGCTTGCCATGTGCGCGAAAGCTTTCAACACGCCTTGTCTACAATCGGAATGCAGTGAGCAGCATGTCAACAGTTTCATTGCTCACTGAAAAACCGGCAGGCCAATCCACGCGATTGCTAAAATCGCTTGGAACAATGGGGGCTGCAGAAATATTCAATCGACTTACGCGCTTGGCGACCGCAGTGGCACTTGCGCGCGTGTTAGGGCCGGTTGAGTTCGGAATTGCGGCGATTGCCTTAACATCATCCGAGTTCTTTCGAGTTCTAACCCAAACAGGAATTGGGGCCCGCATTATTAGCAGCACTAACCACGAACTTGAAGCAACGTGCGTTGCTGCACATCGTTTGAACTGGATCCTTTATCTTGGTGTCTTTTGCCTGCAGGTGGTGTTGGCTTGGCCAATAGCACAGGCTTATGGCAACACCTCCATTGCCTATTTGATGATGGTTCTGGCGGTGCCATTTCTGCTTTACCCTTTGTCTTCGGTGCAAGTGTTCCGCGTTCAGCGCAGACAAGACATGAACACAACAGCATTGATGTCTATTGTTCTTATTTCTGGGGACAATTTAATGACGTGCTTATTGGCACTGTTAGGCTTTGGGCTTTGGTCAGTGGCATTTCCAAAAATAATTGTCGCAATCGCATGGGTTGTTCTTTACCGGCGGTATGAGGCTTGGCGCCCATATGGCAAGGTTGAGAAAAGAGTGATGATTGAAACTTTGCGGTTTGGACGCACAGTTTTGCTTACAGAACTTTTAGCCACTCTCCGTCTGCAAGGCGACAAACTGCTCATTGGGCAAATGCTTGGTTTAGCCCTGTTGGGCACCTATTTTTTTGCATTCAACGCGGGCCTTGGAATTACTACTGCGCTGATTACTGCTTGCGGCACAGCTTTGTTTCCATACTTTGCTAAACTGCCCAATGGTCCGAGTTTAAAGTTAGGTTTTGCCAAGGCTGTGGCGATGCTTTACGGTATTATGCTGCCGATATTTGCATTGCAGATTGGTTTGGCTCCATTTTATGTTCCAATTGTTTTTGGTCACAAATGGATTCCAGCAATTTATATTCTGATGATCTTGTGCATGAGCGGGATTCCGTTTGTCTTGTGGCGTGCCACATCGTTGTTGCTGCGCGCTAAACAGCAAGCTGGCTTTGAATTTAAGTTCACAATTTTGCTAACCGTCTTCAGCCTCTTTGGCCTTTTAGTATCAGCACGTTTTGGCCTTGAAGCTATAGCTTGGTCACAGCTTATTGTTCTCGCAATATCCACTCCAATTTTTACCATATTCACCCTCAAACATCTTTCAAAGGAATAGCTTTATGCAAAAGGTTGCCAATTCTTCCCCACTCATTTCAGTGGTCATTCCATGTCACAATGCACGCAATTTTTTGCCTTCAACGCTGGCTTCTTTGCGCGCTCAAAGCCTGACAAATTGGGAAGCCATTATCATTGATGATGGCTCGGAAGATAATTCCGCAGATATTGCATGGTCTGCCACGCAAACGGATCCACGCATCAAGCTGCTGTATCAGTCTAACTGGGGTGTTTCGCAGACGCGCAATCGTGGCGCAGAAAATGCGCGCGCACCATTGGTGGCATTTATGGATGCCGATGATATTTGGCACCCTGAATATCTCGAAGAACTTTTAAAATTCATGTCTGAAAAACCTGAACGCGATGTTGGTTTTGCACGCGTGCGGTTTATTGATGAACATGCAGCTCCAACAGGTGCTTTCAGTCACTCTAAATTGAGAGATCTCACAGTTGCGGATCTTATGGCAGGCAATCCGACCACAACATGTTCTAATTTGGTTGTGCGACGGGATGCTTTCTTGAAGTCAGGTGGTTTCAAAAAAGGACTTAATTATGCAGAAGATCAACTCTGGTTATTGCAAATGCACCTATCAGGTTCTTTAATTGAAGGATTAGACCGGGTGCTGGTTGATTACCGGACCAATACTTCTGGTCTTTCATCAGACTTAGAAGCTATGCGGCGCGGTTGGGACACTATGATCGCTGATCTTCAACAGAAATTTCCTGATGCTCTTGAAGCGTCAATAGGTCCGGCGCGTGCGCGCAATCTTCTTTATCTTTCGAAGAGAGCTTGGCGCACAGGCAAGGGCGTGAACGCCACATTTTCTTATCTGAAACAATCATTGACTGTGCATTGGCAAGCATTGCCAAACGCTTTGTTTCACGCCATTCAATCGCGTATCTAAGAGGTTAACAATGGTTTCCGCTTCGATTATTATGCCAGTTTATAACGTTGAAAAATACGTTGCACGGTCAATCCAATCTGCTTTGGCCCAGACATATAAAGACTTCGAACTTGTACTGATTATTGACGGCTCCAAAGATAGCAGTCTGGCTATTTGTGAGTCATTCAATGATCCACGTATTCGGATTGTAAAACAAGAAAACCGAGGTCTCGCCGGTGCGCGCAACACTGGAATAAGAGAAGCAAAAGGCAAGTATATTGCTCTACTTGATTCAGATGATCTCTGGCATGAGCAGAAACTGGAGCGCCATATCCGACATCTTGAGAGCAATCCTAAGATTGGTGTAAGTTATAGTGGCAGCGTCTTTATTGATGATAACGATGAATTGTTGGGTGTTTCTATGCGACCCAAACTCTATGATATTACTGCGGCGCATATATTTTGTCGAAATCCAGTAGGTAACGGTTCAGCCCCAGTTTTTCGCAAGCAGGTTTTTGTTGATATCGGCTATCCACATTCCCGCAATAGCGAGATTGAAACCGCTTATTTCAATGAAAGCTTTCGTTTCGGTGAAGACATTGAATGTTGGATGCGGATTGCATGCAATAGCAATTGGCTTTTTGAAGGTATTGAAGGCAACCTTACTCTTTACCGTATCGTTTCTGGTGGGCTTTCAGCTAATACCGAAAAAATGTATGAATTCTGGCAACGCATGTACAAGAATGTAAATGGTTACGCGCCTGAACTTATTTCAGAATGTGGAGAAAAAGCGCGTGCCTATCAACTTCGCTATTATGCGAGGCGCGCAGTTAGAGAAGGGCAAGGCAAGGCTGCGGTTTCACATATACTGGGCGCATTGCGGGCTTCTCCAATGATCCTTTTTGAGGAGCCAAGAAAAACAATTATAACTGCTGCAGCGGCTCTGCTTTCGTGGGTTTTGCCGTCCATGGTTTATCGCAAGATTGAAGAGTTGGTTCTGACACGAAGCTGATCCAACACCGTCACTTTCTAGCGAATGGTTTTCGGAAGGGGTTATGGAACCGTTGGCGTGAGGCAGCGCCAATCAAAATTATGCCTGGCCAAAATTGATAAACAAGAATTTCAAGGTTTTCACCAAAGGTATAAAGAAAAATTGTAATCACCATTGATAGTGCGGCTTGGGCTGTGCGGCTTGTTTGGGCCTTTAGCAAAAGTTCACAAGTGCTGAAAATCATTGGGGTTACAAGTGCAGCAAAACCCACGGCTCCTTTGACAAATAATAATCCATACCACGTGTGATGTGATCCTATAGGCATATACTCAACAATGTGTGGCCCACGTTCAACTGAGCCATGGCCAAAAATTGGGGCCTCTGAGCCCCATCTTTGCACAGCAATACGCCCGAGTGCGGCCCTAACGCGACTTGATGCAGCCCTGGCTGCAACAAATCTTGCGTTTGCGGCATCCATAAATTCAAAAACTTGTACCATCATCAGGCCAATTACCGTTGAACTTGCAGCCAAAGCAAAAACTGTTTTTGGGCGCGTGAGCACCGATAAGCCTTTGGTCAATAGTGGAACAAGCAACACTGCAATAAGTGCCAACCGGGATTGAGACATGAGGCACATCATTATGGCAGTTGCAATGCCAATGACTTTCCAAAATTTATTTTTGTCTTGCAGTGCGAATATCAAATAAACATTCGCAACCAATCCGGCAGCAGGGGCCCACGGTGAAAAGAACTGCCAGCGAGCGCCAGCATTGTCGGCAGCCAGTCCAAAAAGTTGAACCTCAAAAAACTCAGGGCCAGGGCCGCCCAGTGCAAACAATGGAGAAACATAGAGCCTGCTGGGCAGATGCAGGATTGGCGCAAGTAAAAATAGTGGCATAAGGCATAAGGTTTGTAAGGCTAGGTGATTTGCGGCGCGAGCTATGACACTGGTTCTTACATCTGCTCCGGCCCCGATAACCACAAAAACAGCTAAGAGAGCCCATCCCTTTGCCCAGCCCACACTCGATTTTATGAGTGCAGGAATGCCAAGATCAAAATTGATGTGGCCGAAAATTAGTGCCAGCAACATCACCAACATTGCTGCCGACCACACAAATGCTTGCAGCGTAAATCTAACCCGTTCACGCGGTGGCGTCAGTTCGGTTTGAATATAGGCTTTATAGCCGATCCGCAAAATTAACGTCCAGCCCAAAACGGGTGCCAAAATATAAAGGCCCCCAACCAGGTAATATAACCAGGTCCAGGTGATGGCGTGACAGATTACACGCTCTTCAAAATTTTGCGGAGTATGGGCTGACGAATCCATGCCAATGTCATAGCAATGATAACAAGAAGTGTGCCAATTATTCCTCCAGCTAACGCATAAAGCAATTTGGGTGATGACGATTCAACAGGAAGCGATGCAGGAGCGATTACTTGTAGCATCGGGTAGGAAGCAAAAATATCCTGTTTGTTGGTATCGATACGAGCCAGAGCTGAGCTGAAAACAGCTTCGGCAATTTTATGATTGCGTTCGAGGGCAGACAGCTCTGCCGCTACAGCACTGTCTGATTGAATCATGTTGCGCTCGGTACTTGTCTGCTTTTCAATTTCTGTAAGTTGACTGGCTACACCTTTGGCACGCGCATCAGCAACAATAAGCGAATGGAAAAGCTCGGCTCGATCTTTACTGCCAGTGAGCACAAGCACATCCAAGATTTTCTTGCCAATTTTTCCGGTTGTTTTTGTGGCCATACTAGAAAGTTGAGTGCGAGCGGATTTGACCCGTGCAGTAGAGGCCACAACTTTTGGGTGGTTCGGTCCCCATTTGGAACGATTCAGATTGTCTTCAGTGATAGCCAAAGCAAGCTCGGCATTGATAGTTGTGTAAAGTGGATCTGCTTGAACTTGCAGTGCAATTGCGGCATCTGACGCTGATATACCGAGTATCTTGGAATAGCTTTTTCTTTCAGCCTCCAATCTTTCAAGTTCGGCCTTTAGCTCGCCGGTTTTTTGGCGCAATGCTTCGGAATTATTTGTGATGTTTTGAAACTGATCGGCTGATATAAACCGTGCTGTGCGCTGGAAATTTACCAGTCGCTCTTGTGTTGCTGTCAGATTTGCTGCCACACTCACCAAACTTTTTTCAACTGAAGCAGAGCGACGTTCTGCTTCATCATTGCGTAAAGCATCGAGTTGCTGATTAACGGCTTCTAACAAAGCTTTGGCAGATGCTTGTGCAAATTTTGGGCTCGGCCCGGACACGGCAAATTCCAGTATAGATGTTTCGTCGATCAACGTAATGCGTGGCTTTGCTATCATCCCGTTCTTGCTGCCCATAAGCTTCGCGGCATTACCGAGGACACGCGGACTCATTGCAATTGCTTTATAAATGACCTTGGGGCTCATTGTATTTGATGCAAATGCTGAACCCGAGCTTGTTGAAGCTTGGCCGATTTCAGTTAGAGATAAGTTTGAGTTACTTACTGCACCAGGTAAATTAAGTGTCATCTCGCTGGTGTAACTCTTTGGAGTCAAAATAACATAGCTTCCAACTGCCGCCCAAATAACAATGATCGGTAGGCCAAGGCCAAGGCTATAACGAAGCCATCTGGTATCGGATTTTCCTGACCACAATAAGGTATGTTTAAAGCGTGAACGTAAGAATACTTCATCACGCTTTTTTCCAGGGGCAATGGGGTGAAGATTTCTTGGGTTTATATTGAGATTCACTAAAGGACTCCCAAAACCACACCAAGCGGTCCTAACACATCAGTCAGCGTGCGTGCTGCTTCACGGAAATTAGTAACACCGCTATCATAGCAAGCCACAGCATCATTAGGCAACAAATACGGGTTGATGTCATCACGATTTGGATTGCGTAATAGATCTTCTACGCGCCGTTCAATTACTTCAGATTTTCCAGTTATGGGATTAGTACTGACAAGGACGATTGAGCGATGAGCATTTGAAACATCAGCTCCGCCAACACAATTTGCCGAAACAGCACCTTGCAACAATTTTGTGCCGAGTGGCAAATTAGTTGCATAGCGTTCGATTGAACTTGCAGTGTTGCTGGCTGCAGGCAGAGTTAAGTTTGACATAAACACACGCATTCCAGCAGGTGTGATTTGTGATGGCCGCATCAATTCTGCATGAAAACATCCAGACGAAGGAACACGAATTTTGTCCCCCGACATCAACGCGATATCTGGAGCCCCGTCTCCAGTAATTATTCCCGTCATATCGACAACTATATTTTGGTTGCCGCGAATGAGTTCGATATTAGCAAGGTCAGCATCTGGCCTTACACCCGCACCGCCACGTAATCCAGCGTCGAGGTAGCGCGTTGTTGGCGCATCACCAACATCAGCATCTCCAATTGTATCGCGTCGTTCTGCCGGGACTTCATTGATCAATGCGCGGCCAGGGCTAAAAACTGCTCCTGATATATTGATTTGTGCTGGTGCCCAACGCAAAGGCAAAACGGTGACTTGAAATTGATTGGATTTAAAATAGCCACCTGTAATGAGTTTCTGCTCAACAGCTTTGGAAAGCTCAGTCGCTGTGCGCCCTTTAGCGCGAATTTTCCCGGCATAAGGCAAAATCAATGTACCATCGAGATTGATTGCATATGTGCCTGCGAATTCAGTTCCCTCAGTAATGTCAATTCTCACAACGTCGCCACTGCCGAAGAGTGGCTCAGCATTTTCAAAAGCTGCGATTGCTGCAGAAACCGGAGTTATGTTTGCTGATGGTTGGTTAAGCTCAGCCGTGCAACGCATCGAATATCGACCAAAAGACTGGAGTGGCTCTGTACTTCCTCTATCAACTCCACTATGGCGGCCATGTTTGAATAAATTGCTACGAGGAACGCATCCCGCAAGTGACACGACAACCAAACACAACCCTACAATCGTAAGAACCGAAATAAGAGATCCTGTTTGTGTTGAAGCGGAACTTTTTTCAGCAGTTCTTTGTATGAGTTCGAATTCGTCGCATTGAATTTTTTTAAATAAATCTAACGCACCAGTTAATGACAAAGCTAACTGAATTGCTGCACTTACATTTATCAAGCGGAGAGATAAACCTGAAGACTTGCAGGTTTTTATAAGTTTGGCGATGTTGTCGAAATCTTGTTCATTCACGAGCACAGCATCGGTCATGTCAATTGTTACAGAGTTGGTTTTATGCAGATTCAAGAGTGCATTTTTCCGTGAAACTCTATCTGCCCATAAATGTGTTTGAATTTTTTTATTATTAAATTCGTTCATTTCAATCTCCTTAGAATGGCTTCGTCTTGCCAAGCTTTCGCAAGACGTATTCCAAGCCTATTGGCATTGAAATTGTGAGAGTCTTTTTTGATGGCGCTTCGATGTGCTAATTAGAGGTAATAAAATTGGTGCGAAATATTCAAAAAAATATGTATGCTTTAATGTCTAATAAGCTAAAGTTAAATTCGGATTAACTGACGGAAAAAATTGAATTATTTGGCTACAACTGCGTGCAATTCTACCGTGTTAATTTATGTTATTTAGTTCGCTAATCAGAAGTTGAAGCGAGGTGCAATGAAGGTTAACAAACAGCACTTATATTTAGAGGACTGGTCAGTTTCAAAATGAAAACTAATATCCTGCACTGATAGAATCTCGATGTAAAACTGTCTCAACTTCAGTCTTGAATTGACGCTAGAAGAATTTTAATCAAACGTAGTCACGCTGATTTGTGCAGAAACGCGACAAAATGTGAGATCAAAAATTGTGCCCTCTTATCCCTCTGCCATGAAAAAGAGAATTAGCGTTGCGAGAGGTTTCTTTTTTTCATTTATGGCGTGCATGATTTTTCTAATCAGCATTCAAACCTTTAACATCTATCGGAAAGTTAAAGTGTTGCGCTCTTCAACTGGCTACAGTGAACAACGTGCTATGCTGCAAACACAAACTGAATTTTTTAAAGTAAAGCTGGCGTTTGAAAACTTGAAAGACGGAGCCCCTGAAAGTTTTTTTGCACTAAAAAGGCAGCATGATATTTATGATAGTCGCCTTAAGTTTATTAACACCGCAGAAATTTTTAGTCCAATTCGGCAGCAAGAAAAATCGAATTTGGAACTGCTTGATTTGAATGAAATTCAAGAACAAACTGCTAGAATTCTAAATCAGGAGACGTTAAAAATTTTGAGTTCGAAAGATGAACTTAAAAATCTTTTTTCCAAGTCAGACCTCATCATTCAAGATCTATTCATTCAATCGAGTGCAATTTTTGAAGAATCATCTGATTTTGATAGAGCGTCTCTAGCAGCTTTACTTTCATTTACAGGGTTTTTTTCAATCGCGCTGGTCGCAATACTTTTTGCGACCATATGGAATTTGGCAATTCAAACAAAAAAACTTAAACGCCGCGAACTTTTATTGTCGGAAAGTCGTAAGCGACTTGCGGCAACAACGCGTTCGGCATTAGATGCTGTTATTGTGATGCAAGAAGATGGAACTATTCTTGATTGGAACAATGCTGCCGTAACATTTTTTGGTTATGCACAAGAATTTGCCATCGGCAAGCATATGTCGGAACTTATTATTCCTGAACGTTTCCGTGAAGCGCATAAAAACGGCATGAAGAAGTATTTAGAATCTGGTGAAACAACGGTCATTGGAAAGCGCATTGAAATTGATGCTTTGTATGCGGATGGATCGGAATTTCCAGTTGAACTTGCCATAAATGTTGCAAAAGATTTGGATCAAAAAATCTTCATTGCTTACTTGCGCGACATTAGCCAGAGGAAGCTGGTTGAAACTGAACTGAAAAAAGCCTTGGCCCTTGCGAAACAGGCAAATGAAGCAAAAGCCAATTTCTTGGCCATTATGAGCCATGAAATGCGGACTCCACTCAATGGCGTAATAGGTGCCTTAGACTTGCTTGGCAGAACCCCTCTTTCGAAGCAACAAACAGAGCTCGTTGATACAGCGGAACAATCGGGCGAAGCACTGCTCGCGCAAATAAGTGATGTTCTTGATTTCTCGCGCATGGAAGCTGGTAAACTTGTACTGGATTTAGCGCCATTTGATATGCGTATGTTACTCGCATCGATAGAAAATATTATTCGCGCAAAAACTGCCGAGTCTTTCAATGATTTTGAAGTCATATTAGATCCTCTCCTCAGCCCGGTTTTTATTGGGGATGCAAAAAGATTACGGCAAGTTTTGTTGAACTTCGCGTCCAATGCCGCAAAGTTTACAACCCATGGAAAAATTACATTGAAGGCCGAACATGTTGATGATGCTAAACTTGGAAGAGCCATTGAATTTTCCATTAGTGATAGCGGGATTGGCATTGCCCCTGAAAGCATACCTCTGCTTTTCAAGGAGTTTTCCATGGTTGATTCAAGTTATCATCGTCAATCCGAAGGCACCGGACTTGGGCTTGCGATTAGCAAGAGAATTGTTGAAGCGATGAAGGGCACAATTGGTGTAGAGAGTGATCTTGGAATAGGTAGCATTTTCTGGTTTCGAATAGTGCTTGATGAAGGGCACACTGAAATTTTCAATAAAACTTTTATGGATGAAAAAGCAAATATTGTATCAACGTCACTGCGAATTCTATTGGTTGAAGATAATATAACAAATCAGTTGGTGGCCAAACAAATGCTAGGCAACCTCAATCACAACGTGACGATTGTTGAGGATGGCAAGCAGGCTGTGGAGATGGCGCGGAAAATTCGATTTGATCTCATCCTCATGGATATTTCGATGCCAGTTATGGATGGTCTTGAAGCCACACGCATCATCCGTTCAACAGTGGGGATGTCAGCGAATACGCCAATCGTTGCTATGACAGCAAACGCGGTTGTTGGTGACCGAGAAAAATTTTTAGAAGCTGGAATGAATGACTATGTGACAAAACCCATCAGGCAGACAACTCTACAGACTTGCATTGATAAATTTGTGTTCAGTTAGTCGCCCCCTAGGAGAATTGGATTATGTCAAGCGCCTCTTTAATAGATGAAATGACTCTTGCAAACCTTACAACTGATATTGGAAAAGAAGCCGTTATATTGGTAATAGCGCAAAGCATAATAGAGTTTGCTCAGCGAGCTGTTATTCTGGAGCAAGCTATAATATCCATGGATAGACTGGCATTGCAAAAAATAGCTCATAGCGTTTCAGGAATTGCTGGAACTATTGGAGCGCTTGCACTTCGTAGCATCGCAACAAATGTTGAGATCCAATGCAAAGATAATTTGGATATTGTTGATATAGAGCACTTAGAATTATTCAAATCATTGATTGTCAAAAGTGCTCAGCAGCTCAAGGTCCACCATGGTTACCTGATTGCTAATGTATAGAGTGCTAACGCAATAGAATGTAAATAACCTTAGGCTTTGTGTTAATTTGATTCCTAATTTGAGAGAATTACAGAAAATCAGCCGTTTTTCTTGCATAAAGTGTGGCACGATACTTGAATTATCTTTTCCTGAAAGACCACTCAAAACAGGAAAAAATAATGATCTCAAATTTCCCTTCGCTTGCTCAAAGTAGCAAACCACGAATCCGTAAAGCTGTATTTCCCGTAGCGGGCCTTGGCACACGGTTTCTTCCAGCCACGAAGGCAATGCCAAAAGAAATGCTGACAATTGTTGATAGACCGGTGGTTCAGCTTGCTGTTGATGAAGCCCGCGAGGCCGGAATTGAGCACTTCATATTTGTTACTGGCCGCAACAAATCAGTGATTGAGGATCATTTTGATCGTCAGTTTGAATTGGAAGCTACACTGAAAGCCCGCAACAAAACTGCTGAGTTGGAAAAGCTTGCCGCAGACTTGCCACGCGCGGGCCAAGCCTTTTACACGTCAGCAAGATCCGTTAGGTCTTGGTCATGCTGTGTGGTGCGCGCGCGAGCTGGTTGGGAATGAGCCGTTTGCGCTTATTCTCCCCGATATGGTTATGCATTCCAAACCTGGCTGTTTACGTCAGATGATGGATGTTTATGAACAAGATGGCGGAAATGTTATTGCGGTGGAAGAAGTGGCAGCCGAACAAGTTAGCAAATATGGTGTTGTGGGTGCGCTTAATTGGCAGCAGAATTCATTCAAGATCGACAAAATGGTGGAAAAGCCAAAACGTGAACATGCACCCTCAAACCTGATTATCTCGGGTCGATATATTTTGCAGCCAGAAATTTTTGCTGAAATTGAAAAACAAGAAACAGGAGCTGGTGGTGAAATTCAGCTGACTGATGCAATGATCCGGTTGCTGAATTACCAAGAATTTAATGGCGTAAAATACGCAGGAACAACTTATGACTGCGGTGATAAGATTGGATATCTTATGGCAAATATTGCTCTCGCACTTGACCGTGATGAGTTGCGCGCTGATTTTATGGCAGCGTTATCTAGCCTTTTGAGTAAGGAACTTAAAATGTCGTTGTCGTCAAAATTGATGGGGGCAAACGCTGGAAAGCAAACTGATATGACTGGTGGCGAGCAGATGCTTGTTGAACTCTTAAGGGCATAAAATGAGCTGACGCCGCAATGCGGCCATTTGGTAATTCCGCATCAGCGGCGTCTCAATGCTCAATCTATAATTTTTTGGCGTGTACTATAAACACGCCCAAATCCGATACACACGAGCACAGCAACAATAAGAAGTGTGCTTGCAGCGTTGATTTCAGGTGTAACACCTAAACGCACCTGACTGTAAATACGCATCGGCAGAGTGGTTGCACCTGGCCCCGTGGTCAGGCTTGATATCACTAAGTCATCCAACGAAAGCACAAATGCCAATGTCCATCCTGATAGAACCGATGGAATGATGAGGGGCCATGTGACGTAACGAAATGTCTGCGTCGCATTGCTTCCCAAATCAAATGAAGCTTCTTCCAATGTTGTATCGAAGTTTAAGAGACGAGCTTGAACAGTGACGGTAACAAAACACATGCCAAATGTGGCATGAGCCAAGAACAATGTTAGGAAACCTCGCGGAAAGCCTGTTGCAACAAAAAATAAAAGGAATGCCAAACCAATAATCATCTCTGGCATAATGATTGGGGCAAGCACGAGAAAACCAAAGAAGTTTTTGCCGAAGAATTTTTTAGCACGGACCAATGTTAGGGCTGCCAGAACGCCGAGGATTGTTGCCGCCGTTGCTGACATGCAAGCCAGTTTGAATGACAAAAGCGCAGAGTCCAGAAGCTGTGTGTTATGGAAGAGTGAGACATACCATTTGAGTGAAAAGCCACCCCAGACAGTAACCAAACGGTTGTTGTTAAAACTGAAAATAATCACCAGAAAGATAGGTAAATAAATAAACGTTAGACCCAGAAAAACCGCACTCCAGTTGACCAAAGAAAATCGGCGCGAAGCTCCCGAATTTCCGTTCGATATTTCGGTGGTTGCAGTTGCCGCTTGTATGCGCTGCAAAACTATAATTGGAAAAACAAGTATGATGAGCATTCCTACGGCAATAGCCGCAGACAGTGGCCAATCTTGATTGTCAAAAAACTCTGTCCAAAGCGTTTTGCCAATCATTGCAGTGCCAGTGCCACCAAGCAAATCGGGAATGACAAATTCACCGAGAATTGGAATGAAAACTAAAAGGCACCCCGCCAAAATTCCGGGTAAAGATAGTGGAATTGTTATTGAGGTGAAGCATTTAAATGCCGAAGCACCCAAATCACGCGCGGCTTCCAACAATGAATCGTCGAGTTTATCGAGGGTGGCAAAAAGTGGCAAAACCATAAATGGCAAATAAGTATAGACAATACCAATGACTACGGCTGAATCGGTGTTGAGCAATACCGCAGCCCCCGGATTGAAGCCAAAGCTTTGGGCGGCCATATCTAAAAAGCCATTTGGTTTTAAAATCGTCATCCACGCATAAACCCGCACCAGAAAGCTCGTCCAGAATGGAAGGATAACAAGCGTGAGCAGAAATGTGCGCCATTTCTGCGGTGTACGGGTGATGCCATAGGCCAAAGGATAGGCAATCAGCAAAATTAGAAAGGTAGCCAATATGGCGGTTTGTACTGAGTGCAAATAGGATCGCAAATAAAAATAGTCGGTGCCTAAGGTTGTGAAATTTTCAAAATCTAGGTCCCGAAGAAAATTTAAAAGACCTGATAGACCCTCACCAAAGTTCAGCTGTGGCACGTATGGCGGCCTTGCCCTTGCTTGATCAGAAAGGCTAATTTTAAAGATCAGGCAGAAGGGAACAAAAAAGAACGCAATGAGCCAACCATAAGGAATGATTGTCACAAGTTGCTTAAGCCTGCTCCCTTCCGCATGACGAGCCATAGCAAATACGTTACTCGATTCCCTTGGCCCGGTTCCAAGCCCGTTGCCAAAGTTTATCTTCTTTTATTGCCTTCACTTTTGGCAAGTGAAACTTTATTTGGGCTTCAGGGGTGGGATAAAAATTGACGTTGGTTCGTATGGCTTCATCGATCAATGGCAATGCCGCTTTGTTAGCAGTTGTGAAGCCCGTTTCATTTGCAGCCTTGGCAGCAATTTCTGGGCGCATTACAAAATTGATAAAAGCCAATGCTGTTGCCTTGTCTGGTGCATCAGAAGGGATGGCCAATGTGTCAAACCACACAAGATTGCCTTCGTTTGGCAATCGATATTCGATACTGAATGTCTTGCCAGCTTCCTTGGCACGGTTGGTTGCCACTTGCATATCGCCGGAATAGCCGAGAGCCACACATAAATCGCCTGCTGCGAGACCCGCAATATAATTGGAGCCGTGAAACTGGCGTATATAGGGTCTGACTTTGATAATCACATCGACAGCTTTTTGTAGGTCGTCGGCTGATTGTGTGTCAGGATCAAGGCCAAGATAGATAAGAGCGCTGCCTAAAACCTGTTCAGCGTCATCAAGCATTGATATTCCGCAATCTTTGAACTTCACTGCGATTGCAGGATCAAACACCATGCGGAATGAATCAACTGGAGCGTCTTGCATAATGGCCTTGATCATATCACCATTGTGGCCCACGCCTGTGGTTCCCCACATCCAGGGCACAGCATGCACATTACCCGGGTCAGCTTCGGCAACTTTTGCCATAAGCTCAGGATCAAGATTAGCAATGTTGGTCAGTAGAGATTTGTCTAATTCGCCCCAAGCACCCAAAGGAATTTGCCGTGCAAGGTGGGGCGATAGATTTGGGGTTATGACATCGTAACCAGAGTTGCCTGCAAGAATGCGCGTTTCAACCACATCGTTTGAATCAAACACGTCATAGGTAACTTTATTGCCCGTTTCAGCTTGAAATTTTTCAATGGAGTCTGAGCCGAAATAAGCTTCCCAAGAATAGAGACGCAATTCTCCAGCCTTGGCACTCGTTGCGGCGTAAGTGAGAAATACACATGTAGAAACGGTTGAAATCCACTTCATTTTGTTCTCCTCCTAACTTGTTTTCTATGTGTTTGGTAAAAGCCGTTGCGGCGATGGTTTTATGAGATCGCCGTATAGGTCACTCCGTCGATCACGGAATACGCCCCAAGAGCGGCGCGCTTCGGCAATGGTTTTCATATCTAAACTGGCGGTGATCACGCATTCCGAAACGCGGTCTGCTTCTGCCAGTTTGCCACCTGTGTGGTCGGCGATGAAAGATGAGCCATAAAATGCAATTTGGCCTGTTGCACCTGTTTCAACACCAACGCGGTTAGACGCGATGACAGGCGTCAAATTGGCACCCGCATGGCCTTGCATCACGCGCTGCCAATGATCGCGAGAATCCCACGCTGGGTATGATGGTTCGGAACCAATGGCCGTGGGGTAGATGAGAATTTCTGCTCCTTGTAGAACCATGGCGCGGGCCGCTTCAGGAAACCACTGATCCCAACAAATGCCGGTGCCAATTTTACCTGCGGCTGTTTCAAAAACTTTAAAACCTGTGTCACCATCCTCAAAATAAAACTTCTCACTATAGCCCGGGCTGTCTGGAATGTGGCTCTTGCGATATAGACCAAGTGTTGTGCCATCGGCATCAATCATGGCCAAGGAATTATAACTTTTGTTGCCATCAAGTTCGTAGAATGAAACCGGAATAACCACGCCAAGTTCTTTGGCTAGGCTAGCAAAATGACCAATCGTGCTGTGGCCCGCAAATGGCTTTGCTCTGGTTTTATGCCTGGCATCTATATCAATACAAAAATAGGGCCCCTCAAATAGCTCCTGAAGCACAATGAGTTTGGCACCGCGCCGTGCTGCATCGCGCACATGGGTTTCCAGCTTGTCGATATTTTCTTTTACGTCATCCGTACAGGCGATTTGAGCCGCCGCGACTATGAGATTTTTCACACTGGCCTCCTTATGCAGGCTGTTGTTGAGTTGAGCAGTGAATGCCGCCGCCAGCTTCGCCAATTGCATCAACATTGATACTGATCACTTCACGCGATGGATAAAGCTGCTCAAGAATATGTTTGGCTTCAGCATCGGCTTTATCATCGCCAAATTCAGCACTGATTACAGCGCCATTGCACACATAATAATTCACATAGCTTGAAACAAAATCATCCTGCTGTGAGCGAATGTTAAGTGGTTCGGGGATGACGACAATATCTAACTTGTTGCCGTGAACATCTGTTGCCTTCTTCAATATTTCATAAGTCTCGTAAGCGGCTGCTGACCATGGGTCATTGGCGATTATTGTATCTGGCAACTGAATAAGCACTTGGCCGTGCCTCACAAAGCGCGCCAAAGCATCGATATGATAATCGGTGATATCAGCACCCACAACACCTGGTGCCCAAATCATTTTGGTGGCACCTACTGCGGACAGCAGGAGTGCTTCAACTTCAGCTTTGGTTCCTGCGTTGCGGTTTTTATTAACCCAGCAGCTGGCATGGGCAAGTGCTGTTCCAGCACCATCTGTTTCGATGCCGCCGCCTTCACCCACCACATGATTATTGAAAATGGAGAGGTCCATCTTTTCAGCAACTCGCTGGGCGATTTTAGCATCGTCGGCGTGGGGTTGCTTTTCGCCCCAGCCATTGAAATTCAATTCGCTGATGGCAAGTTCACCCTTAGCATTTTTGATGAAGGTTGGGCCTGAATCGCGGCACCACAAATCTTGGGTTGGGATTGGCCAAAGCTCAACATTTTTGCCTACTTGTAATCGTGCTTGATCAAGTTGATCAGCTCTTGCCAACAAAACCACAGGTTCAAATTTTGCGATGTTGTTGGCGATGAGGGCTATTTTTTCGCGCACATCTTCCAATGCATCTTGGCTGCCATAAATAGATTTGAGCGCTGGCCATTGCATGAATGTGCGGGTGTGTGGGTCAGACTCCAATGGCATGTGAAAGCCAGCGGTGGCTGCATCATCTTCGGCTTCGGCACTCATTGTCATTGCACCTAAACCCGCCAGAATTAAGCTTGTTGCGTCTCTTCTATTCACGATCAATTGCCGCCTACTGCTGGTTGTTCTTGGCAGATACAATGAATGGCTCCACCGCCAGCTGCAATAGCATTCACTTGCACTTGCACAATTTTGCGATCTGGAAAAGCAGCGGCAATTGTTTCACATGCTACGGCATCACCAGGTGTGCCGTAACCCGGCACAACCACACCACCATTGACGATGTAAAAATTGATATAAGAACGGCAGAAAATATCACTTGTTATTTCGGCATCGATTGCTTCTGCCAAAGGTAGCACTTCAAAGCTTCGGCCTTTTGCATCTGTCTGTGACAATAAGCAAAGCAGGTTTTCTTTCAGAATGCGGCTGTGTGGATCACTGTCATTCGGATTGGTTTCAAACAACACTGTGCCGGGTTTCACGAAAGCGCACATGCCATCAATGTGACCATCGGTTTCTTTGTCCATAGGATCACCAGGCAACCAAATTACTTTTTCAACACCAAGCATGGCTTTGAGTTCAGATTCTGCCAGAGCCTTGTTAACGCCCGGATTACGATTGGGATTGAGAATGCTGGTTTCAGTTACAATCAAAGTGCCATCACCATCGCAGGTGAGCGATCCGCCTTCGCACACCAACCAGGATTTGCGCGTATGGACTTTTTCTAATTCCAATATGCGCTCAGCCAATTTGTTATCTTTGTCCCAGGGCGCGTGTTTTCCGCCCCACGCATTGAAGTTCCAAGACACACCCGCAATGCCATCAGCACTTGAGAGAAAGCTGGGGCCGCTGTCACGCGTCCAAAAATCATCGACAGGCAATGCAACAATGCGCGCCTTGTTTCCAAGTTTCTTTTGCGCCGTTTCAACATGATCGGGATGGGCGATAACGGTGACGGGTTCAAACTGTGAGATGGCATCAAGAATGTTTACAAATTCGTTCTGCATGGGGTGCAAACGCTCCTCATAAAGATCAGCGCGGTGCGGCCAAACCATCCATGTGCCGGTGTGCGGTTCAAATTCGCCCGGCCTTTGCAAATTGCTTTTTGAGTGAGCAATTTTCATCTGTTGGCTCTTTGTTAAAATGTCTGACATGGCAAAAAATCCAAATTGAGTAAATTATATGTATAAATCTCTGCTTTTTACGGGTAAAACAAATGAGAAGCACACCCGTTTTAGATGAATGGAATTCATATGAGGCGCTTTCGTAATGTTCCGCCACTGCAATATCTTTTGGGATTTGAAGCTGCTGCAAGGCTTGGCAGTTTTGGGCAAGCTGCTGAAGAACTTGGCTTGACGCAATCAGCCATCAGCCACCAGATGCGATTGCTTGAAGCAAAAATAGGCCAGCCGCTGTTTTTACGGTTGGGGCGCACAGTGCGATTGACGGATGCGGGGCGCGATTATCAGCGCAGTGTGGCAAAATCATTAGACCAGTTGGAGAATGGTTATCGCAGCCTTTCGCCATATCGCAAAAAGGGCAGCGTTATAATTTATGCGCCACGCGATTTTGCGGCGCGTTGGTTGATGCCCAAGCTTCATTTGCTTTTGCAAGCCGTGCCCGAATGCGACCCGTGGATTGACACATCAGGAACGCAAGTAAATTTTGACGAAATGGAAGTGAGCCTTGAGATAAGGCGGATGCGAGAACCTGATGAAAAATTCCATTGCATAAATTTGGCACGAGATATTCTGGTGCCGGTGATAGCGCCAAAGCTGTTAAAAAAATCGATCAGCAAACCAATCGAGCTTTTAGATTATACTCTGCTGCATGATGAGCGCGCTGAAGGGTGGCTTGATTGGTTTGGGCAGTTCAACATCGAGTCCAATGACATCTACAAAGGGCCGGATTTTAATGAGAGTGATTTTGCTTTAATGGCCGCCGAACTTGGCCTTGGTGTGGCGCTTTCAAGTTTGGTGTTGGTTGAGGACGCGATTGCGGCGCGACGACTGGTGCGGCCCCTTGTTGAAACGCTTGAGACAAATCATTCATGGTTTGCCATCACGTCCGACAAAGAATTGACCGACCCAGTCACCGCCCGCGTATGGGCGTGGTTTTCATCACTTCATGGCTGACCATTTTTGTGCGGGGCTTGATTTTCTGAGAGTGTAAAGACCATCGCTTGCAAGTTTTTGCCACTCATCTTTAGAGCCATCAGGCCAAACTACGCGCATTTCAGCTTCTACCATTTGGCCCAAACCAAAATGCCACCAGCCGTTTTCACCACTGGCATGGCCGCCGCCTGAGGTTATTTCGCGGCGCATAATTTTGTCGCCATGCTTCATTTCAATCCAAGCGCCAATGGCATCACGGTTTGATGTTGGTTGTTGTAATTTGAACTCAATCCAATGGCCCAGATTGGTACTGGTGTTGCGCCAGAGTTGTGCTTTGTCATTTCGGTTCACCACAACTAAATCAAGCAGGCCATCATTGTTGAAATCAACAACAGCAGCGCCGCGGGCTGAAAACATGCTGGCCACCCCAGCTTTATCGGCCACGTCAATAAACTTGCCATCTGCACCTTGCAGCAGCAGGTTATTTGGATCTTTGTTGGCAAAATCTGGCATCCGGTCCACATTGCCTTTGGCGACGAATAAATCTTGCAAACCATCATTGTTCACATCTTCAAACTGGGCGTGCCAGCCTGTGCTGGGACGCAGGTCATCGCCAACTGTGGGGCGATGCACGGTCACACCTTTGGCAAACGCCACATCCTTAAATGTTGCGGCAGGAGCTGCTGCAAGAGTTTGAAGTTTATGATCTGCCATCGAAGTTAAGAAGTATTCGGGGTAGCCGTCGAAATCTAAATCAGTTTAAGCAATGCCCATGCCCCAAATTTTCAAAGGCTTCCAGCCTTCGGCTTCGGTGTAAAGGGCAGGGGGCTGGCCAGCGTTGATGTGCCAAAGTTGTTCTTGACCGCCTTCATAATATTCACGGTCGTTCGACACGCGTAATGATGGTGTGCCGGAGTTGTTCCAATCGGTGAACAGCATGGAGAGCGCGCAGAAGCTTGGTTTCAGAGCTGCTGGACTTGCGAACTTTTGACCATCAGGGCGATGCAACCAATTGTCAGTGCAGGAACCCCAAGGTGAAATTTCTTCCTTGCGATCAATGTAATTACCGACCGCAAGAGTTGGCCAGGTTGCACCCTTTTCAAAAGTTGCTGCAAATGAAGTGGACCACGCATCGCCGCCATCAAAAACCCAAGCCTTATTGCTGTTTTCAAATTTGCAATTACCGAGTCCGCGCATCACCACATTTTCACCAACGCGGAGAAGGAAGATATCCATGTTGCCATCGCTGTCGATATCAAGCGGATAGGCACCGGAGACGCTTTCTAATTCAAGGCCGCTGGTTTCTTCAGCAAAGCCCAATGCGCCTCCTTGCTTTGATGTGTTGCGGTAGAATTTTGCTTTATTGGTGCCGCCTGCAAGAACCACATCGGCAAAGCCATCGGCATTGCAGTCAAATGTTGCAACACCGCCGCCCACCATAAATTCCCACTCACCTTTGTAAGTGCTGTCGATTCCAGCAGTTTGCGTTTCTTCGACGAAACTTGGAATTGCGGGCGCCATATCGGCGGCCTGAATGTGTGGCGCTAGTGAAATTAGGAAAGTTGATGAAAGAATGATTTTACGCATGATTATTTCCGTGTTTTGAGGGCGGTTGTGAAGGCACCAATGCAGCGGCCCTGTTGCAATCCGTATTCAATTGCCGCGCGAAAATGGATGCCACCATAGAGGCGAGAAATTCCGGCTTCATCGGCGGCGGCCCAGAAGCTTTTAAAGCTGCGCGGCTTGTTGCCATCCTTCATTCCGGTTTCATCAGTGAAGGCAAAATTATCACCATAGATTTGGGTGAGAACAGTAGCGGCCGCACCTGATTGCGTGCTGTGGCCGCTGGGGTATTCTGGGAAGGGTGGGGTATTTAAAAGCGACTCCCATTTGGGGTCAATCACGCGCTTGATGTAAGTTAAGGGCCGCAATAAATCATATTTATATTTGGCACTCCAACAGCCAATAAAGGCATCGGCTTCGGTAATGCTTAGCCGCGCCAGAACCTCTGACATCTTTTCAGAGTCTGCATTTTCTTTTTCAAGAATTTGCAATGCAATAGCAATCCAGTGGCCGGGAGGTGTGACTGTGAGCATCGCATCATCGGCCCAGAACTTTGCAATGGCTTTTTGTTCAGGCGTCATGTTTTTTTTGGTCTCAACCACTTCCATGGCCTGCTTATAAAATTCCGAAGTTTTATCTTCGCTATATTCAGGGGGTGCTGGAATATCGCAAGTGGTTCCAGCTTTCATGGCGAAGGGGCGGTTCTTGCCCCAATTAGGAAGAAGAGGATTTTGCTGGAGGCGGATGGCATTGGTGGGGGTCCAGTGAGCGGGGCCCTTGGTCAAAGTAAATTGCATGGGGAAACCTAAGTTTTCGACCACTGCGGCACCATCGGTTTGGCTCCACTCTAAAATATGCTTGGCAATTGCTTGGCCATAAGCTTGGCTTCTAGCGACCAGTGCTGGATCTAAATTTTGGGCGACTTCACCCGATAGTTTTTTATCGAGATTGGCCATCACATGTTGGCCGGTGGGGCCGGTATTGTTAAACAGGTTTTGCACCACTGTGCCTAAAGCCGCTTGCATCACAACAGCTTCATCATAGGTAGCACCTGCTTTGCGTTGTGGAAACGGAGTTAGGTCATTGAGTTGGCCTGCGAGTGTTTGAAGATTAGTGGAGCCAGAGGTTGCAACTTCAAATGTCGTTATGCCAAGGTAAGCAAGCGAGCGGCTGGCCACGGGCGGGGTGTATGTTGGCGTGTGGCGGATCAACTCTAAGGTAAGCATGTACCAGCGATTGATAACATCTGTTGGCGTGGGCTGAGCTGCAAAGCTATCTCCCGCTGTTAAAATAATTAAAATGAAAAACATAACGAGTTTGCGGATCATGGTGTAAGTTCCTGGTATTCTGGTTGATTGAGTTTTGGCCCGAAGGCAAAAATTTCTGAATCGAGATGGCGCAGCGCTGCACCAATTGTTCCGGTGATAATCATGTCTTTGTTGATGGGTACGGTTTCAATTTTTACATCGCGGCGCAAAGCATCCACCACGCCCTCTTCAATGGCTGCGCGCAACGTCGGTTCAATGAGATCAAGGGCTCGGGTCCCAGGACCAGCCAGAACAATGCGGTCTGGATTTAGCAATGCGATTAGGCGCGCCAACCCAAAGCCAATGGCGCGGCCAGCTTTTTGATAAGCGGCTACAGCTTTGGCATCACCTCGGCGCGCCGCTGCTTCAAGTGCGGCCATCACGGCAGGGTTTACGGCGGAAGAAGGTGGCATAGTGTCATCTGGCAAGTCTTCGGCACTGCGTAAGATGCCATAGTCGGCTGCATAGGCTTCTAAACATCCAGACCGACCGCACCTGCATATGGCGCCTTGGGGTATATGATTCATGTGGCCAAATTCAGCGGCAGCGCCATTTGAACCGTGATAAACTTTGCCCTCAATAACAAGCCCCATGCCAACGCCATAACCCATATAGACTACCGCCGTTGTTCCCACATAGCGGCGATGATCATTTGCCATCACACCCTCGGCAATCATATTAGCGTCGTTGGCCAATGTACTTGGAATGCCCAAAGCATTTTGAATTGGCGCAACAACAGCAACATTGCGCGCCTTAAAAGCCGGGCTCCACGCCACAACGCCTTCGCGCGAATCGGCTACACCTTGCGTGGCGATGCCTATGCGGGCCACGTCTTTGGGTTCCAAATCATTTTGTGATAGAAAATTGCTGATTGATTGTGCTGCAACGTCGCCAAATTTATGGGGGTCAAAATTATAGGTAGCAAGCGGCACTGTTTTGCGTGCAATTACATTGCCGCTGAAATCTGCAAGTGCGAGCTCAATGCCATCGATTGAAATTTTCATGGCAACCACGTTTGCTGCCTTGGGGTTAAGGTCAACACGCACCGTGGGCCTTCCTCGCCGTGTTGGATCGCGCGTTGTCACTTCAGCAAGTTCCAACATGGCTTGCTCTTGGATAAGCTGGGTTGTGATTGACGTAATAGATGCTGGCGAAAGGCCAGTTTTGCGGCCAAGTTCCACGCGTGGCATGGGCCCATGGGTGCGAAGCACTTCAAGCACGATGTGCCGATTTTGCCGTCTCACCAAATCAATATCAGCTTTTCCGCGCATCAATATCTCGCACTGCAATATAATTATTGCGTTGCACAACAACTATTTATCAAAACATTCTTGACTCAGTTGGGCGCTTCATGCAACATTATTTTGGACGTCAAATTAAATTATTTCGACACCGACAAGAATCCATATCATCGAAAGCGTGGCGTCAGGCAGGGTGAGTGAAGGTGTTACATGGGAGAATTGGAATGAAGAAGACAATTTTGGCTTTGATGACCGCTGGCTTGATGCTCGGCGCTGCATCTACAACAACAATGGCTGCTGGAAAAACCATCGCCGTATCTTGGAAAACTTTCCAAGAAGAACGCTGGAAGACCGATGAAGCTGCAATCAAGTCAGCCGTAGAAGCTGCTGGTAACAAGTATGTTTCAACAGATGCTCAAGGCTCTGCCCAAAAGCAAGCTGCTGATATTGAAGGCCTGATCTCACAAAAAGTGGACGTGGTTTTGGTTGTTGCTTTCGATAGCGATGCCATCCTCCCCTCGATCAAAGCAATCAATGATGCTGGCATCAAATCTATTGCCTATGACGTGCAATTCGAAGATCCATCAGCACTCTACATCACTTTCGATAACGTTGGCGTTGGCCGCATTATCGCTAAGGAAGTTCAAGCTGCTAAGCCAGAAGGCAACTAAGCCTTCATCAAGGGCGACAAGGGCGATCCAAACGCCACCTTCTTGTTCCAAGGCATGATGGAAGTTCTGAAAGAAGGCCTCGACAGCGGCAAGATCAAGAATGTTTGCGAAACATTCACCGATGGTTGGAAGCCAGACAATGCTCAGAAGAACATGGAGCAATGCTTGACTTCAACTGGTAACAAAGTTGACGCTGTATTGTCTGAAAATGACGGCATGGCTTCAGGCGTTGTAGCTGCTCTCACTGCACAAGGCATGGCTGGCATTCCAGTTGGCGGCCAAGACGGTGATTTGGCTGCGATCAACCGCGTTGCTCTCGGCACACAAACTGTTTCAGTTTGGAAGAACGCTTCAGACCTCGGCAAAGTAGCTGGTGAAGCAGCTAACGCTTTGGCTGATGGCACCGACATGAAAGCAATTGCTGGTGTTGCAATGTTCAATGGCGGCAAGAACAAAGTTGAAATGAGCTCAATTCTTCTTGCTCCAACTGCAATCACAAAAGCCAATATCAATGTTGCAATTGATGCTGGTCACATTACCAAAGATCAAGCATGTGCTGGCGTTGCTGCCGGTGCTGCAACAGGTTGCTAATTTTTAGCACTTGATACAATGTTGAGCCGCGGCACTTGCAAAAGTGTCGCGGTTTTTCTTTAAGTAGAAGACGGATTCGGGGAGATTTTCATGTCTAACACCACAAGCACTAGCAATAGTCCTGCGTTGCAAAGTGAAGGGCCGGTGAAACGGTTCTTCCGCGCCACAGAAATTGATGCGCGCATGTTAGGCATGATTGCTGCCCTATTTCTTATTTGGTGCGCCTTTGATATTTCCAGCGGCATTTGGCGCGGAAATTTTGGCGGCCTTCTCGGAGGGTCGTTTTTAACCCCGCGCAACTTGTGGACCTTGTTGGTTCAAACCTCGTCGATCGCTGTCATGTCCACTGGCATGGTGCTGCTCATTGTGATGCGCCAGATTGATTTGTCGGTTGGGTCAATGCTCAGCATGGTGGCGGTTGTAACTGCTGTTGTGCAAGTTTTCGAACTTAGTCCGATGCTGGGGGTTGGTCATCCAATGATCTGGCCAATTGCTGTTGTGTGTTCAATTGCGCTTGGCGCTTTGATCGGTGCTTTCAATGGCGCGCTTACAGCCTATGCTAAAATTCCGGCATTCATCGTCACACTTGGCGGCCTCATTTGTTACAGCGGTCTCGCCTTCCTTGTGGCGCGCGGTGAAACTGTAGCCCCGATGGATAAAACCTTTGAGGTGTTTGGTGGCGGCATTCCCATCAGCTGGCTTGGCCCATTTTGGAGCTGGATTATTGCACTTATCGTTTGTGCTGCAATTGTGTTTGCCATTGTAAATGGTCGGCGCCAAAGGTTGCGGTTTAACTTTCCATTGCGTCCAGTTTGGGCAGAAGCGTTTCTTGCAGCCCTTGGCAGTGCCGCAGTGCTTGGCGTTACATTGGTGATGAATTCTTATCCATGGCCACCAAAGTTGATCGAGAATTTTGCCAAAGCCAACAATGTTATCATTCCTGCTGGCATTGAAGATAAGGATGGCAGTGCGATTTGTATGGCGGCTGAAAAAGCGGTGCGCTGTGCTGATGGTCTAATTTATTACACGGGCTATTCACTACCAGTTTTAGTGGCTTTGGCAGTTGGATTGCTTATGACATTCATTGCAACGCGCACCGTTTTTGGCCGCTATGTTTATGCCATTGGTGGCAACCCTGAAGCTGCCGAACTTGCTGGTATCAACACCAAGTGGATGACGGTTAAAGTGTTTGCTTTGATGGGCGCACTTGTTGGTGTGTCATCAATCATCTCATCGGCTCGCCTCAATGCAGCAACCAACGCACTTGGTTTGTTCAACGAGCTTTATGTGATTGCTGCTGCGGTTATTGGTGGCACGTCGCTGGCTGGTGGTGTGGGCACAATTTATGGGGCCATGTTGGGAGCGCTGCTCATGCAGTCCATCATCTCAGGCATGTCGCTGCTCAATCTTCCGACAGCTTATCAAAGTATTGTTGTTGGCGTTGTGTTGGTGTTGGCCGTTTGGCTTGACCAACTTTATTCGCGTCGCGTGAAATAAGGATAAGATCATGGCAAAAATTGCAAAGAAAGTTGCGAAGAAAGTTGCTCCCGCACGCAAAGCCGCTGTTAAGCTTGCGGCACCTGTTGCCCCAGTTGTTAAACGGGGCACGCCACTGGTTGAAATGCGCGGCGTGTCGATTGCTTTCGGCGGCATCAAGGCTGTTGACGGTGCATCGATTGATTTGCACCCTGGTGAAGTTGTTGGATTGCTTGGTCACAATGGTGCTGGCAAATCCACTTTGATAAAAGTGCT
Source organism: Hyphomicrobiales bacterium (assembly GCA_031385245.1). Lineage (GTDB taxonomy): Bacteria > Pseudomonadota > Alphaproteobacteria > Rhizobiales > Aestuariivirgaceae > Aestuariivirga. The sequence goes on along the minus strand of JANNBH010000065.1, from coordinate 8,039 downwards.
TTCAGGTGCTTATAAGCGCGATGCCGGACAGATTATGGTTGAGGGTGGCGAAGTTACCATCAATAATCCACGCGATGCCAAAGCGCTGGGCATTGAAACAATTTATCAAACATTGGCTCTGGCCGATAATGTGGATGCTGCCGCTAATCTCTATTTGGGCCGCGAGCTCAAAACCAAAATGGGCACACTTGATGATGTGGCCATGGAAGCTGAAACCCGCAAGGTGATGCACAGGCTCAATCCAAACTTCCGCCGCTTTAAAGAACCGGTGAGCAAGCTTTCAGGCGGTCAGCGCCAGTCCGTTGCCATTGCGCGCGCCATCCACTTCAATGCGCGAATTTTGATTATGGATGAGCCAACAGCCGCACTCGGCCCACAAGAAACGGCGCAGGTGGGCGAGTTGATCAAACAGCTCAAAGCAGAAGGTATTGGCATTTTTCTGATCAGCCATGATTTGCATGACGTATTTGATTTGGCGGATCGTTTGGTGGTGATGAAGAACGGCAAGGTGGTTGGCACCGCCTCAACCAAGGACGTGAATCACGATGAAGTTTTGGGAATGATTATTGCTGGCAAATGCCCCAAGGGTGCAATTCCTGGCCCTGGTGCCATGCGCGACGTTGCTTGAGCCTCATATTTATTCGGGTTGGTTATGACGAAAGCGATCGTTTCTGAATTTCTGGGCACGCTTCTGCTTCTCGCCACTGTTGTTGGTTCCGGCATCATGGGAGAGACGTTGAGTGGCGGAAACATCGCCGTCGCTCTTCTTGCCAATGCGCTGGCAACGGGAGCGATGCTGTTTGTTCTGATCAGTGTTTTTGGACCAATCTCAGGCGCGCATTTCAACCCCGTTGTAACGGCCGTAATGTTTATGACTGGCCGCATTTCTGGTCGAAGCGTATGTCTTTATGTACTTGCACAAGTTATTGGTGCCTTGCTTGGCGTGCTTCTTGCCCATCAGATGTTTGACCAGTCGCTCTTACAAATCTCAACAAAAATCCGTTGGGGTGAGGGTCAATGGGTGTCTGAATTTACGGCTACCTTCGGACTCATTTTGCTTATCCTAGCTCTGCTAAAACAGAAACCCGAAGCAATTCCACAGGCAGTAGCACTCTATATTATAGGTGCCTATTGGTTTACAGCCTCCACCTCGTTTGCCAACCCCGCCGTAACGCTGGCGCGCGGCTTTACCAATAGTTTTGCTGGTATTGCGCCCAGCGGCATTTTTGCTTTCGTACTCGCGCAATGTGCAGGCACAGTCTGTGCCGTAGTTGTGGCACGGGTTTTATTTTCAGAGTCACGGATGTGAACATTGTCATCCATCACAATCTTGAATGCGGAACGTCACGCAATGTTGTGGCGCTGGTTGAGGCCTGTGGCTACGCGCCGAGCATTATTGAGTATTTGAAAGAGGGTTGGACAAGGCCGCAGCTGCTCGCCCTGTTCGCGGCAGCTAATCTCACTCCCCGCACAGCGTTGCGCGAAACAAAATCTCCGGCGAAAGAATTGGGATTGTTGGAAACAGGCGTTTCAGAAGAGTTCATTCTCGATCAGATGCTAGAACACCCGGTTTTGGTAAACAGGCCCATTGTTTGCACCTTAAAGGGAGTGAGGCTTTGCCGCCCCAGCGAAACTGTTCTCACGCTTCTGGACCGCGTGCCGTCATTGCCATTTCTAAAGGAAGATGGTTCAATTCTTGACACAACACCTTACTTAAAGCGGTAAAATGAAAGATTGTGCTTTGAGAGATTGATTTTGTGAGGCCGCTTGTTTTAAAGCCACCTAAAGCAGGAGATTCTTATGAAAGCAAAATTAGGCATGTCGCCGATCGCATGGTGGAATGACGATCTGGTTGATCTCAGCGAAGATGTTTCGCTGGAAGAGTGTTTGCGCCAATCGCGCAGCGCTGGTTTCACTGGCATGGAATTTGGCCGCCGCTTTCCAAAAGACCCTGCAGTGATGTTGCCAATTTTAAAGGCTGCTGATGTGACCCTTTGTGGTGGCTGGTTTTCTGGCTTGCTGGTTGATGGGGAACTTGCGGCTGATAAAGACCGTATCATGCCGATGATTGAGTTGTTCAAAGCTGTTAATGCACCATGTATTGTTTACGGCGAAACCGGTCGCACCATTCAGGGTGATCGCTCGAGGCCTCTCGCCACTAAATCAGTCCTCTCGGAAGACGAGATGAAGCTCTATGCGCGCAAGGTTACGCAATTTGGAGAATGGTGTGCTGAGCAAGGTATGCCCCTGTCGCTGCATCATCATATGGGCACAGTGATTGAGACTGAAGCTGAACTTGACATGTTTATGAACTATTCTGGTGAAGGCATTCCGCTTTTATTAGATGCCGGGCACTTGGCTTTTGCTGGCGGAAATGTTTTGCGTGCCATCGACAATCATCACAGCCGCATCACCCATGTGCATGTGAAGGATGTGCGTATGGATGTGATCAATGGATTAGATCGCAGTAAGCAATCATTTCTTGATGCAGTGGCTCTCGGCGCTTTCACCGTGCCAGGTGATGGTTCACTGGATTTTGGCGCTATTGTGCAGAAATTTGCCGATTATGGATATGAAGGCTGGTTTGTGGTTGAAGCTGAGCAAGACCCCAAGAAAAACTCTCCATTGAAAATGGCACAAGTGGGCCATAAAGAATTGATGCGCGTGATGACCGATGCTGGTTATACTGTTGAGATGGTTGGATTCCCAACTGCCTGATTAGGATATTTGCAATGCCCTCCAAAAACGAAAAGCGGTTGCGTGTTGGTGTTTTGGGGGCGGGGCCAATTGCCCAAGCAGCGCATTTTGAAAGCTGCACCAAAGCCATAAACGCGGAGCTTTGTGCCATTTGCGATGTGGCCGATGATTTGCGCGAACGCATGGTGGTGACGCATGGCGCACAAAAATCTTATAATGACTATGACCGCATGTTGGCAGACCCCGATGTTGATGCTGTGATCATTGCCACAGCAGATGCATTTCATGTTCCGGCATCGCTTCGCGCTTTAGCTGCAGGCAAGCATGTGCTGTGTGAAAAACCGGTTGGAGTTACTTTAGAAGAATCGCTTGAGTTAAAAGCCGCCGTTGAAAAATCCGGCAAAGTTTTTCAAGTGGGCCATATGAAGCGCTTTGATGCTGGCTTGCAAGCTGCCAAATCTTTTATCGATACTGAGATGGGCGAATTGGTTGCGTTGAAAGCTTGGTATTGTGATAGCACACATCGCTATGCGATGACCGATGCTGTGCAGCCCCTGATGGTGACAAGTGCCAATGCGCGCAAACCATCGACCAATCCCAAAGCCGATTTGCGCCGCTATTACATGCTGGCCCATGGCTGCCACCTGATCGACACGGCGCGTTATTTTGCGGGTGATATTGTTGCAGTTTCAGCGCGGCTTTCTGAACGTGGTGGAATGTGGTGCTGGTTTGTGGATGTGGAATTTGCTTCTGGCACACTGGGTCATCTCGATCTTACTGTTGCGGTGCGGATGGATTGGCATGAAGGTTTTCAGATTTACGGAAAAAACGGCAGTGTGATCGGCAAGACTTATAATCCGTGGTATTATAAATCGAGCGACGTTGATATTTTCCGTGAAGCAGAAGGGGCCACCACCCGCGTGTTAGGTGCTGACGGTCACTTTTATCGCCGGCAGTTGGAAGGTTTTGCGCGGGTCATTCTTGATGGTGCAAAAATGGAAGGGGCCACAGTTGATGATGGCATTGCTTCGGTGCGAGCGATGGTTGCAATTGCGCGTTCAGTCGAAACGGGAAAACGCGTGGCACTGGCTGATGTTTCAGGCGGCGTTTGATGAGACTGGGAATTTTCGCCAAGACTTTTGACGGCACGGATCCATCACTTGTTTTTTCAGCGGCAAGGGCTTCCGGGTTTTCAATGGTGCAATATAATATGGCGTGCTCTGGCTTGGCTTCAATGCCCGATGAGATTAGCCCTCAAATTGCAACAGCGGTGAACTACGCTGCAAAATTAAACGGCATTGAGATTGCGGCCCTCTCTGCCACTTACAATATGGTTCATCCTGATGTGACTGTTCGCAAACTTGGTTTACAGCGTCTTGAGATTATGGCCGCCCGCTGTGCTGCGATGGGCACCTCGCTGCTCACGCTTTGCACCGGCACACGCCATGCTACTGGCCAATGGCAGTGGCATTCTGAAAACAACTCACCTGAAGCATGGCGCGATTTAGTTTCGGAAATGGCAAAGGCATTGACCATCGCCGAGCGCTACAATTTAGTATTAGGCATTGAACCTGAGCTTGCTAATGTGGTGAACTCAGCTGTCAAAGCAAAGCTGCTCATTGATGAAATGCAAAGCCCGCGCCTGAAAATTATTTTTGATGCCGCCAATTTATTTGAATCGGTTTCGCTTGAAGAACAAAAATCCATCATTTCATCATCAGTTGAACTCTTGGCCGAAAATATCGCAATGGCACATGCTAAAGACCGTAAAATTGATGGTTCCTTTACTGCTGCGGGGCAGGGCTGTTTGGACTACAGGCATTATATTTCGTGCCTCAGATCAGGCGGTTTCAATGGAGCTTTGATCACACATGGTTTAACTGCAAGTGAAGCAGAGCAAGTTGCACAGTTTTTGAACTCACAAATTTAAAAGGATTTCTCTCGTGGCGCATGATTGGATTGAACAGCTTCCCACCAAACGGCTCATCGCCGAATTTTCCGTGTGGTCTGCTGATCTGGTGCGAGTGCGAGATGATTTGCAACGCGTTGAATCTTTTGTTGATGTTTTGCACATTGATGTGGCCGATGGGCATTTTGCGCCTGCCATGTTGTTCTTTCCTGACTTGGTTCAGGCGGTCCGCAAGATTTCAGAAAAGCCCATTCATGTTCATCTCATGGTGGCTGATCATATTTTGCTTTCGCAGATTGAGCAATTTTGTGATGCAGGCTCTGATCTGATTAGCATTCATGTTGAAAATTCAGCGGTGGCAGAAGAAGCTTTGGCGCTTTTGCAAAAACGCAATGTGGCGGCAGGCATGGTGCTGCGTGTTGAAACCTCGGTTGAAAAAGTTGCACCGTTTGTGTCGCAGTTGCGCTTTCTCACTTTGCTAGGAACCGCAATTGGCGTGAAAGGTCAGGGCCTCAATGAACACGCACCACAGCGGTTAGGTGTTGCGAAGAAATTGATAGCTGACTGCGGTGCTCAGCATAGAATTGTGCTTGCGGCTGATGGTGGCATTCGTGAAAACACAGTGCCGCTGCTTCGCGCTGCAGGTGCTGAAACTGTAGTGCTGGGCTCTTTGGCTTTTGCTGCGCCAGATTTGGCAGCGCGCATGAATTGGTTGCATGGGATTTAAAAGATGTTGAAGTATGCCATTGCGGTTGATCTGGGTGGAACGCAAGTGCGGGCTGCAATTGTTGATTCCAATGGGCATATTTTAGAACGTGAACAGGTGCTGACCGATGCTCAGGGCGGTCCTGAAGCTGTCGTCAGCCAAATTGAACTCTTGGTGAAATCTATTTCAGGCAAAGCCGCGGGCAAAGAAATTCTTGGAGTAGGGGTTTCATCGCCAGGACCGCTCGACACAGAAAAAGGCATTGCCCTATCACTGCCCACCATCACTGGCTTTAGTGAATTTGCTTTGGGGGCAGCCTTGCGCGCTTGCATTTCTTATCCGGTAGTTTTGGAAAATGATGGCATTGCCGCGGCCATTGGCGAATGGCGCTTGGGTGCGGGCGTGGGCTTTTCAAATGTTGTTTATGTGACGGTGAGCACTGGCATTGGTGGCGGCGTTATTGTTGATGGCCGTGTGATGCGCGGGCGGCGCGGCATGGCTGGCCATGTGGGCCATATGATAATTGTGCCAGATGGCGATATGTGTGGCTGTGGCACCAAAGGATGTTTTGAAGCGTATGGCGCAGGCCCAGCGTTCACAGCACGGGCGCGTAAGCGGGCCTGCGGTCATGCCACTTCAATATTAGGTCTTAATGGTGAGGAGATTACCAGCCCCGCAGTTTTTGCTGCCGCCAAAACTGGTGATGCATTGGCGCTAGAATTGGTGGCTGAAGAAGCCAAGATTTTGGGCATGGGTTTTTCAAGCTTGTTGCATCTCTTTAGCCCTGATGTGCTGATCATGGGTGGGGGATTGTCACACGAGTTTGAAATGTTGGCCCCTGGTATTGTCGCTCAAATACACTTGAGTGCCATGCCTGCCTTTAAATCTGTGCCCATTGTTAAAGCAAAGCTTGGTGGCAATTCGGGCTTGGTGGGGGCTGCTAGTTTGGTGTTTCAGACAATTTAGAAACTATTTGAGCAATGGCTCCACTTCTGCATTCCAAATCTCTTCCGTCAAAGGCCCGGTTAATCGCAACCGCACTACTCCTTTGGTATCGACAACAAAAGTTTCTGGCGCACCTGTCACGCCCAGATCAATGATAGCGCGGCTGGTGTCATCAAACCCGATTTGGGCAAAGGGATTGCCAAAGTCTTCAAGATATTTTTTTGCGTTTTCCGTAGTGTCTTTCCAATCAATACCAACCAAGGTGACGCGCTTATCGTTGGCAATGTGCATCAGGAATGGGTGCTCATAACGGCAGCTTGGACACCAAGACCCGAACACGTTGACCAGAAGCGGTTTTGCCCCAATCAACTTGGCTGTTTCAAATCGTGGTTGCTTAGCATCCAGTGCGGGCAAGCTTAAAATTGGCAAGGGTTGGTTGATCAACAGCGATGGAATAAGTTTGGGGTCGCGTTGCAATCCGAATGCCATTGCTACTGCGATTGCGGCAAATACTAAAAACGGAAGGGCGCGGGATATTTTCATCTGGTGATTATAGTTTGGCTTGAAACAAAGTGATATTCAAGCCACCGTGAGAAACAGCTTTGCCCGGCTTTGCGAATGTCAAACTTGTCGCTTTGGCCAATGACGAATCTGCTGTGATAACGCCCACGCGCCAGCCTTTAAAGCGGGTTGAAAGAGTTTTGCCCAACGCGGCATAGAGCGCAAACAGTGGCTTCTTATCACCAATTCGGGTGCCGTAAGGCGGGTTGACGATGATCAATCCTGGTTCTCCCGGCGGCGGCATGAGATCGCTCACGGCATGGTTTTGAAAAATTGTTGAATTTGTAATGCCAGCGCGTTCAGCATTGGCTTTGCACATTTTAATCGCCCCAGCATCGCGGTCGCTGCCGAAGAATTTCAATTCAGTTGGCTTGGGCAGTGCTGCATCACACATTTTCTTCCACGCTTTTGGATCAAAACTTTTGAGCTGTTCAAATGCAAATTTGCGCGTGCGGCCCGGATTTAAGTTTGCGGCAATTTCGGCAGCTTCGAGGATGAATGTGCCAGAGCCGCACATGGGATCCACCACAGTTTCATTGCCGTCATAACCGCATTGGCGCAAAAATAATGAGGCCATGGTTTCGCGCATCGGCGCTTTGCCAATGGCTTCCTTGTGGCCGCGTTTGTGCAGAGACTCGCCTGATGTATCAATGCTGATGGTGCAGAGATTATCCTCAAAGCGGGCTTTAATGCTCACCTCGGCATCTTCGGAAATAGTTGGACCAAACTCTTCGCGCAAAGCCGTTTCAATGCGCTGGGCCGCAGCACCTGCATGATAGATGCGTGATTTTTTGCAAGTGACTTCAACATTTAGGGCGACATCTTTTCGTAAAAATTCGCCCCATGGAAATTTGCGCGCAAGTTTATCAAGCTGCGCCAAATGCCCAGCATGAAACGATCCAATGCGCGCCAGCACGCGCGTGGTGCCACGAATCTCAAGATTGGCCCGCCACACCTCCGGCCAGCCGCCCTGAATGCTAACACCACCCAGCACTTGCTTTGCATCGTTAAAGTTTTTGGATTTCACTTCATCAAACAAAATGGCCTCTAGGCCTGGGGGCGAGACGAGATAGATTTCAAAATCAGTGTTGCTGGCCATTGTGCATCCATCAAAAAATGGCGGAAGAAGAGGGATTCGAACCCTCGGTAGGCTATTAACCTACGCACGCGTTCCAGGCGTGTGCCTTAAACCACTCGGCCATCCTTCCGCATTTGAAGGTT
>JANNBH010000051.1:0-13715 GCA_031385245.1 Hyphomicrobiales bacterium | reverse complement strand
TTCTGCCACTACTGGCCAACAACCCAACCGCCTCGCGCTTAAACTCCGGCGTAAATTCTCGTCTCTGCTTGCTCGTCATAAAGTCCTCCTGTTGTAATTATGCTATCAGAAGTCCCTCCACTTTTTCCGGGTAAGTCCAATTTGCCATGTTGAACCGCCAGCAAAGAGTCGGATAAACTCATCATCACTGAATGGTCGTTCTAGCGCTTCGTCTTTAACAGCTCGCTCTGATATAGACTTGCCAATCCACGGATTATCAGGTGCAAGGCCAAGCCCCTCTAACCATTTCCAATAACCACGGAGACTCTCCAGCCTCTTGTTGGCGGTCCTCGGATGCATCCCTTCTAAAGCTTGCAATCTGAAATCACCCGCAATCTTGCTATCGACTTCTGCGACCGTCCCCACAATGTTCTTGCCCGCCAGCCATGCAAGCAACTCGCGGATTGCCATTCTGCGGTCAGCTTTGGTTCGCTCCTTGAACGCCATTTCTTTGAGCCATCGTTCGAGGTGCTCATTGATAGCAATTGCACCAACTGCAACTTGCCACATCGTTTGTCCGACGAAGCGCCCATTCGGCCCAGCACTAAATTCCTCTTCACGGTCCATCGCCTCGATTGAGATTGCCGCAGCCTTCGCGTAATCGTCTTCGCTCACAGCTTCCTCAGTTCTCTTTCTGAACTCTTGGCCCACCCGCAGCGGTTCCAATCCGAATGCGAAACTCTTTGCCCCTACAGACTGGCCCAAACTCTCTTTGATCTTCGCCTTCAACGCAACAATGGCATCGGCCCGATCTTCCTTTGCCTTGCGCAGTGAATGAGTTTTGAGGGAGCGAAAGAGCTTTTGTTTGCCGCCCAATGCTTGCCGATGTTTGAGAGGGACCGTCACTCGCGCAAACCAAATGCCTTGCCGCAGTTCCAAGTTTGTCAAATCACGTTCCAATGGAAAAAGTCCCTTCAAAAGTCCACCAATAAAGTCCACCGATTTCGCACAGTTTCTCCTTTTAGTTCAGTGCTTTCGATGTTTGAGGTTAACAGGGATTAGGCCCCTCCCGCCCCAGCCAACTTTTCTGCATACTAGCGCCAGCATTTATCCAGTGTGGTTATCCAGTTCTCATGGCAGATTTTTTGTAAAGTGGCATGGTCATAGCCATGCTTGTGCATGGCATTTATCAATGCAGGCAGGCCCGCCACATCGCCGATTACATCTGGCATATCAGCGCCGTCAAAATCAGAGCCGAAACCCACATGATCAACGCCTAGTTTTTCGATGAGATAATCCAAGTGGCGCAGCATAGTTTCAAATGAAGTGGTGGTGTCGCCCTGCCCGTCTGCGTTTAGAAAGCATGTTGCAAAATTCAAACCAACCAGACCACCACTTTCGGCAATGGCATCAAGCTGCTTGTCCGATAGATTTCTTGAGCTTTTACACAACGCATATGGATTAGAATGTGAAGCGATCAATGGTTTGTCACTGATTGCAGCCACATCCCAAAACCCTTGCTCGGTGATGTGCGAGAGATCAATGGCAATGCCCATATCATTGCAAGTTTTTATGAGAGCTTTGCCAGTATCTGTCAGACCTGCTCCCGTATCGCCCGTGCTTGGAAAGCGAAATGGCACACCGTGGCCAAATATGTTTGGCCTGCTCCACACTGGCCCTAATGAACGCAATCCTGCAGCATAGAACACCTCGAGCGCATTGAAATCTTTATCAATGGCTTCGGCACCTTCCATGTGCATTACCGCGCCCACCGTGCCAGAAGCTACACAGGCATTTAGATCAACCGTATTGAGGCAGATTTTAAATTCGCCAGCTGATGCTTTCTCAATGCGGTGTAAAATGGCAGCCATAGACAGTGCAATTGGCAAGGCTTCATTCACACCAATTGGCTCAGGCAAAGGTACAGCAAATTCAGCACCCGCCATTAAATCATTCAAGTTCCTGAGAACATCATCATTGGGAAGATAAATTGCAAACAAGCCACCGCCACAGCCGCCTTCACGCATTCGTGGCAAATCCATATGACCCTCGCCATCCCCCAAAACGAAATCTAGTTCCACTCTTAGTTTTTGCTTCTCGTGAAGCCGCAGCAGCACATCATTATGACCATCAAAAACCATTGCCATTTTTGTCATTTAAACAAATCGACTTTCTTAAATTGCGTCACATCAATCAGGCCTTGATCAGAAATACGGAGTTCTGGAATGACCACGAGTCCTAACAGGGAATGCTGCATGTAGGCGTTGTTCAATGTGCAGCCACATGAGGCCATTGCATCAACCATTGCTTGCGCTTTGGCCGCAACAATTTCAGCACGCTCCTCGGACATAAGGCCAGCAATGGTAAGTTCAACTAGCGCAATCAACTTGCTTTCGCGCACCACCACAATGCCGCCTTTGGATTGTTTGAGTGTGTTAGCGGCAATCGCCATGTTAGCTTTATCGGTGCCAATCACAATCATGTGGTGGGCATCATGGGCCACGGTGCTGGCCACGGCGCAGGGCACATTATAGCCAAAGCCGGACACGAAAGCATTGACCACCTGCCCCGTTGCGCGGTGGCGTTCCACCACCGCAATCTGGCACACATCATTGGTGCGGTCCATTTCAACCAGACCATCGGCAACTTTTAAGGTGCGCTCCAAGGCTTTGGTGGGCGCTTGGTTTTCAATTACGCCGATCACCCGAGCGGTGACTTCATTGGCGCCGCTGGGTGATCTGATATCAAAATCAGCCGCGCTGAGTTCGCGCTTCATGTTGACGGAATTTCTGGCGGATTCAGGATAGGCATACGGCGCAATATCGGCAGTTAATTTTCCATGTTCAGCCAGCACCACGCCACGCGCCATCACCATTTCAATTGGCAAAGAAACGAGATCCGAAGTGATGATCATATCTGCCCTGCGGCCCGGTGTTATTGACCCTAATTCTCGGGCCAAGCCAAAATGTTCGGCTGTATTCAGCGTGGCCATTTGAATGGCAGTGATGGGTTTTAACCCTTGGGCTATAGCATGGCGCACCACGCGGTTCATGTGGCCTTCATTGACAAGCGTGCCTGAATGGCAATCATCCGTACACAGAATAAAATTTCTCGAGTCCAAACCACACTCTGTGATCGCCTTCACTTGTGCTGCCACATCATACCAGGCTGAACCTAAACGTAGCATGGCCTTCATGCCCTGGCGCACGCGAGCGATGGCATCTTCAGCTTTGGTGCCTTCATGGTCATCAGCAGGACCTCCAGCTACATAAGCATGGAATGGCTTGCCTAAATCAGGCGAGGCATAATGGCCGCCCACGGTTTTACCTGCGCGTTGTGTTGCGGCAATCTCTCCAAGCATGGTGGCATCGCCCGCCACAACAGCCGGAAAGTTCATCATTTCGCCAAGGCCAATGATATTCGGCCAGGTCATTGCCTCAACAACATCGGCCACACCCAATGTTGCTCCGGCATTTTCCAATCCTGGCGCACTGGGCACGCAGCTTGGCATTTGCACCATCACGTTGATGGGAAGGCCCGTGGCTTCATCATGCATGAGCTTCACGCCGGGCAAGCCCAACACATTAGCAATTTCATGCGGATCAATAAACATTGATGTGGTGCCATGCGGAATGACGGCGCGGGCAAATTCGGTGACAGTCACCAAACCACTTTCCACATGCATGTGGCCATCACAAAAGCCGGGCACAAGATAGCGGCCAGCGGCATCGATCACATTGGTTTTAGGGCCAATACAGTGCGTGGCATTCTCGCCGACATAAGCAAAACGGCCGACGATGATTGCCACATCAGTTTTGGGGATGATTTCACCCGAATGCACATTCACCCAAGCGCCATTGCGGATTACAGTGTCTGCTGGCTCTCTTCCCATGGCCACGGCAATCAAATTTGGTGCCAATTCGGCCCAGGTTTTTAACATTGGTGTAAACTCCATCTTTGCGGCAGATTGATCGTTCTATCTGATGTTTTCAAGACTCTTGATTTTAATGGTGTGTTGGCTAGGCTGATGTGATGCTAAAATTATTTCGATCGACAGAGCTTGATCCATTTGCGCGTGGCCGCGAATTTGGCCTTGCTCATGCACAGCAGATTAAAGCCAACATTAAAATTTACACCCAAATGTTTGCAAGATTGGGAGGCGATGAAACATCCAATTTGATCGCTGGAGGTGAATGTTTGGCTGTCACCGCGCAGTTTGCACCACCTTTATTGCAAGAAATGCGCGGCATGGCCGCTGGTGCGGGTGTTGATGCGGCCCTCATTGGCATGTTGAATGCACGCACGGAAATTTTGGCAATGCTGAATGCGCCTCAGCGCAGTGAATGTTCCGCGATCACATATACGCCTGCTGATGAGCGCACTCCACTCGCGGCGCAAACTTGGGATTGGTTTTATGGATTGCGCGATGGGTGGTTGGTGTGGGAGATTCCACTTGCCGATGGCAGTATCACTAAAACCATGACTGAATATGGTATTGTTGGAAAGGCCGGATTAAATACGCGCGGGCTTGGGCTGTTGTTTACAATTCTGCATCACACCAGTGATGGCCGAAAAATTGGGGTGCCCGTGCATGTGGCGGCACGCTGGGTTTTGGATAGCGCGCCAAACATTGCACGCGCGGCACAAATGTTGGCGGCTGCCGATGTTTCAGCATCAAGTTCCATCAATCTTGTGTCTTATGAAGATGGCGCGGCGGCGGCGATGACGGTTGAACTCTTTCCAGGGGGGCCAGGATTTGTGCTGCCGGACGATAAGGGATTTATTGTTCACACCAATCACTTCATCGCAAGCATGGCGCGGCAACAAGATACAGAACCCAAAGCCAACCCTGATACGTTGCTGCGGCACGCTTATTTACAGCGCAAGCTGTGGGCGCTTGGTGATGTATCGATTGAAAAAATCCTCGCCATAATGGCCAGCCATTCTGGTGGTGAAGGTGCCGTGTGCTGCCATCATAATCCACACGTTGCAGCCAACGAGCAATATGAAACCCTGGCAACACTTATGCTTGATGTTGCTGCAGGTGCGTTAAAGGTTATGCGGGGTGGGCCTTGCGGGCGGCTTCATTCCCCATAGGGAATCCAAATGTTTTTTACCTGTGTTGCATGACGCAGGAATTCTGTTCCTGCGGTGGTGTTCCAATTTTGCAGGATCCACGTTGATTTGAGATTTCCGGCTGAAGATTTTTCAACCATGGCGGCACCTTCCTTATCACCGTGATACCACATACAAGCTACTTCATCATGGTCGGCTAATGTCTTGGCCAATTCATTGCGAGCACCCGTGATGATGTTAACTGCACCTGCTGGGACATCAGATGTTTCCAAGATTTGATAAAAATCTGTGGCCAACAATGGTTGCGATTGCGACGGCACCAGCACCACACGGTTGCCCATGGCAAGGGCTGGCATGAGCAATGAGATCATGGCAAGCAATGGCGCTTCATCAGGGCAGACTACGGCCATCACGCCATAAGGCTCATTCATGGCCAGCGTGGTTTGTTTTTTACTGTTGGTGGAATGAATGCGTCCATCATACTTATCAGCGTGGGCGGCATAGAAGAAGATACGTTCGAGCGAGGCTTCAACTTCGCGTTTGGCTTCGCTGGCGCTTTGCCCTGTTTGCACTAGGCGCTTGGAAAATTCGTCAGCACGGACGCTTAGATTCTCGGCGATATAATAAAGCACTTGAGCGCGGTTATGGGCGGAGGCGCTTGCCCAAGCAGTAGCACCTCTTGCTGCTTCAACGGCGTTGCGAATGTCTTTCCTGTTGCCAAGGCCAGCAAGTCCGATCGCCTTTCCTTTGGGGCTGATCACTTCATAACTATAGCCTGAATCAGGTCGGGCTTGTTTGCCGCCGATAAACATTTTGGCCGTGCGATCAATGCTGCCTGCTTCGGTGTGTTTTAATTCCGATGTGGTGGTTGCGAAGAGTTTGGCAGCGGAGTTGGCTTTGGATTTGAGCGGTGCTGCATCAGCTTTCAGATACTCATAAAGTCCTTCCCTGCCCCCTTCACGGCCAAAGCCGCTTTCTTTGTAACCACCGAAACCTGCGGCGGCATCAAATAGGTTAGTCGAGTTGATCCACACCACACCGGCATTCACGCGGGCTGCGGCATCTAAAGCCACGTTGATATTTTCTGACCAAATGGAAGCGGCCAAACCATAACGGGTGTGATTGGCCAAGGCTGCTGCTTCATCCGGCGTTCTGAAGGTCATGGCGGAAATTACGGGTCCGAAAATTTCCTCCTGCATCACGCTGGAGGACGTATCCACATTGGTAAACAGCGAGGGTGCAAAATAATTGCCTTTTTCCGGCAGCGGGCAAGGCGCTTGCGTCAGCGTGCCACCTTCGGCTTCACCGCGTTTCACCATGGCTGTAACGCGTCGCAATTGCACCGGGTCTACCAGTGGCCCCATATCAATGGATTTGTCTAACGGATCGCCCACACGCAATTTGGTCATGCGGGTCTTGAGTTTGGCGATGAATGGCTCAGCAATGCTTTCCTGCATCAGCAACCGTGTGCCAGCGCAACACACTTGGCCTTGGTTGAACCACACAGCATCCACGACACCTTCAACGCTGGCATCTAAATCGGCATCTTCAAAAACGATGAAGGGCGATTTGCCGCCCAGTTCCAACGATAATTTTTTGCCACTGCCGGCCGTTTGCTGGCGGATAAGGCGGCCCACATCGGTTGAACCGGTGAAGGCAATTTTATCCACGTCAGCGTGGGCCACCAATGCTGCACCCGTATCGCCATCGCCGGTTACGATATTAACAACGCCGGCTGGCAGGCCAGCCTCGCTGCAAATTTCAGCAAAGGCCAAAGCGGTGAGAGGCGTAAATTCGGCTGGCTTCAAAACCACGGTGTTTCCCGCCGCTAAAGCAGGTGCGATTTTCCACGCGAGCATCAGCAGGGGAAAATTCCATGGAATGATTTGACCGCAGACACCCACCGGGCCATAACCCTTGAATTCAGTGTCTGTCAGTTGGGCCCAGCCTGCGTGATGATAAAAATGGCGGGCCACCAAGGGAATATCAATATCGCGGCTTTCACGAATGGTTTTGCCATTGTCCATGGTTTCGAGAACACTGAGAAAACGTTCGCGCTTTTGAATGTGGCGGGCCAGCGCATAGAGATGCTTGGCGCGTTGGAAGCCTGTGAGCTTCGACCACGTTTTGAAAGCCTTGCGGGCCGAGGCAACGGCCTCATCAACATCCTTCGCAGTGCCATTGGACACATGGGCCAACACTTCATTGGTAGCCGGATTTTGCACTTCTATTTTTTTGTTTTTGTCGACTTCTAAATATACGCCATGAATAAAATGGCTGAAGCCAGACTTGTGAAAGCCAAGCCATTCTTTAACATGCGCGTTAGATTCTGGTGCGGGACCATAATCCATAGTGTTCATAATTTCTGATACGCTTGGCATTTAAATGTTCCTTCAAGCGAGAGCGTGATGGGTGAGAGCTGAATATCGGCCCGTGATATAATGTTCGAGCTGGCGTTCAATATCAGCCAGCATAGAGCTTGCCCCGATACGGAAGAGATCAGGCTCCAGCCAGCGCCTTCCGCATTCTTCATTCATCAAAATTTGCCAGTTCATTGCATCCTTCGCGGTTTTCAATCCACCTGCGGGTTTGAAACCGATTTTGAAATTTGTGTGTTCGCCGTAATCACGCAAAGCCCGCAGCATGATCAAACTCACTGGCAATGTGGCATTCACATCTTCTTTGCCTGTGGAGGTTTTTATAAAATCTGCGCCAGCCTGCATCGCCACCATGGAAGCCTTATAAACATTGCGAAGAGTTTTAAGATCGCCCGTTGCGAGAATTGCTTTCATGTGTGCGTGGCCACAGGCTTCACGCATAGCGCAAATCTCATCATAGAGCGCTTGCCAATCTTGGCTAAGCACCAGAGCGCGGTTGATTACAATGTCGATCTCTTCTGCACCTTCGTCCACTGCATATTTTATTTCGGCAAGGCGCAAGGGGAGAGGAGTTAAGCCCGACGGAAAGCCCGTGGCTACAGATGCAACAGGAATGCCACTGCCACGCAAAGCTTTCACCGCATGGAGCACCATGGTAGGGTAAACGCAGATGGCCCCCACCTTGGGCGCTTCACTCAAACCAAGCTTTGCAACAATATCATCACGCAAAGGGCGCTTGGCTTTTTCACAAAGACGGTGCACGCGGGCAGGTGTGTCATCCCCCGCCAGTGTAGTGAGATCGATACATTGCAGGGCTTTCACCAGCCATGCCGCTTGATATTCCTTCTTCACTGTGCGGCGCGTGGCATAGGTTGCGGAGCGGCGTTCCGTGGCCGATGTGTTCACTTGAATTTTTTCAAACCACGGCAGCTTCAATTCTGTACCCACGTTGCGGGGTGGTGCATTTGAGCCTGACTGGGCTGAATGAGAATTCACTTTACGTATTGCCTTTCTTTAGTTCTTGGCGATCTTGTCCAATGCCATCAATTTCGACAAGAGTTTTTCCATCTCATGGAGCGGCACCATATTGGGTCCATCAGAGGGCGAGTTATCGGGGTCTTGGTGGGTTTCAATAAATACACCTGCCACGCCAACAGCCACAGCTGCGCGTGCCAACACCGGAACCATGCGACGGTCGCCGCCTGTTGAGGTGCCCTGCCCACCTGGTTGCTGCACAGAATGGGTTGCATCGAAAATGACTGGCGCACCCGTCTCGGCCATAATTGGTAAAGACCGCATATCAGAAACTAAAGCGTTATAACCGAAACTTGCACCACGCTCGGTGAGCATCACATTGGGGTTGCCAGAGTCGGTGATTTTCGCCACCACATTTTTCATATCCCATGGGGCCAAAAATTGGCCCTTCTTTACGTTCACCACCTTGCCAGTTTTTGCGGCGGCGATGAGTAAGTCAGTTTGCCGACAAAGGAATGCCGGAATTTGCAAAATATCAACAACCGAAGCGAGTTCTGCACAGTGGCCAATTTCATGTACATCCGTAATCACTGGCAAATTAAAATGCTGGCGAATGTCAGAGAACACCGCAAGCGATTTCTCCAGCCCCATTCCACGCTTGCCATTTAAACTGGTGCGGTTGGCCTTATCAAACGACGATTTATAAACAAACCCAATATCAAGACGAGAGCATATTTCTTTAAGGCGTTCAGCCATCATAAAGGCATGGTCGCGGCTTTCCATTTGGCATGGTCCAGCGATGAGCGACAAGCGCCCATGATTGGAAAATTGAACGTTGCCTGCTGCAACAATGCTATTTGGTTTCATTTTGGATAGACCAGAAAAGTTCCCGTGCCATGGGCATAAAGCACGCCAGCGCCATCTGCAACTTTGCATTCAGCTGTGAGCATTGAGCGCCCGGCATGAAGCACGGTACCTGTGGCCATCAATGGGCCAGTTGCTACTTCAATTTTACGCACAAAATTAACATTGAGAGACACCGTGCCCACACCAATTCCCGCTGGCATTTTGGTTAAAACCGCACAACCCAAGGCCGAGTCAATCATGGTGGCAATAAATCCACCATGCACACGCATCATTGGATTGTAGAATTTTTCAGATGGCGTGCCGTGAATTTGTGCCATGCCATTTTCCGCAGCAACCACGCGCATATTCATCAGCTTGGCCATGGGAGATTGATTGCCGCTAGCCATAGCTTTGCGTAAAAACTCCAACCCTGTGAGCGCCATAAAATCATTGTTGATGGCTATGGCTTGTGCCGTAAAATCTTCACTCATGCGCGCACTGGAACCTCAGAAATAGAAGGAATAATAATGCCTTTGTCTTTGAAGGCTTTGTAAACGGCCATGCGTATATCACTTGCAACTTGCACAGCTTCAAAAACATCTGCCACATAGCCCCGCGTTTCAAACTCAATGGCATAGTTTGAAAACCGTGCCAATTGCACTGTTGGGTGTGGAAAGCGCAGAACCTTGCTGTGTGCAGTGGCAACTTTCATCAAGCAACTGGCAACAGTATCAACATCTGACCCATGGGCCACAGCAACAGTCACAAGAAACCGTCCCAATGTGTCGTTGTGAGTCCAGTTCCGCACTGAATTGGTGATGAGATTAGAATTCGGCACAATGATAGTGCAGCTATCAAATGTTTCAATTTCGGTGGAGCGCACATTGATTTTCTTAACAATGCCTTCGACATCAGCCATCACCACCCAATCACCCACGCGGATCGGTCGTTCAGCCAGAAGAATGAGACCAGACACAAAATTATTGACGATCGATTGCAAACCAAAACCGATACCCACGCCTAAGGCACCGGCAATGATGGCGATGTTTGAAAAATCAAAACCAGAGGCACTGAGCGCAAAACCCGCCGCTAGAATATAGCCCATGTAATTGGCGCCCGTTCGCACGGAATCTTGTACGCCCTTGTTCAATCGCGTTTGCGTTAAAATACGCCGGTCAAGCCAGCGTGTAATGAAACGTGTGAGAATGATCCCAAGTGCAAGAATGCCTAAAAGGCTGGCAATATCAAATGGCGAAACAGTTACACTGCCAACACGGAAACCCACCACTGCAGTGTTAGCGAATGAACCAAAATCAACCCACGTCACAGTCCACAAGGCAAGCAGCCATGGCACACCCACAACGATAACTAAAATATCTGCCAATGTGCGGAAGGTGAGCGACAGGCGGCTGATGCCGCGATCTCCCATTGAGGTTAGCCCACGAAGTTTTTGGCCTAATACAGAGGCAGGATTTTGCAATGTATCAGCCAGTGCATCAATTAAATGATGGATGAGCACCATCATCAATACAACTAATACTGTATCAAGAATTTTACCTGCAATAAAATATGAAAGTGCCAAATAGCCAAAGATCAACCCAATGACCGCGATAGCCAGCAGCAACCACAACACAGGCATGAAAGAGACAAACCAAGCAAAATAATGTGGTTCGGGCACGTCATTGATGGTCTTGCTCGATTGCCTTTTGAGAACTAAAAGCAAAGTGCCCGCAAGTCCGATTAAAGCAGCGGCGGCAAAAGCAGATTGTCCTGCCAGCAAGCTTACGGGCAAGAGCAGCTGATCAGATAGGCCTGAAATTTGCGTGGCCATGGATTGTACAAATGAAGCAAGCAACACAAACCACGGCACCAGCTTTGCTGTGCGATCATCAACGGCGATCAACCGGAATGCAGCATTGCGTGGGGAGCAAATTAAATAAGCAAGGCCAGTTTGAAAAACGCACGGCGAAAATCCGGCAATAAACGCTTCAACGATCAAATCAAAGCGGGGTGAGTTTAAGTTGGAAACGCTGAGAGATACAACCAAAAGCAATGAAAAAATGATAATGCCAACAAGTAAAATAAATGCGCCAAACACTACACGCCATAAACGCCGTAATGGAGAAACCAACGTTTCGTCAGTTTTTTTATTGATGAGAAACCCACCAAAATTCATATTGCGAAGTCGGTACAGACTCCACATCACAGCGGCAGCGGCAGGCAACATGAGCAAACCAGTCCACCGCATGTTTTGTACTTGTTCTAACCACCAAGTTGAAAGCAAACTGCTAACGCGCGTTTTGAGCAAGCTCATGCCTGTTGCAGTATCGCGCCACAGCTGCGGATTTAAAATTGATTTGTCGGCCTTGAAAATACGCTGGAAGAATTGCGTGCGCTGCAAGCCTGAAACCTTGCTCGACATTTGCTCAGCTTCGAGGCCCACCAATTCAAATTGTTTTTTGGCAGCGGTAAAGCGCGTTACGGCATCAGTTAAACTCACACGCTGGGCGGCAATGGTTTCCGCTTCCTTCTGCCCTTCGGCAGGGATTGGACCCAATTGAGCAAGTTGCTGATTCACATCATCCAGCGGAGCACTTAGCTTTGAAGCTTCATCAACCGCTGCGAGCCGTAATTTTTCAACCAGACCGCGCTGATCAGCCAATTGCTCATCGGTTACATTCTGTTGATCAAGAACTGATTGAACCCGCTCTAGATCAGAGCGCATCCCTTTGGCCTCTTGCTCAGCGGCCAACAACCCAACATCATCAAATGCTGCCGCCACGCCAATGTGAAGCAGCAGCGCCAAGGCTGTGAATAAGGCCCTAATGTGGGGGCCAGCGCGCATCTTAAACCAAGCGACTTTGCACAACGGCTGCAGCGATAAATGATGCAAACAGTGGATGCGGTTCAAATGGTTTTGATTTGAGTTCAGGGTGATACTGCACACCAATGAACCACGGATGATCAGGATATTCCACCGTTTCAGGCAGCAGCCCGTCTGGCGAAAGGCCAGCGAATTTAAGTCCAGCATTCTCCAGCCGCGCACGATAAGCGGTGTTCACTTCATAGCGATGGCGGTGGCGTTCTGAAATATGGGTGTCGCCATAAATTTCAGCAATGTGAGAGCCTGCTTTTAAGGTCGCATCAAACGCACCCAAACGCATCGTGCCACCAAGATCGCCGCCGCTCTTGCGAATTTCTAGCTCATTGCCTTTCATCCACTCAGTCATGGTGCCCACAACGGGTTCGGTGGTTTCACCAAATTCGGTGGAACTGGCATTTTCAATGTGGCACAGGTTGCGCGCGGCTTCGATGCAGGCCATTTGCATTCCAAAGCAAATGCCGAAGTAAGGCACATCTTTGGTGCGGGCAAAGGTTGCGGCTTTGATTTTGCCTTCTGCGCCACGCTCACCAAACCCACCCGGCACCAGAATGCCGTGAACGCCTTCAAGGTAAGGGGCTGGATCTTCTTTTTCGAAAATCTCCGATTCAATCCATTCCAGATTGACCTTCACTTTGTTGGCAATGCCGCCGTGCACCAAAGCTTCCTTCAGCGATTTATAAGCATCAAGCAGGCCAGTGTATTTGCCAACGACTGCAATGGTCACTTCGCCTTCAGGGTGCGTGATGCGATTGGTAATCTCATCCCACTTTGAAAGATCAGGGCGAATGGAATTTTCAATGCCAAAAGCCGCCAACACCTCATCATCCAAACCTTCGGCATGATAGGCGCGTGGCACATCATAAATGCTGGCCACATCTAAAGCTTGGATGACCGCTGATGGACGCACATTACAAAACAGTGCAATTTTGCGGCGTTCAGTTTCTGGAATTTCACGATCAGCACGGCACATGAGAATATCAGGCTGAATGCCAATTGAGCGCAGTTCTTTCACCGAATGCTGGGTGGGCTTGGTTTTAAGTTCACCCGCTGTCGGAATATAAGGCATCAGCGTGAGGTGAATGTAAATGCAAGACCCACGCGGTTGCTCTTGGCCAAATTGGCGGATGGCCTCAAAGAATGGCAGGCCTTCAATATCGCCCACGGTGCCACCCACTTCGACAAGTATGAAATCAAAGCCATCGCTATCAAGTTTAACAAAATCTTTGATCGCATCCGTCACATGCGGAATAACCTGCACGGTGCCGCCAAGAAAATCGCCGCGGCGTTCCTTGGTGATGATCTCTTGATAAATTTTGCCGGTGGTGATGTTGTCAGCCTTATTGGCATGGCGGCCGGTGAAGCGCTCATAGTGGCCAAGATCAAGGTCGGTCTCGGCACCATCATCGGTTACAAACACCTCGCCATGTTGATAGGGGCTCATCGTGCCTGGATCAACATTGAGATAGGGGTCAAGTTTCCGCAGCCTCACCTTATAGCCACGCGCTTGCAGCAAAGCACCCAGTGCTGCTGAAGCTAGACCTTTACCAAGGGAGGAGACCACGCCGCCAGTTATGAAG
>JANNBH010000007.1:0-13097 GCA_031385245.1 Hyphomicrobiales bacterium | reverse complement strand
TTATGGTTCCAGCTCATAACAGCACAATTCTGAGAATAAGTCTCAAAGATTGGTTGTTTATTTAAGGGAGGACTAAAATGTTAAATCGTAGACATTTCATCGCTTCAGTTGCTGGCGTTGCCGCTGCTGTGGCTGCCGCTGGCACAAGCTTTGCTGGCGATAAGGGCTTGATCGGCATTTCCATGCCTACCAAGTCTTCAACCCGTTGGATTTCCGACGGTGAATCCATGGTCAAGGAATTTGGCGCAATGGGTTACGACACTGACCTGCAATATGCTGAAGATGATATTCCAAACCAACTCGCACAAATCGAAAACATGGTGACCAAGGGTGCCAAGGTTTTGATCATTGCTGCGATTGACGGCTCCACATTGTCAGATATTTTGGCTAAAGCACATGCAGCTGGCGCCAAGGTGTTTGCTTATGACCGTTTGATCACCAAAACTGGCGATGTTGATTACTACACAACATTCGACAATTTTGGCGTTGGCGTGTTGCAAGGCACATCGTTGATCGAAGGCTTGAAGGCTTCTGGCGCTGGCCCATACAATGTTGAATTGTTCGGTGGTTCATCAGACGATACTAACGCTTTCTATTTCTATGATGGCGCTATGTCAGTTCTGCAGCCAATGATCGATTCAAAGGACATTGTTATCGTGTCTGGCCAAATGGGCATGGACAAGGTTGGAACTCTGCGTTGGGATGGTGCTGTTGCACAAGCCCGCATGGATAACTTGCTGTCTGCAAACTACACCGACAAGAAAGTATCTGGCGTTCTTTCACCTTATGATGGTTTGTCACGTGGCATTATCTCTTCGCTCAAGGGCGTTGGATACGGCACTGGCGACCAGAAGATGCCAATCGTAACTGGCCAAGACGCTGAACTTGCTTCAGTTAAGGGCATGATTGCTGGCGAACAATATTCAACAGTATTCAAGGACACACGCGAACTTGCGAAAGTGACTGCGAAAATGGTTGACACTGTTCTCAGCGGCAAAGAACCAGAAATCAACGACACCAAAACATATAACAATGGTGTGAAAGTTGTGCCTTCTTATCTGCTCGTGCCACACACAGTTGGCAAGGCTGACATTAAAGCAGCTTTGGTGGATTCAGGTTATTACACACAAGACAAGATCGACAACTAAGATCGGTTAATGCCCGGGCCTTGCAAATTTGCGAGGCCCGTGTTTTTAATACCTAAATAGGACAGGGGAGTTAGATGCAGCCCATTCTTGAGATGCGCGGCATTACCAAGACGTTTCCAGGTGTGAAAGCGCTTTCGGATGTAACTCTTGATGTGCGGCCAGCTGAAATTCATGCCGTTGTTGGCGAAAATGGTGCAGGCAAATCCACCCTTATGAAAGTGCTATCCGGCGTTTATCCGCATGGCACTTACACGGGCGAGATTCACTTTGAAGGGTTGGAACGGAAATTTAACAAAATTTCCGACAGTGAAGAGTCTGGCATTATCATCATCCATCAAGAGCTGGCTTTGGTGCCATTGCTCTCTATTGCTGAAAATATTTTCTTGGGCCATGAAACAGCAAAACTTGGCGTTATCAATTGGTTTGAAGCTTTTTCGCGCACCAAAGAACTTTTGAAAAAAGTGGGGTTGAATGAACACCCCAATACGCTCATTACAAATTTGGGCACTGGCAAACAGCAACTTGTGGAAATTGCCAAAGCCCTCAATAAGAAAGTTAAACTTCTCATTCTTGATGAGCCTACTTCGAGTTTAAATGAAACTGACTCGAATGCGCTTTTAGCGTTGCTGATGGAGTTCCGCGAGCAAGGCATTTCATCGATTATGATTTCGCATAAGCTGAATGAAATTTCAAAAGTGGCGGACCGTATCACTGTTATTCGTGACGGAATGACAGTTGATACGCTCGATTGCCATGCCGAAAAAATCAGTGAAGACCGCATCATCAAGGCCATGGTGGGCCGAGAGCTAACCGATCGTTTTCCCCCGCGCGATGCTAAAATTGGGGAGCCAATTTTTGAAGTGAAAAACTGGAGCTGTTATCACCCGCTCCATGTTGAACGCCAGATGATCAAGAATGTTGATCTTCATGTGCGCCGTGGTGAAGTGGTGGGCATCGCAGGCCTAATGGGCTCTGGCCGCACAGAATTGGCCATGTCAATTTTTGGCCGCGCTTATGGGCAAAAAATTACCGGTGAAGTTTTGATCAACGGCAAGCCAGTTGATGTGAGCACCATTCCCAAAGCCATGGATGCGGGCTTGGCTTATGCCACTGAGGACCGCAAGACTTATGGCCTCGTTTTAATCGATCACATCAAACACAATATCACGTTGGCCAATCTTGATGGTGTTTCCAAGATTTCAGTTGTGGATGATTTGGTTGAACTGGCCATTGCTAATAAATATCGCCGTGATCTCGGCATTCGCTGTTCATCGGTGTTTCAAACCACGGTCAATCTTTCTGGTGGCAACCAGCAAAAAGTTGTTCTGTCAAAATGGCTCTTCACAGCACCGGAAGTTTTGATATTGGATGAGCCCACGCGCGGCATTGATGTGGGCGCTAAATATGAAATTTACGGCATCATCAATCAACTGGCCGAAGCTGGCAAAGCGGTGATTGTTATTTCTTCTGAAATGCAGGAGCTGCTTGGTATTTCAGATCGCATCTATGTGATGAATGAGGGAAAATTTGTGGGCGAAATGCCCGCTAAACAGGCGAGCCAAGAAAAAATCATGCGCGCCATAATGAAATCATGGGACAAATAAAATGACTGATATTTCCACACCACAAGTGAAGCCAGATTTCATGCGCTTTGTTAAGGCCAATATCCGCGACTATGCTTTGTTGCTTTCGCTTCTGGCCATCATGGTGTTTTTCCAATTCAACACCAATGGCACGTTGTTCAAACCGGTGAACATGACCAATTTGCTTTTGCAAAATAGTTATATCGTTGTGATGGCTTTAGGCATGTTGCTGGTGATTGTGGCGGGCCACATTGATTTGTCTGTTGGGTCCGTTTCAGGATTCGTTGGTGCTGTTGCTGCCGTTTTGATGACTGGCACATCGCCCAATCCCGATCTCTTCACAATTCCAAAATTTGATTTTGTTTCCGCTTCGATTATCTGTTTGGCGATAGGTGCAGCCATTGGCGCGGCGCAGGGCTATTTTGTTGCTTATTATAAAATTCCGGCATTCATTGTGACACTTGCGGGCATGTTGATTTTCAAAGGTTTGGCGCTTTCAGTTTTGGGCGGCGCTTCGGTTGGTCCACTGCCTAAAACTTTCCAATTGCTCAGCACAGGTTTTCTCACTGATGCGTTCAATCAGCAAATGTTTGGCGCACCCTTTAATTTACTAGCTTTACTGATTGGCACTTTTATCACGGCGCTTCTCATCTATTTCAATTTCAAAGAGCGCAGCAGCCAATTGCAGCATGGTTTGGCTGAAGAACCAGAGATGATTTTTTACGGCCGCAATGTTTTAATTGCAGTTGCTTTGATTGGTTTCAGCTTCATTATGGCGCAATATAAGGGCTTGCCCAATGTGCTGATCGTGATGTTTGCGTTGATTGCACTGTTTGTGTTCATCACCACACGCACCACTTTCGGCCGCCGCATTTATGCGATGGGCGGCAATGAAAAAGCGGCTAAGCTTTCAGGCGTCAACACGGAACGCCTCACCTTCTGGATCTTTACCATAATGGGCGCTCTTGCTGCCCTTGGCGGTTTGATATTCGCAGCGCGATTGAATGTGGCCACACCAAAGGCTGGCGCAGGTTTTGAACTTGAAGTCATCGCCGCCTGTTTCATAGGCGGTGCCGCTGTTACGGGTGGTGTTGGTAAAATCATCGGCGCGGTGATTGGTGCTTTTATCATTGGTGTGATGAACAATGGCATGAGCATTATGGGAATTGGCATTGATTGGCAGTTTGTGATTAAGGGTGCCGTGTTGATGTTCGCTGTGTTCTTGGATGTTTATTATAAGAACAAGGGCTAGCGGAGCTTTTCCGGTTTAGGCCCACCATAAGCCCAATCCAATAATTCGACTGTGTGCAAGATTGGAATCTGCGTGGCACTTCCAATTTGCGTCATGCAGCCGATATTGCCAGTGGCAATGGCTTGCGGCTGGGTTGACAGTATATTCGCCACTTTGCGATCGCGCAATTTAGAGGCAATCTCTGGCTGCATGATATTATAGGTGCCAGCCGAGCCACAGCATAAATGCCCCTCCGGCACCTCCACCACATCAAAGCCAGCACCGCGCAAAAGGGCCAGCGGTTGCACTTTAATCTGCTGGCCATGCTGAATGGAGCAAGCCGCATGATAGGCAATGCGAAGCTCCATATTTTGTTTTGGAAGATCAAGCGCTGCCAAAAATTCCGTCACATCTTTGGCTTTAGCGCTTATCGCTTTGGCCTTTTCCGCATAGTCCCCGTCAAGCCGCAACATGTGTCCATAGTCTTTGATCGTGGTGCCGCAGCCTGATGCCGTGATGATCACCGCATCCACATTGGCGTGTGTCCACTGATCTATGGAACGCTTGGCCCGTGCCAAGGCATCAGCCTCTTTGCCCATGTGATGCGTGAGTGAGCCACAGCAAGACTCAGAGGTAACGACAACTTCAAACCCCAATCTTGTGAGCAAGCGAATGGTGGCCGCATTGATGTCAGGGTCCAAAACGCTTTGCACACATCCCATAAGCAGCGCAACGCGCCCGCGCTTTTGACCACCGGCAACATAAGTGCCAGCAGCGCCAAATCGCATCGGTGGTTGAAGTTCTTTCGGAACTAAATCAAGCAATGCAGAAATCTTCTTTGAACCAATAAACGCACCGAGCGGTCGAGCGAGTTTAGACCCGATCAAAGCCAAACGAAACAATCTTGGCCGTGGCATCACGAAACCCAGCACATCGCGCAGCACGCGCTCAAACAAGGGTCGCTTGTAGGTATTCTCAATATGAACCCGCGCATGATCAACCAAATGCATATAGTTCACACCAGAAGGGCAGGTGGTCATGCACGACAAACAAGAAAGGCAGCGGTCCACATGCTTCACAGTTTCAGCTGTGGCGGCCTCGCCCTTTTCCAGCATATTCTTGATCAAATAAATTCGCCCGCGTGGGCTATCAAGTTCATCGCCCAGTAAAACATAAGTGGGGCAGGTGGCCGTGCAAAATCCGCAATGCACACAATTTCGCAGCACCTTGTTGGAATTTGCAATGTGCGGGTCTTGTAATTGCTCAGGCGTAAAATGGGTTTGCATCAAACACCTTTATACATGCGACCGAGGTTAAAAACTCCGCGCGGATCAAAAGAATTTTTCACCCGCGCTGACAATGCGGCAAGTGCTTCAGGCTGCGGTTGGAAAACCTCCGCGCAATTACGAATGGGATCAGACGCACGCACCAAAGTTGCATGGCCGCTACCAATTGCAGCACGAATAATATGTGCAGCATCGTGCGGCGTATCAAGCCATATCAAACCTCCCGCCCAATCGAAATAATAGCGGAGATCAATTTGAGCTTTGAGTTTTTCAATTATAGTTGGCGCAAGCGAAGGTGTCACCGAGATATGCCATACCATTCGCGTGAGATTATCTGCCAATGGCAGCACATCCCGAATGCTGCGCCATTGAGACATAGAATTTTTTGCATCCAAAATTTCGATTTTGCTATTGAGAAGCTGCACTAATCTACCACGGCGATAGACAACCGAAGGTGCAATGCCCTCCAGCCGTAAAAATGTTCCAACATCAGGAATATGTGCCGCACCCGAAACTTCGTAAGGTGATTGCATGGCTAGACTCATGTGAGTCACCGCCTGTGCATCGTCAAGTCCATGCAACACAAGTGTCACTTCTGTTTCCGGTTTCGGCAGCACTTTAAAAATCACCGACGTGAAAGCAGCCAACGTGCCATAAGAGCCCGCCATCAATTTAGGCACATCATAGCCCGTTACATTTTTAACAACACGAGCCCCCGCCTTGAAAATTTCGCCTCGTCCTGAAATTGCGCTTAAACCTAAAATATGATCGCGCGCCGCCCCCGCCTTGATCCGGCGTGGTCCAGAGAGATTGCACGCCAACATGCCACCAATTGTGCCACTGTGTTTTGATCCAAGCAGCTTTGAATAATCCGGCGGCTCAAATGCGAGATATTGATTTTTCTCTGCGATGAGCTTTTCAACATCAGCAAGTCCCGCACCCGCACCCACATCTAAAATCAATTCTTCGGGCTCATAAGATTTAACATTTAAAAATTTCGAAAAATCCAGCACATTCAAATTTCTCAACGGCCTGCCCATCACGCGCTTGGTGCCGGCACCAATAATTTCAAATGGGGAAGATGCTTCAGCAACCAGCTTTGCCAATTCAATTTCTGATGCGGGTTTGTAAATCATCAAAATCGAGGAATATCTGGGTGAGCAAGTATGCCACCACTCACATGAACACGCCCCATCTCAGCACAGGAATGCAAAGTTGGAAAAACTTTGCCGGGATTCAAAAGCCCTTGTCCGTCAAAGGCACATTTCAAGCGCAGCTGTTGATCAAGATCAATCTGCGAAAACATCTCCGGCATCAAATCACGCTTTTCAACGCCCACGCCATGTTCGCCCGTTAGCACGCCACCCACCTTCACGCAGAGCCGCAAAATGTCAGCGCCAAATTTTTCGGCGCGGTCAAGCTCGCCTTCTATGTTTGCATCGAACAAAATCAAGGGATGCAAATTGCCATCGCCAGCATGGAACACATTGGCCACACGCAAATCATATTTTTTGGAAAGCACGGCCATGCCTGCCAGAACTTCTGGCAATTTCTTGCGCGGTATTGTCCCGTCCATGCACATATAGTCTGGTGAAATGCGCCCCACCGCCGGAAATGCCGCCTTGCGCCCTGCCCAAAATAACACGCGCTCAGCTTCTGAATTTGAAATGCGTAAAGTCATTGATTTGTTTTTTTTTGCAATCGCCGAAACGCGCTCAATCAAATGATCCACCTCAACCTGTGGCCCATCCAATTCAACAATCAGCAATGCTTCAACATTCAGTGGATAATCAGCATGGACAAATTGTTCGACGGCATGGATAGCAGGCCTATCCATCATCTCCATACCGCCAGGAATAATACCAGCCGAAATAATATCAGCCACACATTGCCCGGCATCTTCGCTCGATGGAAAGCCTACCAGAACCGCTCGCGCTGTTTCAGGTTTTTGTAAAATGCGAACTGTGACTTCAGTGACTACGCCTAGCAAACCTTCTGAACCAGTCATTACTCCAAGCAGATCATAGCCCTCAGAATCCAAATGCTTTCCACCTAAGCGAATAATCTCGCCAGTGATCAAAACCATTTCTATGCCGAGAACATTGTTTGCAGTGAGGCCATATTTCAAACAATGCACACCTCCTGAATTTTCCGCAACATTGCCACCAATGGTGCAGGCAATTTGCGAAGACGGATCAGGCGCATAATAGAAGCCCTTGTGTTCAACGGCTTTGGTGATGCCCAAATTGGTAACACCGGGTTGCACCACAGCACAGCGGTTTTCGAAATCAAGTTCGAGAATCCGATTAAATTTGGCGAGACCCAACAAAATACCATCTTCCAATGGCAAGGCCCCACCGGAGAGTGATGTTCCAGCACCACGCGGCACAATTTTGATTCCGTTCTCACAAGCATATTTTAGAATGCGCGAAACTTGTTCCGTGGTTTCCGGCAGCACCACCAACATGGGCATTTGTTTGTACGCTGTGAGCCCATCGGATTCATAAACCCGCATTTGAGTTTGTGTGTCAATCACGCCTTCACCAGAAACGATCTCGCGCAAGGCGGCAGCAATTTCGCTGCGCTTTGCTAAGATAGATAAATCTGGCTTAGGCATGGTGAGCATGAGTTACCTCAATGAAGGGGGCCGCGCATCTAGCCACTTGCCCCCTGCCGCGTTGGAATCAACAGCGGCTTGAATGGCCGCAATGGAGCGCAAGCCATCAATGGCTTTTGGATAATGATCAGCCAACGGATTGATTTTTCGACCTTCACGCTTTGCCGCGATTGCATCGGCCAAATCAACATAGATATTGGCAAATGCCAAAGGCATACCTTCAGCATGGCCAATGGCAATGCGCGAAGCACGATCCGCTTCTGGCGAGAGTCCAGGGCCTCCGCGTTCTAAAGTTATGGTTGGTTGATTAAGTGGTGTATAAAACAATTGATCGGGCCATTGCTGCGCCCAGCGCAACCCACCCTTTTCGCCAAACACCCGAATGTTTAATCCATGCATCGAACCAACGGCGACCGAGCTGGTCCATAGCCGCAGACGCGCTCCGCCATCCATTTTAAAATTCACCATCGCGTCATCTTCAAGCGTGCGGCTTGAAAGGCATGACGCAAAATCAGCTGAGAGTTCTCTTGCCTCTTGGCCCGAAACAAAGCTCGACATATGAAGCGCATGAATGCCGCAATCAGCAAACTGGGCTGAAACGCCTGCAAGGGCTGGGTCATAGCGCCAGCGCACGCGCGGGTTGTCGGCATCGGCTTCATCAGCATGAAAACCATGGGCGAACTCAGCTTTGATCAACCGAATTTTTCCAAGATCTCCGCGCGCCACCATGGCTCGCATGTGACGCACCAAAGCATAGCCGGTATAGCCATAGTTCACGGCGCAAATAGCGCCTGAGCGTTTTGCGGTGGCCACAATATCTTCGGCTTGCGCCACAGTCACAGTCATCGGTTTTTCGCACAACACATTGATGCCAGCTTCAAGAAACGCCTTGGTGATTTCATAATGGGTGGAATTTGGAGTTGCTACTGTTACCAGATCAACTTTATCGTCGCGGGTGCGCTCGCCAGCCAACATCTCTTTCCAATCGCCATATGCGCGGTCCTTGGCAATGCCAAGGCGCATGGCATAGTCACGGCCCTTTTCAGCGTTGGCATCAAGGGCTCCTGCTGCCATGGTGTAAAGCCCATCCATAGCGGCGCTGATGCGATGTGCTGGCCCAATTTGGCTGCCTTCGCCACCACCAATCATACCCCAATTTAATTTCTTCATTTATAAATCCTATTCTTAATTCGACTTCACATCCACCCAGCGCCGCAATTCGTGCGAGGTGAAGGCAGCTTCAATCACTTGGTTCACCAATAATCCATCTTCAAATGTGGGCCAGCATGATTTTCTATCAAAAATAGCATTGAGAAAATCTTTGGCCTCGATGGTAATTTGATCTTGATAACCCGTGCCATGGCCAGGCCCCAAACTGAAAGGCTTATAATCTGGGTGCAAGGGGCCTGTTAGAATTTTAGTAAAACCTTGACGGTCGGCCTTGGCATCCCCCTTATAAAGCCACAAGGCATTTTGATCTTCACCATCAAAACGAAGCGCACCCTTGGTGCCGAACACTTCATAAATGTAACCCATCTTGCGGCCCGTGGCCACGCGGCTGATGAACAGTGAGCCCATAGCGCCAGATTCAAAACGGCACATAATTTGCGCTTGGTCATCATTGGTGACCAATTTGTCACCCTGAGGCGAGGGCCGCATTTTGTGGACGGTTTCAATATCAGCGATCAACGAGTCAATTGGCCCGATTAAAGCAAAAGCCGCATTGATGATGTGCGGTGAGAGGTCGCCCATATTGCCAGAGGCACGAGATTCGCAGCGCCAGTTAAATGGCTCATTAGGATCAGCCATAAAATCTTCGGTGTGCTCGCCACGAAAAGATGTAATGCGGCCAATTTCGCCTGAATGAATTATCTCACGTGCCAATTGCGAAGCAGGCGTGCGGATATAATTAAAGCCAGTCATGTGAACACAGCCACTTTTTTGGGCAGCGGTTAGCATGATGCGGCTTTCAGCCAAATCCATGCCGAGGGGTTTTTCACAAAACACATGCTTGTTTTTCGCGAAGGCCGCCAAAGCAATTTCTCGGTGGGTGTCCTGTGGGGATGCAATGATAATGGCTTGCACTTTGGGGTCATCAACCAACACCCGCCAATCAGCAGTAGACCGCGCAAAGCCAAATTGTCGCGCCTTTTCTACCGCACC
This sequence comes from Hyphomicrobiales bacterium, assembly GCA_031385245.1. Lineage (GTDB taxonomy): Bacteria > Pseudomonadota > Alphaproteobacteria > Rhizobiales > Aestuariivirgaceae > Aestuariivirga. The sequence continues at coordinate 3,069 of JANNBH010000007.1, read as the reverse complement.
ACTTTCCGTGGTGGTGCATATCATCTCTAAGCTAGGGCGAAGAGCCGTGTTGAAAATTGCACCCACAGCATTCATCGCAACGGCATGGGCTTTGCCCATATAGCCGCCACCTACAATACCAATACCAATTTTTGTCATAGACCAACGCTCATACCAATTGCACTTAGGCTCAACCGTAACTAAGTTCGCTTGTTATGAACAGTGGTAAACATAAATTTCTTGTACTTGGCAGAGCTGGACTCGATCTCTATGCCGATCCGCCTGGAACCCGCACTGAAGATGCTTTGAAGTTCTCTACCGCTTTGGGAGGGTCAGCCGCCAACATTGCTGCAGGTATTGCGCGGTTGGGTGGCCGCGCCGATTTGATCACCGTTGTTTCCGCTGATGCAGTGGGCCGCTACACAATCAACGAACTCAAGAAATATGGCGTGGGCACACAACATGTTGTTGCTGTGGCAGGCGAAGCGCGTAACTCATTGGCGGTTGTTGAAACCAGAATTGAAAATTGTCAATCAGTGATCTATCGCAATGGTGCTGCCGACTTTCAACTGACGATCGATCACGTTAATAACATTCCGTACACGGATTATAATTCTTTGATTATCACAGGAACGGCCCTCGCTATTGAGCCCTCGCGCAGTGCAACGTTCAAAGCTATCGAACTTGCGAGCAAGGCAGGGTTGCAAATCATTCTCGATGTCGATTACCGCCCTTACTCTTGGATAAGTCCAGAAGATGCTTGCGAAACCTGTTTGCGCGCCGCAAAACTCAGCACCATCGTGATTGGCAATGACGATGAGTTTGCAGTAATGGGCGGCGGGATTGATCTGGCTAAATCTCTGAATGCAGAAATTGTAATTTATAAAATGGGTGAGCGAGGTTCTGTGACTTTCACGAATGGCGAATCTTTCGAAACTGGAATTTTCAAAGTGCAGGCCTTAAAGCCAACGGGTGCTGGCGATTCTTTCATGGCGGCTTTTGTAACCAGTCTTGCACAGGGTATGAATGTAAAATCATCAGTACACAGAGGGTCTGCTGCGGCAGCCATCGTGGTAACTCGTGTTGGCTGCGCGCCTGCCATGCCCACACAAGATGAACTTTCAAATTTTATGGTGACCCATGCACATTCCACCCTTTGATAATCAGAATAAACCCATAGTCGACGTTGATGATGTTTCGGTGCCGCTCAACTATTTTAACATTGTAAAATTGCGGCGCGGCCAAAGCTTTGAATATCTGGTGCCGGGCTATGAAACTGGAATTGTTCCTGCGACGGGCACAATTGATGTTTCAATTGGAGGCGAGGACTATAACGCCATTGGCAACCGTGGTGTAGATGTGTGGGATGGTGAACCTGAAGGGGTTTATGCGCCCACGGCTTCTAAAGTGACGATGACCTGCACTTCAGAGAGTGCCGAGGTTTTTGTGGCGGGCGCAAAATTTGCGCGAACGCTTTTGCCCTTTGCCGTGCGGGTGGCCGATATTGATAAAATTCAATATGGTTCTGATGACACTAAAACCCATCGTAAAATAAAACACATCATCGGCACCAAATATAAAGACCGCGTGGGCCGCTTGTTGGTTTCAGAATTGTTTACAGTGGGTGCTGGGGGATGGTCAGGCTTTCCGCCGCACAAACATGATACGGATCGATTGCCAATCGAAACGCGCCACGATGAAACCTATAATTTTCGCTTCCGGCCGAATCATGGCTTTGGCCTGCAGTTGGTGCAGCGTGAAGACGGCAAAGTGGGGGAAGCCTTTCATCTGGTCGATGGTTCAACGATTACACTTGATCAAGGCTATCATCCTTGTGTGGCGGCACCTGGCTATGAAATGTATTACTTCACAATTCTGGGCGGCCTCTCTCAAAGACCATTGGTGCAATACTTCCAACCCACCCATTCCTATCAAGTGGAAACCATTCCGGGCATCAAGGATATGATTGCGAAATTTAAATGACTGTTGCCAATCTCCAGGACGTGCTGAAAGCTGATCGTGCCATTGCAGGGCTTGTGGTTCTTGGATGGGAAGATGCGCGGGCCTTTGTCGAAGCTGCTGAAGAAACTGGCATTCCAATTATTCTGCAAGCGGGGCCGGGGGCCAGAAAATATACACCAGTGCCGATCTTGGGAAAGATGTTTCGCCATTTGGTCGAGCAAGCACGGGTCCCAATTGTGTGCCACATTGATCACGCCACCACTTTGAAGGAATGTGTTGAAGGCATTGAATGCGGCTTCACCTCAGTGATGATTGATGGTTCAAATTTGCCGATCGAACGAAACATTGAACTCACCAGATCAGTTGTTGAAATTGCCCGCCGCGCCAATGTCTCGGTTGAAGGCGAGGTGGGGCAGGTGGGTTATGTTTATGGTGCGGCATCCGCAATGACATCACCTGAAGAGGCCAGCCTCTTTGATCGCGAAAGCGGGGCTGATGCATTGGCCATCTCAATTGGCAATGTGCATTTGAATACTGAAAAGACCAATGGCATTGATTGGACTGCACTTCGCGCAATTGAAGCCGTGACAAAACTGCCGCTGGTTTTGCATGGCGGCAGCGGCATTGCACTGGCCGAGCGGGCGAAACTGGCCCATGAAAGCCGTATCGCAAAATTTAATTTTGGCACGGAATTGCGAATGGCTTTTGGCAAAGCGTTGCGAAAATCTCTGAAAGATCAGCCTGATAGCTTTGATCGCATAGCGCTTCTCAACCCTACTATTGCGGCTTTGCGCGATGTAACTATGAATGTGATTAAAAATATATATTGACAATATAATCCTATTATGAGATTATGTGCAGGTCGCTTCGGTGACCCGCTGTTTGACATTGTTAAGTTTGTCTTCTCCCTCCACACGAAGTGGGGAGGGTGGATCGCGAAGCGAGACGGGCGGGGATCTCCGTGGATGCTTTTGGACACCGAGCTCCTCCATCCGTCTCGTGCTAAGAATGGACTTACCCGGAAAAAGTGGAGGGACTTCTGATAGCATAATTACAACAGGAGGACTTTATGACGAGCAAGCAGAGACGAGAATTTACGCCGGAGTTTAAGCGCGAGGCGGTTGGGTT